>JBEKZL010000193.1:0-20125 GCA_049509915.1 Bryobacteraceae bacterium | reverse complement strand
CACACCATCACCGACGTGGCCACGCTGGAGAGACAGTTTCAACAGGTGCGCCAGCAGGGTTACGCCGTGGATCGGGAAGAGTGTACCGAGGGGCTTTGCTGCCTTGGGTGTCCCGTGCGGGATTACACGGGGGCGGTGGTGGGCGCCATCAGCGTTTCCATGCCCACGGCGCAGTTTCTGATATGGGAGGAATCGCATCTCGCGGCGTGTGTGAAGGCCGCTGGGGCTGCGGTATCGTCGTCGCTCGGGGTCTACTGAGCGGAGTCGTGGGCCGTCCGGCCAAAAGCATTCAATACTTCTGAATTCAGCCTTGACCGCGTCGCGCGGGTCTGCGATTATCGCTCAGAGTTTCGGTGGTCGATCGAGACAAGTGCGGGCCTGGCTAGGATGCTTCCCTGCGGCTTTTTGCCGTACGCCGACGGGCGCTCGGCTGGATCTCGATGTAAACACAGGCCAGAGAAAGGGTGACCATGTCTAAGTTGCTTTCGCTGTTGATAATGATTCCCCTGATATTGGCTGCCCAGTCGGGCAGTTCCACCATCTTTGGGAACACCACCGATTCGACAGGTTCGGTGGTTTCGCGCGTGGAGTTGACGGCGACCAATGAGGCCACCGGCGTGACCGAAAAAGTAAGTTCCAACGCGGATGGGTACTACATATTTCCGGACCTCCGTCCGGGAAGCTATCGAATCACATGCACCGCGGCCGGCTTCCAAACCACCCAGCGGACGGGCGTAGTCCTCGAAGTCGGTCGGACCGCCCGCGTCGATCTCACCTTGCAAGTCGGCGACCTGAAGCAGGTGGTGGAGGTTCAGGGAAGTGTCAGCACCGTCGACACCCTCACTTCCACGGTCAAGGACGTGGTGGATTCGAACCGCATGGACGACCTGCCGTTGAACGGCCGCAACGCCTTGCAGCTTCAGGGCATCCTGCCCGGCGCGATCCAGATGGGCTCAGGCTCGGCTGCCACCGGAATCGCGCTGAACACGAATATGGTTTTCAGCGTGAACGGGACGCGGCCCAGCCAGTCCGCCTATGTCCTCGACGGCGGATTGGACATGGACATGTACAACAACGTGCCGGCGGCATTCCCGAATCCGGACGCGCTTCAGGAGTTCTCCATTCTCCAGAACAGCTACAGCGCCGTCAACGGGCGAGACGCGGGCGCGGTAGTCACCATGGTGACGAAGTCCGGCACGAATCGTCTGCACGGCGTGCTCTATGATTTCCTGCGAAACTACGACATGGACGCGCGGAATTTCTTCTCTCCGACGGTTTCGCCGCTGCACCGCAATCAGTTCGGGGGCAACGCCGGCGGCCCGGTGCTGCTGCCGCACTACAACGGACACGATCGCACGTTTTTCTTTTTCGCTTACGAGGCCACGCGGCAGGAACTTGGACAGACCAGTTCTTCTACCGTCGTCCCGACGGCGCTGGAGCGGACGGGCAACTTTTCGCAAACCGTTGTCCACGGCCAGCCCATCACCGTCGCGCCGCCGAGTACGGTGACGGCGCAGAACCCCTCCGGCCAGCCGTATCCCAACAATACCATCCCCACCAGCCAACTGGATCCGGTTGCGTTGACATTCACAAAAGACTTCCTGCCTCCGGCCAACAGCCCCGGCAACATTTACACCTACAATCTATCGCTGCCGACCAACGACAACCAGGTGGTGGCGAAGATCGATCACTCGATTTCGAACGCGAACAAGCTCAGCGTTCGCTATTTCTGGGACGACTACTTCACCGTGCTGAACTATGCCGTACCCGCCTTCAACGGAACCAACGACTGGGTGACTCACAACATCGCGATCAACGACACGGACACTTTCACGCCGACGTTGGTCAATACGGCCAGTCTGATCGTCGCGCGGAACGTGTTCTACCGTTCTCCTGAGGTCACCAATCCAGCCAATTGGACGGCACTCGGCTGCACGCCGACTTGTGTACCGCTTGCCCCGCCCAACATACCGACCGACTGGATTCTGAGCATCAGCGGCGGCTTGGGCCTTGGCATTGCCACCAACTACCGCAGCTTTATGATGAACTACCAGTTCGTCGACTCGCTTTCCTGGACCAAGGGCAATCACCTGATCACGTTCGGCGGGGATATCGCGAAGGTACGAAGAAACGGGCGCGAGAACTTCGACACGGATCCGGGGTTCACGTTTAATGGCGTGGCGACGGGCCCCTCCGGCTGGGGATATGCGGATTTCTACGTCGGCGCGGCGGCCAGCGTCTATCAAAATTCGCCGATTTCGTCGTGGCAATACAAGTACACGCCGTTCCTCTACGTTCAGGACGACTGGCGCGCCACTCACAAGCTCACCTTAAACCTGGGTCTGCGTTGGGAGCCGTATGTTCCGGTGGCGGATGCATACGGCGAAAATACGGCCTTTCGCCCCGGCCAACAGTCGACGATCTTTCCCCTGGCGCCTCTGGGCTACCTGTTCCCGGGCGACAAAGGCATTAACGGCAAGGGAGTGGTCCCGGTGCGGTGGGAGCGCTTTTCGCCCCGCTTCGGATTCGCCTACGATCCGTTCGGCGACGGCAAGACCAGTATTCGCGGCGGCTACGGAATATTCTCCGATACCATCCAACTGGTCACGCTGAATTCGAACCCCACTTCTCAGCCGTTTTCCTATGGCCTGACCACCTACAATGTCCAACTGTCCAATCCGTACGGCAGCAATCCGCAACAGCTACAATTCCTCGAGACCTACGAACATGCGACGACGGCTCAGCAGCGGGCGGCGAAGGTCTTTTTTCTCCCCATGCCGATCATGGACATGAACCCAAGTTTTACCAGTGCCTATGTACAACAATGGAATGTCAATCTGCAGAGGGAGCTATGGCGCAAGTTCGTTCTCACTATCGCCTATCTTGGCAACAAGGCAACCCACTTGCACCAGAGCGAGCAGATCAACCCGGGGATATACATTCCGGGCGCGTCGACGACCGGCAACATCGACTCGCGGCGCCCCTACCAGGGGTATCAGACCATCGAGAGCATCCAGTCGACCGCGAATTCCAACTATGAGTCTCTGCAGATGAATTGGAACCGGCGTTTCGAGGGAGGCTTAACGGTCCTGGGATCGTATGTCTTTTCGAAAGCCATCGATATGGAGTCGACCGACGGTAACAGCGGATTGGGGAGCCAGTCGTCGGATCCATGGGACTGGAATTCAGACCGCGGCCTGGCGAACTTTAACGTGAGGCATCGGTTCCTCACTTCGTTCATCTGGCAGTTGCCGATCTTCCGCGGTTCCAAGGGACTGGAGCACGCACTATTCGGAGGGTGGTCCGTAAACGGGATTTTGACGCTGCAAACCGGCATTCCCTTCAGCGTGACGGCGGGCCAGGACCGTAGTTTTTCCGGGGTTGGGCTCGATCGCGGGAACTTACTGGGACCGGCCCCGACCTATAATGACCGGTCGGTCGCCAGCAAGATTGCGGAGTATTTCGATACAGCCGCTTTTGCATTGCCGGGTTTGGGCACGTTTGGCACCAGCGGCCGAAACATCCTCACCGGGCCGGGTACGCAGAATTTTGACAGCGGCTTGTTTAAGGATTACCGCGTCAGCGAGAGCAAGCGGTTCGAAATTCGTTGGGAAGTATTCAACACCTTGAACAGACCGGCGTTTGGGAACCCGACCGCATCCTTGTCCAGTTCGAATTTCGGGCGCATCCTGACAGCGGGGAACCCTCGTATCATGCAACTGGCCGCTAAGTTCTATTTTTGAGGCTGCGGGTATAGAATTGTCGCAGAAGAGAGGAGCCAAGGCTCGATGTTTCAGCAACCGGAAGTTACGCGGCGATCTGCCCTGCGTTCAATGGGAATCGCCGGGCTGGGGTTCGCGGCACGCGTCGGCTTTGGCGCAGCCGCGGCCAAGGGCACTGCATTCGCGCTGTGCGGCGACGAATCGCACAATTCGGATTACATCCGCGCCGCACTTACCAGCAATCTGGTGGAAGACGCCGGACTCTCGATCGACTTCACCGACGAAGAAAAGCTGCTGAGCTATGAGAGTCTGAAGAGCTATAAGATCCTGATTATGTTCCGTGACGGTCTGCGCTTCCCGCACGGCTACTACCAGGCAATGTATTGGACGGGCAAGCCGGAAGACATCGTCAGCGTTCCGCCTCTCGAGAAGAAGATCGGAGGATTCCCCCACGGCGTTGGATGGATGACGGTGGAGCAGGGGAAAGGCATCAAGGCGTGGGTTCAGGAGGGCGGTTCTCTTTGGGCTTTCCACAACAATAGCCAGGCGTCCCTTATGAACAAAGACTACCGGGATGTCGAGGGCGCCATTTACACCGGGCATCCACCCATACGGCCGTACAAGGTGCACATCGTCAAAAGGATCCGAAGTACGTGCTGGCCAGAAGCATCAACGAGAACGGCCTCGACTATACCGACCAGGCGGGCCGCCGGAGCAACTCGGCGGAATCCGTCTGGGCTTACGACTACGGCAAGGGGCGTGTTTGCTTCATGGCGCCGGGCCATATGATTGCCGTATTATGGAATCCGGAATACATAAAGATGCAGAAGAACGCGGTGAAATGGCTGTTGCGGGAGAACTGAGGCAGGTATGAGACCGGTTAGGCAAGGATTACTCATCTGTCTGGCTGCGCTGGCGCTCGCGCCGGCTAGCTATTCGGCCCAGGCTGCTCCGGCTGGGAGCAAGTATCTTGTCTATATCGGCACTTACACCGGTCCCAAGAGCAAGGGCATCTACGCGTACCGTTACGACGCGGCCGCTTTTAAGCTGGACGACATCGGCCTGGTTGGCGAGATCGTTCGGCCATCGTTTCTGACTCTGCATCCCAATCGGCGGTTTTTGTACGCCGTGAGTGAACTCGGAAACGATGGACGGCAGAACGGGTCCATCACCGCCTTCCGGATCGACCCGGCGAGCGGCGCATTGACGGCGTTGAACACGGTGTCTTCGGGTGGTGGAGGCTCATGTCACCTGGTAGTGGATAAGACCGGGAGGAGTTTGCTGGTCGCGAACTATGGGACCGGCAGCGCGGCTGCTTTTGAGGTTGGCGCGGACGGCCGTTTGAGCGGCCCTACGGCAGTGATGCAGCACAGCGGCTCCAGCGTTGACGGGCGACGGCAAACCGGGCCGCACGCGCACGCCGTAGTGCTTTCGGCCGACAACCGTTTCGTTTTTGTGCCGGACCTTGGGTTGGACCGGATCTTCAGTTACCGGCTGGACGCGGCGACCGCGCATCTGAGCCCCAACGATCCTCCGTTTGTGACCGTGAAGCCCGGCTCGGGCCCGCGCCACTTCACCTTCAGCCCCGACGGCCGGTTTGCTTACTCCCTGCACGAGATGGGGTCCATGGTCACCGCCTTTGCCTACGAACCTGCTTCGGGAAAGCTGACCCAACTCCAAACCATTTCGACTCTGCCAGCCGATTTCCACGGTGAGAACAACTCCGCGGAAATCGAAATCGATGCCAAGGCACGATTTCTCTATGCGTCCAACCGCGGTCACGACAGCATCGCGGTTTTCGCCGTCGAACCGAAGCAGGGCACGCTGCGCGCCATCGAAAACGTTGCCACCCATGGCCGCACGCCTCGCAATTTTAAGATCGACCCCACCGGCCGTTATCTGTTTGCCGCCAACCAGGACTCCAACAATATCGTGATTTTCAAGATCGATCCGGCAACTGGCCGCCTCACTCCCACCGGGCAGGTGCTTCAGGTGCAATCTCCGGTCTGCGTGCTGTTCGTGCCAAGCCCCGTCCAGTAGAGGGCGGTTCGCCTCGCCCGGTTGGCGGTTCAAAAAGAGTATAAACTCGAGAATGTGAGTCTAATGGAAACCACGACTGCAGTCTTGCACGCGGCGTTTTTTGAAGGCAATCGGACCATGCGTCTGGGTCCCTGCGCTCCGGTGGAACCGGCGGAGGGCCAGGTGCAGATTCGCGTCTCTTATTGCGGACTGTGCGGAACCGACCTGCACCTGTTCCACGGCGCGATGGCGCATCGGCTGCGGCTGCCGCATGTGATGGGTCATGAGATGTCAGGCGCCATCGCAGCGGTGGGAGCGGGCGTGGAAGGATGGCGGGCGGGCGACCGGGTCACGGTGCGGCCGCTCGATCCCTGCGGCAACTGCCCAGCGTGCCGCGCGGGCCATAGCCATATCTGCCACAACTTGAAGTTCATCGGGATCGATACACCGGGCGCTCTCCAGGGGCTTTGGACCGTACCGGCCCACACCCTGCACCGCCTCCCGGACGCGCTTTCCCTGCGGCAAGCCGCGCTGATCGAACCTATTGCGGTGGCCTGCCATGACGTGCGCATGGGCGAGGTGGAAGCCGGCCACGCCGTGGTGGTGATTGGCGGGGGCCCGATTGGCGTGCTAGTGGCGCTGGTGGCGCAGGCGCGCGGCGCGCACGTGGTGATGGCTGAGGTCAACAATTTCCGCGTCGAACTGGCTCGCGCGCTGGGAATCGACGCGGTGAATCCCGCCGAAACCGACCTGCCGGCTTTGATCGGCGAGCGCACCGCCGGGACCGGCGCCGACGTGGTGTTCGAAGTATCAGGCTCGGCGGCGGGCGCGGAAATGATGACCAAGCTGCCGCGCACGCGCGGGCGCATCGTGGCGGTGGCGATCTTCGCCGAGCCGCCCAAGGTGGACCTGTTCCGCTTCTTCTGGCGCGAATTGAAGCTAACGGGGGCGCGCGTCTACGAAGAGCAGGATTTTGAAGCGGCTATTACACTCGCGGCCGGCGGCAGCTTGCCGATCGAGAAACTGATTACGACGGTGGTGCCCCTCGGCAGGGTGGAAGAAGGTCTGCGCCTCATGGAGCGCGGCGGCGAAGTGATGAAGGTCCTGGTGAGTTGCGCGGAGTAGGACATTGACAATTCTGGATCGTTTCAAGCTGGATGGAAAGACCGCCCTGGTCACCGGCGCCCGCCGCGGCATCGGCATGGGCATGGCGTTGGCGCTGGCCGAAGCCGGGGCAGACATTGTGGGGACGAGCGCGAGCCTGGAGACGGAGGCGAGCGCGGTGGGCCGGGAAGTGGAGCGGCGCGGCCGCAAGTTCTGGGGCTATAGCTGCGACCTGGGCGACCGCCAGGCGGTCTACGGCTTCATCGAGAAAGTGAAGAGCGAGTGCCCGCCCATCGACATTCTGATCAACAACGGCGGTACCATTCTTCGCAAGCCCGCCGCCGAGCACCCCGATGAAATGTGGGACAAGATCATCGAAGTCGACTTGAGCGCGCAGTTCGTGCTGGCGCGCGAATTTGGCCGCGAAATGCTGAAGCGAAAAGCGGGAAAGATCGTGTTCACCGCGTCGCTGCTCAGCTTTCAGGGCGGCATCACGGTGCCAGGCTATGCCGCCGCCAAGGGCGGCGTGGCGCAGTTAACCAAGGCGCTGGCGAACGAATGGGCGAGCCAGAACGTGCAGGTGAACGCCATCGCTCCGGGCTACGTTGCCACCGACAATACCACGGCGCTTCGCAACGATCCGGTTCGCAACCCGGCCATCCTGGCGCGCATCCCGGCCGGCCGCTGGGGTGAAGCCGAGGATTTCGGGGGCGCGGTGGTATTCCTGGCCTCCCCGGCGTCGAACTATGTTACCGGGACGGTACTGACAGTGGACGGCGGCTGGATGGGCCGGTAAATCAAATCTGCTTCAGTAACCAGCGCACGGCTCTCTTTTGCAATTCGAAATGAGCCGGAATCCACATGGCGTGATTGGTATGCCCAATGGCGGTGAAGGCTACCCTCCCCTTGCCGTAGTCGTACGCCCAGCCCGCCACCGATTTCCTGCCGTGGTCGCCATACTCCAGCCCGTCCACGTTCTCCGATTCCAGCAACACATACTTCGGGTCTTTGTCATAAGTGACAAAGTGTTGTTCGTCGTTGACCGTGAACTCCTGGATGCCCTTCGTAATCGGGTGCCCGGAGTTCACCACGCGCACGCGAAACGGCCGCAGCGCCGGGTGTCCGATGTAAGCGCCGCCCATGACCTCCCGATAGTTCTTGGAGGAAAGAGAAACATGGCTGTTGTTGTGAAACGAGTAAAACCCGCCGCCGGCAGTGACAAAATCTTTGACCGCGGCTCCCTGCTCCTCCGTGATCCAGGCGACTGACTCAGCCTCGGGCGACCGGTTCTCCAGTCCCTGTTCGTAGGCGTAAGCGTCCGGTCCCAGGTAGCCGTTGGGCCAGATCATGCCATCGCGGAAGCACAGGAACAGGTCATAGTCCCGCAACATTTCGCGCGAAAGCCGGTCGTAGGCAATGGTGTAGTCCACCGCGACGCCGGTCTCTTTGAAGACCCGGTCCAGGCTGACCCGAATATAATCCGGGTTATGATACCGGTCGCCAATCAAGGCTAGCGCCCGGGGGTGGCCGGATTTTTGCGCCTGGCCCGCCGCCAGGCCGAGCAGGCCGGCCCCGGCCGCTCCGGTTACGCCGAGCAGATGCCGGCGCGAGACTGCGTGGTCCATGAAGTCTCCTCTCTTTCGTTCCCAGCCATTATACGAAAGTTCCATCGGCGGCTCTTTCAGAGTCGTAGGCCTGAAAGAGTATAGAATGTTTGATCGGTGCAGGCAGCGGGGAGAAAGGCGAAAACGACAATGTATCAACGCAATGGCAGACTGGCCCGGCGAGACTTGTTCAGGCCCTCGGCGGCGGTGTTGGGCGGCGCTCTGCTTGGAAAGAGTTCCAAGGCCGAGGAAGCGCAGGTCAAGAACGTCAATGCCAATTCGCGCCCGTCGGCCCTCAAGATCACGGATCTGCGCGTGGCAATCGTTACGGGAGCCGGCGAATTTGGCGGCGGCGGCACACCCGCGGGCGGCCGGGGCAGCGCTCCAGCCGGCGGCCTGGCATTCGGAGCCGGTTGGCCCATCATCCGGATCGACACCAACCAGGGTGTCTATGGGCTGGGCGAAGTCCGCGACGGTGCCAGTGCAACTTACGCACTCTTCCTGAAGAGCCGACTGGTCGGCGAGAACCCGCTGAACATCAACTTCTTATTCCAGAAGATCAAGCAGTTCGGCGGCCATGGGCGGCAGACCGGAGGAGTGACTGCGGTCGAGGTGGCGCTCTGGGATATCGCGGGGAAGGTGTACAACGTTCCCATTTACCAGATGCTGGGCGGTAAGTTCCGCGACAAGATTCGCATCTATGCCGACACCACGGAATCGAAGGATCCACACGTTTACGCCCAGCGCGAGAAAGAGCGTAAGGAAGTGATGGGCCTGACGTGGCTGAAGATGGACCTGAATGTCGACATGGTGGCCGACACTCCCGGCACCCTGACGCAGCCTTCTGGAATGAGCGCGTGGGAGCAGCGTGTGCTTCCCCATCCCTTTACGGCAATGGAAGTGACCGACAAGGGGATCGAGATGCTGTGCCAGTATGTGGCGGCGGTGCGCGAGGCGGTTGGCATGGAGATCCGCTTTCCATGGACCACCTTGGCCACCTGGGCGTGAATTCCATCATCCGGCTAGGTAAGGCGTATGAGAAGTACAACCTTGCCTGGATGGAGGATGTGATTCCCTGGCAGTATACCGACATGCTGAAACACATCACCGACAACAGTCCCACCCCGATCTGCACCGGCGAGGACATTTACCTGAAGGAAGGGTTCATCAATCTGTGCGAAAAGCACGCGGTGAGTAAGATTCACCCCGATCTTTCCACCTCGGGCGGGATCCTGGAGACACACAAGATTGGCGACGCCGCGATGGAGTTAGGCGTTCCGATGGCCATGCACTATGCCGGTTTGCCGATTAACTGCATGGCCAGCGTTCACTGCGCCGCGGCCACGGAGAATTTCCTGGCGCTGGAAAACCACTCGCTGGATCGCCCCTGGTGGCAGGATCTAGTGGAGGGCATCGACAAGCCGATTATCAATAAAGGCTACATCAAAGTTCCCGACAAACCAGGCCTGGGCATCACCCTGAATGAGGATGCCGTGAAGGCGCACCTGGCTCCGGGCGCCACCTACTTCGCGCCCACCCCGGAGTGGAACAACGAGCGTTCCGGCGATCACCTGTGGAGCATGGCGCCGCCCCGAAAGACCACGAAAGAAGGCTGAGAAGCGATTCCGGCCGAGCCTTGCCGAAAGCGGGGTGTCCGGATCTTCCGTACACCCCTTTGATCTGCCAGTTTGCGAAGTCTCCGTCCCCGTCGGCATTTTGCCCCGCGGCCCACTTTCGCTCCCGACCGGGCCAGCGTGCCCGCCACGCCCGAAGAACACAAGTCGATCCACTCGTCAACGAGGCGTTTGAACCGCTTTTGGATCGATGTCTGGCAGCGAATCTCCTTACGCATTCGGGGCGGACGTACTCGGTGCGACTCTTCATCCAACGTATATAACCGATCTGCCAGTGCGCTCCGGTGCGGTGTTGGGGATCCTTGTACTGGCGGCTTAGTGAGCCCGGACGCATCGGACCGATCTCATGTAGATCCCTCTTGATCCGATCAATCCGCCGCTCGATCCGTTGAATCCGTTTCTGATTCATGACTCCTCCCTTTGCGCCGATTTTATAGCATATATATGCTATACTACATATCAGCGGTCGTCAAGCCCCGTATGCCGATGCATCCAACCACCCGGCTGGGAGGCCCCTAATGGTCTGGAATCGCTGGTGGAATCGGGTGCTGAGCGGTTGCTCGAAGGAATAGCCGGTGCCCATGTACTGCCGGACGGTGGTTGGATGCGGATCGCCTGGACGGCGATGCAGGACTACGCGATTGACGGAACCCGATTAGCACGATACGTATTGCCGCTGCTAGTCACTGGCGCGCTCTTCTCGCGCACGCGATTGCACCGCCTTTTTGTCACGATCTACCCGCCGGCCACATCGTCGCTATCGCCGACGAGCAGCGTAAACCCGTCGTCGCTGAGGCAGGCAGTCACCTTCACCGCCGCCATCGGGACCAGTGGCGGATCGCCCGCCGCCGGGCCGCCAACCGGAAGCGTGCAATTCTCGGATGGCGCGGCGCTGCCGGGCAGCGGCACCGTTTCGGGCGGCCGGGCGACATTCAGCACCGGCGCGTTGACCGGCGGGCACCACACCATCATGGCCCAATACAGCGGCGATTCGACCTGGCCCACGGCACAGGGCAGTTACGGGCAGGCGGTGCATGCGCCGGTCACCATCACCGTGACAAGTTCCCCAGCCCCGGTCTACGGCCAGGCCGTGACACCGACGGCCACGGCCAGCGCCACCGTGCCGGCGGGATTCGCGGCGCCCACCGGAACCGTGACATTCACCCTGCCACCGGTGAGCATATTCGCTCCGCCGGTGCCGCTGGGCACCGCACCACTGACATCGGGGACGGGACGCTCACCGTCACTACGCTGGCCGTGGGGACCGAGACCATCAGGGCGCAATACAGCGGCGACGGCACCTGGAATGCATCGAGCGGGGCGGCCGCCGTGACAGTTTCGCCGGCCTCCACCAGCGGCTCGGTTTCACTCGCCATCGCTTCAGGACCGTGAGCGGCAGAGTAGGCGCGGCTCCACTCAGAGACCCTAACGTCAAGCGGGCGCGCTTCCGATAATCAAGCGACAGAGCAACCCGCGGCTCCCCTTCACCTTCGGAACCGCATGTGCTCCTTGAACGCCTCGAGCGAGTTATAAACGATCGGGCAGACCGAAGCCCGGTCCACGAACTGCCACATGCGGCTCGCAATCGACCCGCTGCCCCGCACCGTGTGCGGGTAGCGCTGGCAGATGTCCGGCCTCGCTTCGTAGACGGTGCACAGGTTACCGTCAAGAAACACGCAGCCGCCTTCGGCTTCGTTGAACTTCAGCGAAAGCGTGCCTTCGTCGTCCGGCATGGTGTAGTCGCGCAGAAAGTCTTCGCGGCTGACGCGCAGGTGCCGTGACAATCTCTCGATATCGCGCTCACTGATCTCGGTGGTGGAGGTCTTGCAGCAGTTGGCGCACCGGGTGCAGTCGATCTGATCCTGAATTCCCTCGGCGATGCGCCGCAGGATGCGGTCGGAGTGATCGCGCGATTTCATGAAACTGCGGAAACGGAAATTCTCGTCCGTCTTCTTCTCCCCGAGTTGCCGGATCTGTACCAGGTCGGTGACGATCGGCTGCGCGGGTTTCATAATCTCTTCGCAACCAGCAGGGTGAGGTCGTCGGCCGGTGGCGCGCCGGCCGCGAACTCGGCTACCGCTTCGGTTACCGCCCGCACGATCTCGCCGGCCGCCTTATGGCGATTCTCGCGCAGCACCCGGACCAGGCGCTCCTCGCCGAATTCATCCAGGTTGCCGTTGTTGGCTTCGGTAACGCCGTCGCTGTAGATCACCAGCATGTCGCCCGGCGCGAGCGCGCCGCGCTGTTCACTGTAGGGCGCGATCTTCAGAATTCCCAGCGGAGGGCCGCCGCCTTCGAGCATCTGCCAGTCTCCCGTGGCCCTCATCAGCACCGGCGGATTGTGCCCCGCGTTAACGTGCAGCAGCGCGCCCGATGGGTCGAGCACGCTGAAAAAGAAAGTGATGAAGCGATTGGATGGGCAATTGGCGCAGGTGGCCTTGTTGAGCCGGGTCATGAAGCCGCCCAGGTTGCCCGGTTCGGCCGCCAGCACTTCCACCCGCGCGTGCAGCGCCATCATGAGCAGCGACGCCGGCATGCCCTTGCCTGAAACGTCGCCCAGCGCCAGCCCCACCCGCTCGTCGCCGTAGGGGAAGAAATCGTAGTAATCGCCGCCCACCGTGCGGCAGGCGGCATTGTAGCCGGCCAGGTCGAGCCCGGCCACTGAGGGCGCTCCCGCCGGCAGCATGGATTTTTGAATCTCGGCGGCTTGAGAAAGGTCGCGCTGGAAAATGCGGTCGGCTTCCTCGATTTCCGCCAGGCGCGCGTTCTCGATGCGGATGGCGGCCACGTTCGCCATCACCGCCAGCAGGCTCAAATCGTCTTTGGTGAATTCGCGCAGCACGAACGGCGAATCCACATAGATCAGCCCAATGATGCGGTCCTTGGTTTCGAGCGGCACCGCCATCATGGTGTGCACCCGCTGCTCCACGATGCTGAGACGGGCCTTGAACGCCTCGTCGAGCTGCGCGTCGCGTACCAGCACCGAAGCCTTTTGGTTGAGCACCCGGTCGCGCACCGCCGTCGAGATGCGGAAGCCCTCGCCCTTGTGCGCCTTGGCGACCAACCGGTCGCCCTCGAGCAGCATCACCACGCCGCGCTGCGCGTTCACCGCCTGAATGGCCAGATCCAGAATCACCGGAAACAGTTCCGCCAGAGGCCGGTTCTGCGATAGCTCCTGCCCGGCGCGGATCAGCGCCTGGACCGGCGAAAGAGCCCCCCGCCCTCCTCTTTCCGCCAACATGGTGGAATTGGAAATGGCGCCTTCGAGGGTGGTCAATAAGGTCGAAGTGGTCCCTGAATCCTGCTCCCCGCCTTCGAACACTACCACCCCCATATCGGGGCGGCGGGCGCCCCCGTCGTAGAGGATGGTCAGGTGCCCCGCCGTGATCCGGTCGCCCGGCTGCAGCACCAGCCGCGCCTTCAGCGGAATGTTGTTGACATAGGTGCCGTTCTTGCTGCCCAGGTCGCGAACCGTCCAATCCGCGCCCTCCGGCTCGAACATAAAATGTTGCCGTGACAACCCGGCGTCATCGATGAAGGATAATTCCACGTTGCTGGACCGCCCGACAGTAACCGGCGCGCCTCCCAGCTCAAATGTCTTCGTCTGCCCGTCGGGCGTTTGGATCAACAATTCACGAGCCATGGATCTTATCAATTGTAAAGCGTTTGTCCGGCGGGCGGATCCTCCGCACCCCGGCTCTGCGCCCCGGCGACAATTTGAAGGTGTGCCTCGTGTAGTTCTCTCCCTCCACGGAACCTAGAGCACGCCGGCGGATACCTGGCCGTGCAAGGCAATTGAGAGTGCCGTTTCGGAAGTTCGGTAACGTATTCGAGCCGGAACCGTTGGGGGAGCGGTCGCAGGATGTTGCGAAACCGAGTACTGAGCGCGGCAACACCCGGACCTTCGGCAAGCCGCCCGAACTTGGATTACTCCGCGAACGGGAGGATGCCGGCGGCGCTTCATTCCCTCGCAGGAGTAAGCGAAGGGGGCACGTCCTCGGGACGGCTGCCCCAGGCCGCATTCGGTTCTGGTCCCATCACAAAGTCCAATTCGCCGCCGGCCACGATCTCCGCATGCGAAATCCACGTACGCGCGATGGCCTTTCCGTTCAGAGTGGCGGATTGAATGTAAGGGCGCGTGGCGGAAACGCCGCGCGCGCGAATCGTAAACGGTCTGCCGCCGGGCGCGTGGATGAGCGCCTCGTCGAACAATGGCGTCCCTATCTGGTAAACGGGCGTACCGGGGGCCACCGAATAGAAGCCTAGTGCGCTCATCACGTACCAGGCGGACATCTGGCCGCAGTCGTCGTTTCCCGCTATCCCGGCCGCCTGGTCCAGATACAGCTCATCCATGATTTGGCGAACCCGTCGCTCGGTCTTCCAGGGTGCGCCGGCGTAATTGTAGAGGTAAGCGATATGGTGGCTGGGCTCGTTCCCCTGATCGTAGAGCTTTTCGCTGAACAGGCGGTCGAGTTTGTCGATGAATGCGGCGCGGCCGCCGGTCAGTTCGATCAGTCCCTCGATATCCTGGGGCACAAAGAAAGTGTACTGGAACGGCAGTCCCTCGGTGATGTACGGGTACGTTCCCGCCGGGTCGAACGGAGAGTCCCACGAGCCATCGGCGTGGCGTCCCCTGGCGAAGCCGGTGGAAGGGTCGATCACATTGCGGTAATTCCGCGCCCGCGCGAGGAACAGTTTCTCGTCGGCGGTCTTACCCAGGGCTCCCGCCATTTTGGACAGCGCCCAATCGTCGTAGGCATACTCCAGCGTGCGCGAAACCTGTTCGCCTTTGTGAAACGCCTCGCGAACCGGATCTTCCAGCGGAATGTAGCCGTACTTCAAGTAACTGGCTAGCGCGCGCCGTCCGCGGCCGTCCGCGTACGCTTCTACAGAGGCCGGTGTCTCCATGGCATTCCGCCGCATGAGCCGATACGCTTCTTCGGCGTCGAAGCCCCGAATCCCCTTTAGATATGCATCCACGATCACGGCAATGGCATGGTCGCCAATCATCTCCTGCGTGTAACTGTTCCATGCGGGAAAGATTGGCAGCCATCCGCCTTGCCGGCCCTTCGCCACGAGCGACTCCACCATGTCGCTACTGCGTTTGGGATCGATGATGGTGAGCAACGGGTGCTCGGACCGGAAGGTGTCCCAGAGTGAGAAATCGCAGTAGTAGGTGAACCCGCGCGCCGTTTCCGTGTGCCCCGAGCCGGCGAATCCCGGGTAGGTTCCACCGGCGTCGCTGAAAGTGCGGGGCAGCAAAAGCGCGTGATAGAGCGCGGTATAAAAGACACGGCGGCGGCTGTCCGACGCGCCGCGCACCTCGATCCCGGCGAGCGCGCCGTCCCAACCGTTCCGCGACCGTGCCGCGACTTCGTCCAGGCTCCAAGCCGGGATCTCCGCGTCGAGATTGCGCCGGGCCTGCTCGATGCCGGTGAACGAAGTTCCCACTTTCACCCGCAGCACTTCGCCGTCCCTGGTGGCAAAGCCGATATAGGCGCCGGGAGCGCCCTCCACTCCGTCCACGAAGACCGCGCCGTCCTCGCGGCGCGAACCGCTCCAGACGCCCATTTTGCGGAACGCACGATCGAACCGCGCGACGAAGCAGCCGCTGAAGCCGGCCGGCTTCCCATTGCCGGCATAAAGACGATGTACGGGATTACAACCGGCAATCTCCCGCCGCTCCACGTCGATCCGGATCTGCCCCTCGCCGCGGCGGGAGTTCGCCTGCACCAGAATCCAAGCCTCGGCCGCCGCGGGATATCGAAACTCCAGAATCGCGGCTCGTGAAGTGGCCGCTAGCGAGGCTTGGATGCCGAAATCGTCCAGGGTCACGTCGTACCGATACGGGCTGGCGCGTTCCCCGGAGCGTTGGAAGACCGACGCCCGCTCGGCGGCCGACAGTTTCAGCGGGCCGCTGGAGGGCATGATGGTCACGCTGCCGTAGTCCTGCGTACACGAGCCGCTCGGGAAATGGCTGCCGCGGAATCCCTGGATGCGCGTGTCCTTCTGGTAGTACGGCGCCACGCATTTCGCCTCGCCGTCGCGCGTCTGCGGGGTCCATTGGGTCATGCCGAAGGGCACGCCGGTGGCGGGGAATGTCTGACCGTCTCCGGCTGTGCCGATGAGCGGATTCACGAAATCCGCCAGGCTCGCCGCGCGGGAAGCCGGCACGGCGGACGCGGCCATGATGATGCTGCATACGGCAGCGAGTCTCATATTTAGCCCAGGGTTTTCCATTTGGGACCTCGCGAGTTCCGGCTGGCCATTCTCATGCGGATTCCAGCTGGCAGAGTAGCACGCCGTTTTATTACGTGAACGTACTCGGCGTCAAGCTCCATTGGGGCGATGGAGGTTTCGCCTCGTTCTCCGGCGACCGGTGTGGCTTCTTCCTCTGCGAGGAGGAAGGGCATCCAGGCGTGTGCCCGGATCGGACCTAAAGCCCTTGCGAGGCCGCCAGCACCACACTCTTCCCGGAGTGGTCGAGAATTGTGATTTTCCCGTTCTCGAAAGTCGCGTCGTCGATCCTGGTGAATCCCTCCGGCACTCTCGCGTAGAACATCAAGAAGCGCGTCTGGATTTTGGATTTGGCCGGCAGCCACCGAAACGTCGGCATCCCGAACAGCGGGCTCATTGCCACCGTCTCGCGATGGGAGACGTCGAACGTCTGTGTCGAAAACTCCATGCCGCGCGCCGCACGGTTGTCGCCGGTGAAGTTCATCCAGCTCATTAACCAGGGGTAATCCTGGCGCCGGAACACGTAACCGAATATCAGGTGCTTTTCCAGATGCAGCGCGGTCACAAATGCCAGTTGCCGGGCCGGGTCCATCTGGCAACTGGCCAGGTCCAGCCAGTTGTGGTCCGTAGGTATCACCCGCAGGTCGGCGTGGCCCCCGTCCACGGTGGGTGCCATCGGCCACTTGAAATCCTTGTCATAAACCAGGTGTCCGGGAATGGGTCCGGGCTTATAAGGACGGACGCGGCAGTTGGTAGCCGGCATATCAACCACGACTTTGCCACTCTCCATGAAAGGAGGGCCAAGAGTGGCGTGCTCGGCCCAGGAAATCGGCCGGTCCACAGTCAGCAGGCTTTCCAGGTCACTGGTGACGCGGACTACGCTCTCGCCGTCCGGAAGTTCGATCGTCCGCGTGAATATCTCCTGCGCCAGCGGCAGCAGGGTCTGGAGGACGACCGAGTGTACCAGCCCGGATTCGTGGTTACCGACAATCTTGAAAACCTGCCGGCCGGCTTCGCCGTGAAAGGGCATGCCCAGAGCCGCCTCTTCCGGAGACGGAGCGCCGAAACCGTCCAGCGCCAGCATGTGACCGATCCTGGCGAAGGGGCTGAGGGGCTCTCCGTCGCGCAGCAGGAGTTTGGAGAAGCTGCCGCCGTTAGCCAGCGTCGTAAGTTCGATCTTGTCGTTGGTAAGTACGATCGGGATTGGCTCCACGGCCCCGCTTCTGCCGCGCCCGGCGGCCTGCGCTTGCTGCGCGGATGCCGGCGCGATCAGCGCGATGAAAACAATCGCGGCTATTGTCACACCCGATAGCCACGGGCCGTTTGACACGAGCGCTAGCGTGGAACGGTGCCGGCACATTGTGGTCACCTCACTCTCTTGGCGGTACGCTACTTCGATCCGCCGATTAAGGGCCTATAGGTCTTGCTGAAACCATTCCTCGAATTGGTCACCGTGAAGGTCCCATTCGATTCCGCCGACAGTTTGATCGATCGATACTCGTCGGCCGTTTCCAGATTGGCAATGAAACCGTCCGGCGGGTTCGTATCTTTGGTCCCGTTGGCCGAATAGTGAACCTGCCAGATGTCTTCCAGACCGGGCGTAGCGCGCAGGATCGGCCAGGTTTGCGGATCGGCGCCTTTCCTCGCGCCATTGCCCACGATGGCCACTCGCGGATGCACCGCTCCGATCAACTCCGGCGCGATCCCCTTGAACTGGCCGTGCACGTTCACCTGATACACGTCCACCGCCCCCAGCAAGTTGTTGGGGCAAACCAAATTGCGACTGTAGTGCGCTTCCAGGTCTGCCAAGTCTAGCATGCGGAACTTTCCCATGGTGAACAGCACACCGACCGAGAGGTTATCTTCCACATCTCTCTCAATCACGGCCTGCTGGGGGTAAGTCGAGCACAGCGGATTTGGCGCGCCGGCGCCCTGGAGCGGCTTCTGGATGAACTTCCCCGCCGCCGTCACCACCTCCACATCCACGCCCTTGAGCGGGATTTTGTCGCCCGGCTTAACTACCGTGTGGCCAACCTTCTGACGAACCGTGTCGTAGGCTCTAAACCGCTCCCGCTGAGAATCCAAACCTCTCGTGTACTTTTCATCGGTGATGGCAGTTGAAAACTGAATGTCGCCGTGATCGTAGATGTGCCCGACGGGGAACCTGGCTACCAGCGCCGGGACGTCTCCAATGTGGTCGATATCGAAATGCGAGATCAACAGGTAGTCGATCCGCTTGAGACCGGCGGCCTTGACAGCGTCCAGGACTCGATCCACCGATGCCTGCCGGCCATTAAACGCCGGCCAGCCGACATCGATCAGCAGCGATTCTCCGGAAGGAGAAACGACCAGAAGACACTTCCCTCCCTCGACGTCAACTGTATATACGTCGAGGCTATTGGCGGCCGCGAGGGCGGAAACGAGAAACGTCAAAAGCAAACCCACCTTAAGGATTCTCATGGCCTTCCCTTTCCCGGACATTCCGGATTTCCGCATCAGTTTAGCACGATATCTGGCGGGCTGCGATCTCACTGGTTCTCCGGCGTTTAGTTTCTCGCGGCCAGCGGGCAAAATACCCGACAGTCCCCGCGACAGCAGGCTTTAACCCGCTTCCGTTGCCGCCCTGCCTCCGGGGACAAGCGCGGCTTCGGTCGGGCGGACGCCAAACCGCGACTTAGTGAGTGTAAGACAATAAATGTAGCATTTATGAGCAAGGCGTGATCGTGTAGTACCTTTCGGGTACGTGCCTGTGTCCAACCGGCTTTGAACGCGAAGGCCGGCTTTGGTAGTGGTAGCAGCGATCAGGTTGACGATGACTTCATGGCTCACCAGCGGTTTGCCGCGCCAGTTCTTCGTGATGAAGGAGAACAGACGATGTTCGATCTGGTTCCATTTGCTGGTCCCCGGCGGGAAGTGGCAAACCGAGATCTGCAGGCCGGCTTCGTCGGCCAGTTTCTGCAACTCCAGTTTCCACAACCGCACTCGGGCTCCGTTGCTGCCTCCGCTGTCGGCTGTAATCAGTAGCTGACTGGCCTTGGGGTATGCCTCTCGGCCCATCATGTTCCACCATCGTCGAATGCTCTCGACGGCGAACGCGGAGGTGTCGTGATCTGTTCCGACGCTGACCCAGCCTGCATTCTGCCCCAGATCGTAAACTCCATAGGGAACATCTTTCTGCTTCCCAAAATCATGCACCTGGACGCTTTCGGGCTGACCCTTCGGCCGCCATTCGCGGCCCCCATTCTTGTAGTCCCCTACCTGTTCCTTCTTTTTTGTGTCTACGGAAATTGCTGGCTGGCCGCTATGCAGGAATTCCAACGCCTTCGCATTGATGTATTCAAACTGTGCATTGCGCTCCGGATGCGAGGAGCCCTCTTTCGTCTTGTGGTTCGCTTGCAGGCTGTATTTCTGCTCATGCAGCAGCTCCGCAACCAGTACATGGCTCACTTTGTGTCCCCGTGCCTGCAGTTCGTCGGCGAGATTCCGCACGCTCTTGCAGGTCCAACGCAAGGGCGACTGAGGATCTCCTCGCGTCGCTGGCTCCAGCAGCTTTTCCAGATCGAACAACAGTTGCGGATCCTTGAGTGCGGCCTTCTTCCGACCGCCACCCTTTTTCCGAATCGGCAGACGTGCCCGCGACAAGCGAGGCGGCTTTTTCTTCAATTCCGCCAAACCCACCGCGATGGCTCGCCTGGAAACGCCGCTGGCACGAGCCACCAGCGATATGCCGCCGCGTCCGTGGGCTGCGCTTTCCGCGGCCGCCCATAACCTGCGCGAGCGTTCGTCCAGCCAAGCCTCCAGCCGG
>JBEKZL010000192.1:0-37365 GCA_049509915.1 Bryobacteraceae bacterium | reverse complement strand
GCGGAAATGGCGGTGGAAGAAACCGGCTACGGCAACGCACCCGACAAGTACATCAAGAACCTGCTCGCGTGCGACTGGCTTCCGCGCCGCATGCGCGGCATGAAAACCGTGGGTGTGGTGCATGAGCTGGTGCAGGAGAAAATCGTAGAAATTGCGGTCCCGGTGGGGGTGGTTGCGGCGATTCTGCCTACCACTAATCCCACTTCCACGGCCATCTACAAGGTTTTGATTTCGATTAAGGCCGGTAACGGGGTGGTGGTGAGCCCACATCCCCGCGCTCACCGCTGCACTTGCGCCACCGCCGCTATTCTGGCCCAGGCCGCGGTCGAAGCCGGAGCGCCCGAGGGCATCATTCAATGCGTCGATAACGCCACCTTGGAGGGCACCGGAGCACTCATGAAGCACGAGCTTACTGGGGTGATCCTGGCTACCGGCGGCGCCGGCATCGTCAAGGCGGCATATTCCAGCGGCAAACCGGCTTTCGGAGTCGGTCCGGGCAATGTCCCGGTGTTGGTCGATACGTCTGCGGACCTGGACGACGCTGTCCGCAAGATCGTTACCGGCAAGTCGTTCGATTACGGCACGGTCTGTTCCAGCGAACAGACGCTCGTGGCCGAGAGTTCGCTCCGCGGCCGCATTCTGGACTTGCTGCGGCGGAATCGCGCGCATCTTTGCACCGAAGAGCAGGCGCAGGCGCTGAGCAAGCTGCTGGTGCTGCCCAACTGGTCCATTAACCCGCAGTGCGTCGGGCAGGCCCCGGCCAAACTGGCGCGGATGGCGGGATTCGAAGTGCCTGACGGCACCACCATTCTGTGCGCCGAGATCGGCGGCGTCGGCAAGCAGCATCCCCTCTCCATGGAGAAGCTCTCGCCGGTTCTGGCGCTCGGTTTCGTTAGGGATTTTCCGACCGCTCTCGACATCTGCAATGCCCTGTTGAAGTTCGGCGGGCTGGGCCACACGGCCGTGATTTACGCCCGCGACGATGCCCGCATCCGCGAGTACGGACTGAGCGTCCCCGCCATGCGGGTGTTGGTGAATACGCCGGCTCCGCAAGGCTCTACCGGTATCACTACCAACGTCTTTCCAGCCATGACGCTGGGCTGCGGTGCGGCAGCCGGCAACATCACGTCGGATAACATCGGGCCGCAGCACCTCATCAACATCAAGCGGCTGGCCTACGTGGTGCGCGAACCGGAGCAGGCGTTCGAAATGCCGCTGGGCATCGACGACGCGCCAGCAACCGGCGCGACGGCCGCACCTGATCGGCCGGCGGTGGCGGCCGCGGTGGAACGGTACCTCGCTTCACGGGGCATCGGTGTCGCGCCGAAAGCCCACCGGGAGCTCCCCTGCGGCTGCTCGGCCGGCGCCGCCGGCTCTTGCAAGACTGTAGAGGCTGAACCGGCCGCCGTCAATAAGGCCGTGGTTGCGAACATCGCCGCGGAGGTGGTCGACCGCTTCCTGTCGAAGCGCGGTCCCGCACGGCCTGGCTCTGTTTCTCCACCCAACACCGGGTCGGACGCCCCCGGCGGCTACGGTTAGACGCACGGCGTCGCCGCCGCCATCCCTACGGTCCGGCAAGTCTTGCCATTGTTATTTCGTGGCGAGTCCTAAGTACCCGGTTTCGCAATTACGGTTGCCCTCGAATACGTTACCGAACCCAGGACATCCAGTCGCTGACGACTTTCCGCCGCCGTTCGGGGGACTTCATGAAGCAGCTCAAGAGGACCAAACGGCCAGTGGTGCTGACGATCAAGGGCAAAGCCGAGGCAGTCGTTCAGGACGCTGAAGCCTGTCAACGACTGCTCGACATCGCCGCCCGAGCCGACGCGAACGAAGGTATCCGTCAGGGCTTAGAGCAGGTCAGGCAGGGAAAAGGACGCGACGCCGACGAATTCTTCGCCGAATTCGAAGCCGCCCATGGCATATCGGGTTAAGATCACGCCGAGGGCAGTCATCGCAGCTCGCCTGGCCGGTGCGCTGTTACGCCGGAGGACGATCGGCTCAGGCACCTGCTTTACGGCCACAAACCGCATATCTATCGCGTCATCTACCGCATTCTCGAGCGGCCCAGGCTTGTGGAGGTGCTGCACATCCGCCACCGAGCCATGGACGAGATCGACAAAACGGAGCTCTGAAGAAAACCGATGGGCGATGCCCGGACGCGGCCGACGGTATACCGAACCGCGCCCTCTGGTATTCTATGGTTGCCTTTCAAAAACTGAGGAAGTACGTGGACCTGAATCTCGATACCCTGAAACGCGAAATGCTGGACTACCTGGCGGGCAGCGAGTTGGCTGTTTTCTTCGGCAGCCCGGGAGGCCTGGAAGGCATGCCGATGGTGCTTTGGGATACCGAACGCCATCCCGATTACCAGATGTTCCTCGAGGTGGCGCGCAAAGCCGGCGCCAGCATGGTCGTCTTCGCCGCGCGCGAATTCGAAGCCTCCGATATCGACGACCTGCTCGGGCATCTCGACGATTGCGGCCTCGAGCGCGACGAGCGCCGCGATTACGAAAAGCGCCTGCGCGAACTGCGTCCGTACCTCGGCGTTACGTGTTCGATCGAACTGGCGTTCGACTATCATTTGCGCATGTACGTCTACGAGCTGCAGCCGGACTGGTACGAGGAATTTCTCGAGATCGAGGATGAAATCGTGGCGCATGTCTCGGATGAACATGAAGATGCCGAAGACGACGGGCTGGGCGGCTATTTTTCGAATAATTAGCCGTGCCGGGCTCGCGTTGGCTCGTCCCATCACTCGACAATTTCGATAGCGCGGCCGCCAGCCTGGCGAGCGATTTGGGGGTGGGTGTCCTGGCCGCCCGGGTGCTGGTCCGGCGCGGGTTCTCCGACCCAGCCGCGGCGCGCCGGTTTCTTTCCCCCTCCCTCGCCGACCTTCATCCCCCCGCGCTGCTGCGGGACATG
Source organism: Bryobacteraceae bacterium (assembly GCA_049509915.1). Classification (GTDB taxonomy): domain Bacteria; phylum Acidobacteriota; class Terriglobia; order Bryobacterales; family Bryobacteraceae; genus JBEKYD01. The sequence goes on along the minus strand of JBEKZL010000192.1, from coordinate 34,440 downwards.
GAACCGGCCGTCGACCGATTGCTGGCCGCCATCCGCAACCGCGAGAAAATCCTGATCTACGGCGACTATGACGTGGACGGCACGCTGTCGGTTGTGCTCCTGCACAAGACGATCGAGCTCGCCGGCGGCAGCGCCGGCTATCACGTGCCGCACCGTCTCCAGGACGGTTACGGCATGCGCGCGGACGTCGTGGAGCGGGCCGCCGCGGACGGTGTCCGGCTGATCGTCAGCGTGGATACCGGAATTCGCGCCGCCGCCGTAGTGGAACGCGCCCGGGAGTTGGGCATCGACGTGGTTGTCACCGATCATCATTTGCCCGAATCCGCCCTGCCTCCGGCGCTGGCGGTGCTGAACCCCAACCGGCCGGACTGCGGCTACCCGGAGAAGGATCTGTGCGGGGCGGGCGTGGCATTCAAGCTGGCGCAGGCGCTGCTGGCGCGGCTCGAATGGACGCCGGCCAAGATCGAACGCATTTTGGCGTCTTTGCTGAAGCTGGTGGCCATCGCCACGGTGGCCGACGTGGTGCCGCTTACGGGCGAGAACCGCGCCATGGTCAGCCATGGGCTGGCGGGACTGAGCGACCCGCGCAATCCTGGCTTGCGGGCGCTCTTCCAGGTTGCCGGATTGACCGTCGGCATGGCGCCCACCTCGCGCCAGGTGGCGTTCCAGATCGGTCCGCGCGTGAATGCCGCCGGCCGCATGGATACCGCGCGGCAGGTAATCGAACTATTCCTCACCGCCGATGCCAGCCACGCCGAAACGCTGGCGCGCGGCCTCAACGAGCACAACACCGAAAGGCGGCGCACCGAGGCCGCCACGTTGGAAGCCTGCCTGGAAGCGCCTGACGACCAGGCGGCCGCCGCGCTGGTGTTTTACGGTGGAGACTGGCACCGCGGCGTGCTCGGCATCGTGGCCAGCCGCCTGGTGGAACGGTTGCACCGGCCGGTCTTTGTGCTTGGCCTGGATCAGTCGAGCGGCATGGCGCAAGGTTCCGGCCGGAGCGTCGACGGTTTTCACCTGCTGGAGGCACTGGAATCGATGCGGGAGGTTTTCGTGCGCTTCGGCGGCCACCGGCACGCCGCCGGGGTTACGCTCGAAGCCGCGCGGGTGGCGGAATTCCGCCGGCGCTTTGCCGATTATGCCGCCACCAGGCTCGCGCCCGAGGATTTCTTGCCGACCCACGCCGTGGACGCCCGCGCCGAACTCGGTGAGCTGACCGGGCCGGCTGTGGATGGCGTGCTGCGCCTGGGCCCGTTCGGCCATGGCAACCGGGAGCCGCTGTTTCTGGCGGAGGGCGTCGAAGTGGTTGCGGCGCCGGTCGTCATGAAAGAGAAACACCTGCGGGTAGCTTTCCGCCAGGCCGGCCGCGGCGTGACATTGAAGGGCTGGAATCTGGCCACGCGAGTAGCGGAGCTGCCGGCGGGAGCGCGCGTGGACATTCTGTTCAGCCTCGAAGAAGATGCCTATTCGGCCAGCCGAGGCTATCCGGGATGGTGCGCGGTGCTGCGGGACTGGCGGTAGTAGGTCCCATAGTGTTTAACCGATCCGGGGATTCCGCTTGCGGTCGCGGCTCGGTAAGTGACTACAAACACGCGGTGCCCGTAACCGAGCCGCGGCCGCAAGGGAGCGGTCACCGGGAACTAAACTTCCCCGGAACGATTAAGAACCCGCGGGCCCCGGCGACAGCCCCGCCCGCGCCATAGTACAGTAGCCTTGAGAGTGTCGCTGCGCATCGACAGTTTCGTCGCGGCCGGCTTCCGCCCCCATGCCTCAGCTTCCTGACCACCGGCCCGACCCCGAAGCGCTGCTCCGCCGCGTGCAGGCGGAAGAGCGGCGTCAGCACCGCGCGCGGCTGAAAGTGTTTCTGGGATACGCGCCCAGGGTCGGCAAGTCGTACCGCATGTTCGCCGAAGGGCGCCGGCGGGCGGAGCGCGGCGAGGACGTGGTGGTGGGCGCCGTTCAGGGAAAGCCCACGCCCGAGATACAGGAGATCCTCTCCCGCCTCGAAGCAGTCCCCCCTCTCATTGAACGCCACGCCGGCCGGATCTACGAAGTCATGGACCTGGCCGCTATTTTCCGCCGCCACCCCAGCGTCTGCCTGATCGACGGCCTGGCCTACGACAACCCTCCCGGCAGCCGCAATCCGCAGCGTTGGCAGGACGTCCGCGACCTGCTCGACCGCGGCATCGCCGTCATCACCGCCGTCAACCTTCAGCACATCCGCGAAAAGCAGACCGAAGTCGAGCGCATTACCGGCAAACACGCCGCCTACAGCGTTCCGGAAGAATTCCTCCTCGATGCCGACGAGATCGAAGTGGTGGATGCGCCGCCCGACGCCCTGATCGTCCGCGGCGGCACCGCCGCCGATGCCCGCGCCCTGGCCGAGTTGCGCGAGATGGCCCTGCTGCTCGCCGCCGACGTCGTCGAATGGCAGTTGCAGGACTATCTCGATGCCCACGGCATCGCCTCCAGATGGGGCGTTCAGGAACGCCTGCTGGTCTGCCTCACCCCCCGTTCCAGCGCCGTCGAAATGCTCGAAAGCGGGCACCGCAACGCCCTCCGCTTCCACGGCACCTTGCTGGCCACTTACGTCGAACAGCCCGACACTCGCCCCGAGGACCGCGCCCGCCTGGATTCTCATCTCGCCCTGGCGCGCCAGATGGGCGCCGAAGTCCACTGCCTGCCGCCCGGCGATTTTGTCGAAACCATCCTCGATTTCGCCCGCGAGCAGCGTGCCACCCAGATATTCCTTGGACACAGCGGCCGCGAACGTACCTGGTGGGGCGCCCGCAGCCCCGTCGAACGCCTCATCGATGCCGCCGAGGATTTCGACGTGCGCCTCTTCCCCCACAAAGACGCGTCATGAGCCAGCACCACAAAGGCCGCCTCAAGGTCTACCTCGGCTATGCCGCCGGCGTCGGCAAGACCTATCGCATGCTCGAGGAAGCCCAGGCAATGCGCCGCCAGGGCGTCGACATCGTGATCGCTTACTTCGAGCCTCATGCCCGCCCGGAAACCATCGCCAAGACCGAAGGGCTGGAAGCGGTTCCGCGCCGCGTCATCTCCTATGCCGGCTCCCAATTCAACGAGATGGACGTGGACGCGGTGCTGCGCCGCAAACCGGCCGTCGCGATCGTCGACGAATTCGCCCATACCAACGTTCCCGGCTGCGACCGGGCCAAGCGCTGGCAGGACGTCCATGCCCTGCTCGATGCCGGCATCGACGTACTCACCACCATGAACGTGCAGCACCTGGAAAGCCTCAACGACGAAGTCTGGAAGGGGACCGGCGTCCGCGTGCGCGAGACCGTCCCCGATTGGGTAGTCGATGATGCCGACGAAGTGGTGTTCGTCGACCTCACTCCCCATGCCCTCCGCAACCGTCTGGAGCGCGGCGTCGTGTACAAAGCCGAAAAAGCCCGGCAGGCCATGGACAATTTCTTTAGCGAGGGCAATCTCAACGCCCTGCGCGAGCTGGCTATGCGCCACGCCGCCCATGAACTGGAAGAGAAGCTGACGCCGCCGCCGGCCGCCGCCGCCGAGCCGCTCCCGGGCGAAACGCGGGCTCCCGAAAGCCACCCCGCCCGCGAGCGCATCCTGATCTGCCTTACCGGCCGTCCCTCCTCCGCCGTGCTCATCCGCCGCGGCAAACGCGTGGCCGATTACCTCCAGGCCGATTGCCTCGCCATCCACGTTGCCAACGGCCCGGAAAGCAGCGAGCCCGCCGAGCGCCATCTCAGCTTCGCCCGCAACCTCCGCATCGACACCCACGTGATCCAAAGCGACGATGCCGCCAGCGCCATCACCACCTTCGCCCGCGCCAACCGTATCACCCAGATCTTCGTGGGCCGCTCCCGCCCCCTCCCCTGGTGGCAGCGTTTCCGCGAAACCACAGTGCAAAGCCTGGTCCGCCAATCCCGCGATATGCGCATCACCATCGTCGCCGAACGGCAAAGATAGTGTCCCACCCTCAATCGCCCGTGGGCACGATTCCCGCGTTCTCTACCATCAGCATCACCGTTCGCTCCAAGGCGCGGGTCCGGTGTACGACGCCTTTCGGCACCACGAAACCTTTGCGCGGCGCCAGTTCCACCGTCCGGTCTTCCAGGTCGATCAACAGCCGGCCCTCCACCACGTAAAAGAATTCGTCGTCCGCGTCGTGCTTGTGCCAGTGATACTCCCCACGCACGACGGCCATCCGCACCACCGATTCGTTTACTTTGCACAGCGTCTGGTTGTACCACTCGAATTCGCACCCGTCCGCCAGAGCCTTTTCATCGATCACCTCCAGCGGCGGGTAGAGGATGTTCAAGCGTGTTTCATAGGGAAAAGACGACGTTGACAAGCCGGTACCTCCTGGCCCCAGTCTACCCTGCGGACCCGATCGTCGATCCGCCCACTTCGCCTCTCGTGGAGCAGACGGGCGTCCGCCGGAAAAGTGTGCTGTCCGCCTATCGTTGCCCGTCGTCGCAGGAGGGCGCGGGGGGTACGACGCTGCTCATCGCATTTTCGCCGTCACCGGACGACCGGACGATCATTCCCTGGTCCATTTCGCCCGCGCCTTTGGGTGTGACGTTGACCAATGGGATGGCGCACACACGCCTCGCCGCATGCCCAGCGCCGGCTGATGGAGCCGCCGCGAAAGTGCTCGGCAAGCGAAAGCCAGGCTTGCCGCCGGAAGGCCGCAGGAAATTCGGGGTTCCCAGCCTGGGCTGCGCCGCCTGACCACGCGCGTCCGGGCCCGCCGTCTGTGCCGCCAGACCCGCGGCGAGGAGCGCGGTCAACATCAGGATCCGCATAGGTCCTCCCTGATGTAGATTCTATCGCGCAGCAAACCAGTTCAGCAGACGCCTCCGAAACTCGTCCGGCGCAACCGCCGAAGCGTTGGCATGTCCGGCATTCGGGACCAGCCACAAGCAATCCTTTGATGGACGCACCGCCGCCAGTTGCCTGGATTGATCGGGCGGCGTCCGCCGGTCATCCAAACCGTGGATCAGAAGAACCGGAGCCGATGAGATTTTCATGCTGTCGAGCGGCGAGACCTGGCCAAAATCCAGCCCGTCGGCTGCCCGCGCATATAGCATTCCCGCCTCCACCACCGCCGCCGCGGCCGGATTGGCCAGAATGGCCGGCAAGGGGAGCATTGCGCGCAAACGGTACTCGGCCACCGCGCGCAAATTTGCATACGGGCATTCCGCCACGATCGCGTTGAACCCAGGCTCAACCGCCGAAGCCTGAATCAAAACGGACGCTCCCTGCGACTCGCCCAATCCGTACCCCTTCCGCATCCTTGTCCCCGCATCCAGTGGACCCACCTGATCGCATCGTACTTTTCCAGCAATCCATACGTTACGAATTCGCCGCCGCTCTCTCCGTGCGCGCGGCGTCGGGCGCCAGAACCGCATAACCCTCCGTCAGAAACATCGGCGCGAACCCGGCCGCGCTTCCGCCCGAATCGCCGATCCCATGCAGCACCAGCACACAGCCCCGTTCGGTGAACCTGGCCGAAACCACCAGCCCTTCGACGTCGATTGGTCACCCGCCAGAATCCCGACTCGCGTCGCACCCGGCGGCCTGCCGGCGCTGCGCCGTGCCACATGCAAGGTCGCCGCGCAGAATCCCGCACCGGCCCCAACCACGCAGCCCAGCGCCAGCAGGGCTACAGCGGACACGACCCACACCTTTCTCACCGAACCTCCGTGTAACTGTAGATACGCGCTCGTCCCGGTCCGGTGCGGTTTTAGTAGCCGATGCGGCGTCAGCCAGGAGCCAGGTGCTAACGCGGAGTGGTGACGTACCATGCCCACCATGCTGAACGCGTCTTACGAAACAGCGCAATGAACGCGGGGTTCGTCCAAATCAACGTGCGCCAGGCCGGGGTCAAGTCGAAACGGCGGGGTGAGGGGAAGACCTTTACATCATCCAGAAAACTCAGGTGGCCGCCTGACTTTGCACATAACTTCCGCAGCCGCCAGTAGAAATCCACATCCTCTCCCGTGAAATACGACTCGTCATAGCCCTTCAGGAGGTCAAAAGCCGATCGCCGGCAGAACTGAGCCGCGCCTTGGGCCATGTCCAGCCGCATGCCGAGGCAGCGCCACACTCCCAAGTACACCCGCAACAGCTTGGATGCGGGAGTATGGACGATGTCCGCGCTGCCACCGACGCAGGCAGGATCGCCCATGGCCTCCGCGACTCTCTCAAGAAAGTCACGCGGGACGATCGTGTCGGCATCGACGAAAGCCAAAACATCGCCACGGGCAGCGCTCGCTCCGGCGTTTCGAACCCTTGAAATATTATGAACGGACTCGTGCACGACCGTTGCCCCGAATGACCGCGCGACCTCCCTGGTGCGATCGGCGCTCTCATTATCGACAACGATCAGTTCCGTGCCGCACCGGCAAACAGAGATGGCATCGCGAAGGCTGGATAACGTGGCCGGAAGGTACACCTGCTCGTTAAACGCCGGAATTACGGCGCTGATCAACATGTCGAGTGCCGCCTTCAGTATCACACGGCGCCGATCTTAAAGTGCCGTATCGTGCCTTCAGAATCCCGCCCGTTGCGAGGCAAACCACATCACCCGAGCGGCTAAGCCCGGTGAAAGCCGGCTCAGCACGTCCAGCGAGTGGTAGTCGGCTCCAATTACAATTCGGGCAGGATTCGTCACCAGCCGGTCAAGGGATATCCGGGCCGTCCGCTCTATCGGGAGGCCGCGATGCGTCAGGAATCTCTCCTCTCGGTCGCGCTGCTCCGCCGAGTCCGAAATGCGGCTGCGCACCAGCGACGTATGTAGCGGACCGGGATACAGCACCGTAACACCTACTCCGGATTCGCCTATCTCCCAGCGGAGTGACTCCGAGAAGGCGCGCAGTGCGCCTTTTGAGGATGCGTAGGCGGTTTTGCGAGGATATCCGAGCCATGCGAAACAGCTCGATACGTTCAGAATCTGGCCTTGGGAGTGTTCTTGAAGAAGGGGCAGGAACAACCGACAACCATACACAGCCCCAAAGAAATTGATCCGCACGATCCGTTCGAATTCGGCGGCTTCCGTGTTAAGGAAAGAGGCGGATGCGGACACGCCCGCGTTATTGATCAGCAGGTGCACGGCTCCGTGGACCTTTTTGACCTCCGTGCCAACACACTCAAGGCTTTGCTCGGAGCTGACGGAAGAATCGATGTCGACTAACGCCAGATTGCAGTTTCGAGCCGCTAACTCTTTGGCCAGGGCCCGCCCGAGACCGCTGCCCGCGCCGGTGATTACGGCGACCCTGCCCTCATATTCCCTTACCACTGCCCCGGTATACCAGATTTGTGTTCAGGGCGCCGCGCCGTTATTTCATCGCCAGTTCTCTGACCTGCGCGTAGAGAAACTGGTCCAGTATCCGGCCATCCTTGATCGCGCTGCTGCGCAGGCGGCCTTCCAAGACGTATCCGGCCTTTTCGAGTACCCGGCACGAAGCGGAATTGTGGGCATACGGTTCGGCATAGATCCGCACCAATTGAAACCGTTCAAAAGCGTAATCGGTAAACCTGGCGACCGTCTCCGTCATGATCCCTTTGCCCCAATACGGCTCGGCCAGCCAGTAGCCCATCTCGGCCGTCAAACGATAAACGTCTTGTCTGGGCCCAATTCCTATACCGCCGATGGCTTCTTCCCGAGTTGCAATAGCAAAGTAGGTTGTGGGGCTTTGACGTTCCACCAACCGCAGGAACGCCTCCGCGCTCGCCTCCGTATGAGGATGCGGAAAGGCATCGGTCAGGTTTAGCCACACCTTCCGGTTATTGGCGTATTTCACCAGCGCGTCCACGTCGTGGCTGCTCCATGGACGAATCTCTCCGTAGGAGGTCGGAACCGGCATCGGTAGCTTCACCATCTCACAATACATCCGCGGGGGTGCTGAACCGGTCCGGCGACCCCCAGGGAGCGGTTGCCGCGCCGAAACTGCGAGATCCCCAAATCGGTTAAGCACCTCCGCGGGGTCGATCGGGGAATCCAATTGCCGCCACGCGTTATAGTGGTTATTTCCCCATGCAAATTGAGAAAGTGTACGAGCCCCGACGGTTCGAACCGCAGTGGGCTCAGTGGTGGATCGATTCCGGTATCTTCCGTGCCTCCCAACGGGCGGGCGGGCGGGTATTTTCGCTCGTCATCCCTCCGCCCAACGTGACCGGCGTGTTGCACATCGGCCACATGCTGGAACATACCGAAATCGATGTTACCGTCCGCTGGCATCGCATGCTGGGCCACAACACGCTCTGGCTGCCCGGCACCGATCACGCCGGTATCGCCACCCAGATGGTGGTGGAACGCAAACTGGCCGAAGAGGGCATCAACCGTCTCGACTTGGGCCGCGAAGCCTTCGAGAAACGGGTCTGGGAATGGAAAGCGCAATACGGCGACACGATTAAGAGCCAGATGATCCGGTTGGGCGCGAGCTGCGATTGGAGCCGCGAGCGCTTCACCCTCGATCCCGGCCTGAGCCGCGCGGTGCGCGAAGTGTTCGTGCGGCTGTATGAAAAAGGGCTGATCTATCGCGGCGAGTACATGGTCAACTGGTGCCCGCGCTGCCAGACTGCGCTCTCCGATCTGGAAGTGAGTCACACCGAAGCCGCCGGCCACATTTGGCACCTGCGTTATCCGGTCAACGGGTTGAAAGACCGGTACCTGGTAGTCGCCACCACGCGCCCGGAAACCATGCTGGGCGATACCGCCGTAGCCGTCAATCCCACCGACCCGCGCTACTTGGATCTGCACAGCCGCACCGTCAAGTTACCGCTGATGGATCGCGAGATCCCCATCATCGCCGACAAACTGGCCGATCCCGAATTCGGCACCGGCGTGGTGAAGGTGACGCCCGCTCACGACCCCAACGATTTCGAAGCCGGACGCCGCCACAACCTTCCCAAAATCCAGGTGATCGACGAACACGCCGTCATGACCGCGGCCGCCGGCCCCTACGCCGGCCTGGACCGCTTCGAAGCCCGCAAACGCGTGCTGGCCGATCTGGAAAAACTTGGCGCGCTGGTGAAGATCGAAGATTATAAGCTCAACCTGGGCAAGTGCGACCGCTGCAAAACCGTGGTCGAGCCGCTGGTTTCCACGCAGTGGTTCGTCAAAACCAAGCCGCTGGCGGAAAAAGCCATTCAGGCCGTGGAAACGGGCCGCATCGCCTTCATCCCGGCCAACTGGTCGAAGACCTATTTCGAGTGGATGTACAATATCCGCGACTGGTGCATCTCCCGCCAGCTCTGGTGGGGGCACCGCATTCCCGCCTGGCACTGCGGGACTTGCAGACAGATTACCGTGGCGCGGGAAGCGCCGGCGGCCTGCGCGCATTGCGGCTCCAGCGAAATCCGGCAGGATACCGACGTGCTCGATACCTGGTTCAGCTCCGGCCTCTGGCCGTTTTCTACCCTGGGCTGGCCGTGGCCGGAACAGACCGAAGACCTGGCCGTCTACTACCCCACTTCGCTGCTCATCACCGGCTTCGACATCCTGTTCTTCTGGGTGGCGCGCATGGCCATGCTGGGCATCGAATTCATGGGCGAAGTGCCGTTCCGCGAAGTCTACATCCACGGCCTGGTGCGCGATGCCGAACGCCAGAAGATGTCCAAGACGCGGGGCAATACGATCGATCCGCTGGTGGTAACGGAAAAATATGGCACCGACGCGGTGCGCATGGCGCTGCTGCAGGGCGCCGCCCCGGGCACGGATATCGTCCTGACCGAAGAGCGAATGGAAAGCTCGCGCGCCTTCGCCAATAAGATCTGGAACGCGGCCCGGTTCCTCTTCCTCAATATGGAGCGCTCCGGCGTGGAGCCCTGGGTTCCGGCCAGCCTGGAGGAATTCCAGTCTGAAGCCGACCCGGTTACCCTGGCGGTTCCCATAGAGGACCGCTGGATCTTCAGCCGCCTCAACAGTTGCGCCGAGCAAGCCAATCGCGCCATCGAAACCTATCGCTACCACGAAGCCGCGCAGGTGCTGTGGCATTTCTTCTGGCACGAATTCTGCGATTGGTACGTGGAGTTGAAAAAGCCCCGTTTCGAAGAAAACAGCGGCCTGACGCCGGCGTGGCGAAACACGCTGGCGGCGTTTGAGACCGCGCTGCGCCTGCTGCATCCCGCCATGCCGTTCCTCACCGAGGAACTCTGGCAGCGGCTGGCCAAAGGCGCCAGGCGGCCGGCTTCAATCGCCCTGGCGGCTTATCCGCAATACCGCCGGGACAGCACCGATCACGAAGCCGAACGCGAGATCGAAGTGCTGCAGGAGGTGGTGACGTTGGCGCGCACCTTGCGTACCGAGGCCAAGCTCGATCCCAAACTTCAGCTCTCCGGGACCCTCTATTCGCGCAACACCGGCCTGGCGGTCGCCGAGCGCCACACAGCCGCCATTCAGAAACTGGCCAATGTGGCGCTGGATTTCCGAAGCGGGGAGAGCCCCAAAGCGGCGGTCGCCAAGCGCTCCACCGCTGAATTCGACCTGGTGCTGAACGTTCCCCAATCACAGCAGGAGGCGCTGCGAAAACGTCTCGACAAAGACAAAGCCCAGCTTCAGAAAAACATCGCAAGCGGCACCAGGCAGTTGAACGATCCGGTATTTCTAGGTAAGGCGCCCGCTCACGTTGTCGAAACCATCCGGCAGAAACTGGCCGAGTACGAAGCCCAGTTGCGAAAGATCGACGACGAGCTCGCCGGCCTATGAGCCTCGCCATCGTCCGCCTGGCTCTCGAAGAAGACATCGGCACTGGCGACGTCACCAGCCGCGTTTCGGTGCCCGAATCGCAGCGCGCCGGCGGCCGCTTTCTGGCGCGCCAGAATTTGATCGTTGCCGGTCTCGAGGTGCTGGAGGAGATTTACCCCGATGGACTGGAGCTGCGCAAACGGAACGGCGACCGCTGCGCCGATGGCGAAATCGTGGCGACGGTTTCCGGCAATGCCCGCGCCTTGCTCGAGCGCGAACGCGTGGCTCTCAATTTCCTGCAGCGGCTCAGCGGAGTGGCAACCCTGGCCCGCCGCTACGCCGATGCCGTAGCCGGTACCCGGTGCCGGGTTCTCGATACGCGCAAGACCACCCCCGGCATGCGCATGCTGGAAAAAGCCGCGGCCCGCGCCGGCGGCATCACCAACCACCGCTTCGGGCTGTGGGACGCCGTACTCATCAAGAATAATCACATCGCCGCCGCGGGGGGCATTCGCCAGGCAATAGAGGGCGCGCGCCGGAGCGGCCTCGAAATCGAAATCGAAGTGCGCACCCGCGAAGAGTTGGCTGACGCGCTGGCGTGCGGAGCCGGCCATCTGCTGCTCGACAACCTCACCCCCTCTGAAGCCGGCGCGTGGATTCGAGAGATCGCCGGCCGCGCCACGGTGGAACTTTCCGGCGGCATCACCCTCGATAACGTGCGCGCCTACGCGGAAACCGGCGCCGATTTCGTATCCTGCGGCGCCATCACCCATTCCGCCCCGGCCGTGGATCTGAGCTTCCGGCTGGAACTGTTATGAGTTTGCGGGGCAGGTTGGTCTTGCCATGACTCCTCTCGACATCGACCGCCTCCGCCGCGCGTTCCCAGACCGGCGCATCGACCATTACCCCTCCGTCGCCTCCACCATGGCCGCCGCCGCCGGGTTGGATCTCCGCTCGATCGTGCTGGCCGATGAGCAAACCGCCGGCCAGGGCCGGCATGGACACGCCTGGCACTCCGAACCGGGCGCCGGCATCTACTGCTCCATGGTGCTGCCGCCCACCCCGTTGCTGACGCTCGCCCTGGGGTTGGCGACCGCCGAGGCAATCGCTTCCGCCGCCGGCATCGCCTGCGACCTGCGCTGGCCCAACGACGTCATGCTGGGCGGCCGTAAGCTGGCCGGTATCCTGGTGCAATTAGTGGATGGCCGCGCCGTTGCCGGCATCGGCATCAACGTCGCCCACCGCCGGTTTCCGCCGGAACTGGAAACCGAAGCTACTTCGCTCGCCCTCGCCTGGAAGGGTTCCGGACCGCTCCCTTCGCGGGAGGAAATCCTGTTGGCCCTCTTCCGCGCGGTGGACGAATTTACCGGCGAAGACGCGCCCACCATCGTGCGGCTGTTTACCCACGCGTCCAGCTACGCTTCCGGCCGGCGGGTGGTGGTAAACTTGCCGGACGGGACGATCGCCGGTACCACCTGCGGCCTGGACGATACGGGTTTTCTCCGCGTTCGACGGGACGATGGAACGGTTACCTTGATCCTTGCGGGAGGCGTACGTGCTTCTGGCACTTGACGCGGGCAATAGCAATATCACCATCGGCGCATTCGAGGGCCAGCGGCTGCTGAGCCAGTGGCGGTTGCGCACGGTTCACGAGCAGACCGCCGACGAGTGGGGCATCCTGTTGCGCAACCTGTTCGCGCCGGCCGGGCTTGAAATCGGCGCCATCGACGGCATCATTATTTCGAGCGTGGTGCCGCCCATCGATTCCACCCTGGCCTTCATGACCGAACGCTATTTCGGTACCGCGGCGATGTTTGTCACGCCGCGCACCGATATCGGCCTGGCCATCCGTTACGACAACCCCAACGAAGTGGGCGCCGACCGTCTCGTCAACGGCGTGGCCGGGTTCTACAAGTACGGCGGCCCGTGCGTCGTGGTGGACATGGGAACCACCATCAATTTCGACGTGATTTCGCGCAACGGCGAATACCTGGGCGGAGCCATCGCCGTGGGCATCGGCATCGCCATCGAAGCCCTGTTCGCGCGCACCGCGCGGCTGCCGCTGGTCGATTTCGGAGCCCCCAAAGGCGTGATTGGAACCAACACCGTCGCCAGCATGCAATCCGGTTTATATTATGGCGCCATCGGCATGATCGACGGCATCGTGGAGCGCATCGTGGCGGAGTTGGGCGCCGATACCAAGGTCATCGCCACCGGCGGCCAGGCCCGTATGATCGTCAGCGGCTCGCGCTATCTGAAGATCGTCGACGACCACCTGACGCTCGAAGGACTGCGCATGATCTGGGAACGCAACCAGGGCAAGAAAGCCGACGGCCAGTGAACGCCGGCCCGTGCCATAATGATCACGTATGAGGACGGGCTCGACATCCGTTGCTGAATATCTCTCTTCCGTTTATGATCCCGACATGGATTTTGTGGATGGGGAGCTTGAGGACCGCAATGTTGGCGAAAAAGATCATGCCAAGCTGCCATTCAAGTCAGCGAAACTGCTGGAAGCTTCCGGAAACTATTTCGTCGCTATCGAAACGCGAATTCAGGTATCCTCTACGCGTTTTCGTATCCCCGACGTTTGCGTTTTCGAGGAGGAGCCGGAAGAGCAGGTTTTCACTACGGCACCATTGCTGGTCGCGGAAATTCTTTCGCCCGAAGACCGCATGAGCCGGATGCAGCGAAAGATCGAGGACTACCGCGCGATGAGCTGTCCGGACATTTGGATCCTGGACCCCTGGCGCCGCAAAGCCTACCGCTTCGATGGCGCCTCCACGGTCGAAGTACGAGACGAACTTTCTACGCACGATTCCGGCATCCGCATTTCCCTTGCCGAACTTTTCTAAAGCTGAGAGACGGCCGGCGACCTTCAGTTCGCAAATCCGAATTTGAACTACTTCAACTATTTCACCGAAATCGAAGAGCACTTTCAGCGGGCGCGCGGTACGAGTCTGTTTCTGCTGTCGCCGCTCGATTGGGCGCTGGCGGAAAGCTGGAAGAACCAGGACGTGCCTCTCGAAGCGGTGCTGCGCGGCATCGAGATGGCTTTTGAAAAATGGCGCGCGCGCAAGGTCAAGACCCAGATGGTGAACTCGCTCGCGTTCTGCGCCCAGGCCGTGCTCACCGAAGCCCAGAAAATGGCCGGCGGCGATGCCCGGCCGGAACGCGCCGCCGCGCCGGCATTTGCCACCGAAGAACTGCGCGCGTATCTTTCGGCCAACGCGCGCGGCATGCCGCCCGGCTATGAAGAAATTGCCGCCGCACTGGACAGCCTGGCGAAAGATGTCGAACGGCTGGCCACCGACCTGGAAGCCCTGGAACAGCGCCTGACCGTGCTGGAAGAGAAAATGATCGCCTGCGCGCGCGCCCGCCAATCCGAAGAACAGGCGCTGGCCTCGCGCCAGGAGCTGGACCGCCAGTTGCGCCCCTATCGTTCGAAGATGACCGCGCCACAATTGGGATTGCTCGAAAAGCAGTACCTCGAACGCAACCTGCTCGAACAGGCCGGCCTGCCTCGTCTGAGCTTGTTCTACATGCGGTAGAAGCCGGGGGCAGACTATCGTCTTCCGTGTTCTGCCCCGCAATCGGCCAGAGGGCTGCTCTTATCGCTGTCCATTAGCGAGACACTATGAGAATGAGCAGTACCTCGTTCGTATTGATGCTGTGCGCCGCCGTTCTGCCGGCGTCCGGCCAAAAGGTCGTCGTATCCTGGGACAACGTTCAAAGCGTTTCGAAGACTACGCCGACCCTGCAGGTGGTGGTGAACCCTCCCCTGCGGCCCGGGTCCGCCGTTCGTGACCGGGCCTATGCCGCGGTCCGCCGGCTCGGCGCCGACTACGTGCGATACGTTCCCTGGCTGCCGTACCCGAGGCTGGGCGTGGCCGAATTGGAGCCGCCCGCCGGTGGCCGCGCGTCGTGGGACTTTTCGTTGATCGATCCCATGACGGAGGATTTCCTGAACGCCACCGCCGGCCACTCCGCCATCCTGAATTTCAGCACGACGCCGCAGTGGATGTGGGTCACGCCGCAGCCCGTCGCGTATCCGGCCGACCCCGACCAGGCGACTTGGAACTACACCCAAGGCACGCGCTTGCGCGATCCATCCGGCAAAGAGTTGGGCGCCTACTATGCCCGGCTCGTGAGCTGGTATGTGAACGGCGGATTCACCGACGAGTATGGCAAGCGCCATGAATCCGGCCATCACTTTAAGATCCCGTATTGGGAAGTGCTGAACGAGGTCGATTTCGAGCATAAAATGACGCCCGAGCAATATACGATTTGTTACGACGCCATTGTGTCCGCGATCAGGGCCGTGGCGCCGCAAATGAAGTTCGTCGGGCTGGCGCTGGCGGGCCCTTCGGATAACCCGCGCATGTTCGAATATTTCCTGAACCGGGCAAACCATAAGCCTGGCATTCCCCTGGATATGATCTCGTATCACTTCTACGCCACGCCCGGCGCCGACCAGACTCCGGAGGTCCAGCAGTTCACATTTTTCGAGCAGGCGGATCGTTTCCTGAGTACCGTGAGATTCATCGAGGCAATCCGTAAGCGCCTCGCTCCCGCCGCCCGAACCACAGTGAATGAAATCGGGTCCATTTCCGCCGACGATGGTTTGCAGGACAAGCCCGGACACGTCACGGTACCGATCCCGGATTCCTATTGGGCACTCTCGGGCGCCAATTACGCTTACGTTTTTGGACAGCTTGCCACGCTCGGTATCGACGTCGCCGGCGAATCCCAGCTCGTCGGTTACCCCACTCAGTTTCCCAGCGTTTCCATGGTGGACTGGAAAACCGGAGAGCCCAATCCCCGCTTTCGTGTACTCGAATTGTTGAAGAACAATTTCGGTCCCGGCGACAAGATCGTGGGCACATCTTCCGGTACGTCCACCGTCTACGCGCTCGGCTTTATCGGGCGTAGCGGTGGGGAGCACAAGCTCCTGCTGGTGAACAAGCGGGACCGCAGCGTCGAATTGACTCTGCCTCAGCCCGGCAAGAAGGTAGAGTTCGTCGACCAGACCACCAGGAGCGATCCGCCCGCATCGGTGAAGTTGTCGGTGGACAAATACACGCTGGGCGGCTTGGGTGTAGCGGTTGTCACCCTGCAATAGGTGATAGGTGTGGGACAGGCCTTCTGGCCCGTCAACCGCCGATTGTCAACCGGCGCTGCCGTCGGACGGCGTGAGATTTGCCAACCGTCTTTATGGCCGGTCCATCTATGAAATCGATACTCTTTTGGTGCGCAGGAGGGTCGGAGCGTCCCAGTCGAGGGGTCTGGCGACACACCGTTCTGTGGACGCTTTCGCTCGCCTTGCACGCGCAGACGGCCGGCAGTTTGACGTCGCACACGCTGCCGCTCGAGGGAGTGACGACGATCGACGGCCAACAGAATGTCTATATCGCAAGCGGTGGCCTCGGCACCGGAGGCGTGTTTTCGCCCCCGATTTGCACGCCGATGACGGTGGTGAAGGCCGATCATGCGGGTCAACAGGTATTCAGCACCGGGGGGCCAGGCACCTGCGGTCCCCAAACCGGGTTCGCGGACCTGGCGGTCGACGCGGGCGACAACGTGTACCTCACCGGGACGCTCAACGTAGCGACTACCGGATACACCCCCGGCGGTTTCGCCGCCAAACTGAGCGCGGATGGCAGCAAGTTTGTCTATATCACGAATCTGCCGGCCGCGCTGGCGGCGCCGATGGCGATCCGGCTGGACACCCAGGGCAATGCTTACATCGCCGGCAGGACGATCGATTATCATCCTTTCGTTACTAAGTTGGCCGCCGATGGGTCGACCTTTGTCTATAGCGTGCAGTTCGCGGGGTCGGGCACTTCGCAGCCGACGCCGGACGAAGCTCTGGCGCTGACCTTGGATGCGGCCGGCAATGTGCTGGTGACCGGACAGACCAGCTCGAGCGATTTTCCGGTGACGGCGGGCGTGGCACAATCGAAGCTGGCCGGCGCGCCAAGCGCCTTCGTCGCCAGGTTGGACCCGACCGGCAAGATTCTGTTCTCGACATTTCTCGGCGGCAGCGGCGGAGCGAACGGACAGGCCATCCAGACGGATTCCACCGGCAATATCTATGTGGCGGGGGATGCCGGCGCCGGGTTTCCGACGAGTCCGGACGCCTATCAGCCCACGGCCTTGGTGCCGCTGTGGAGTACCGGACCGACAGCGTACGTGGCTAAGCTGCCGGCGGACGCGAGCGCCATCGCGTGGGCCACTTACGCTGTGACAAATGGCAACGACAGCAGTCTCGCGTCTCCGATGAAGCTCGCCGTAAGTTCCGCCGGTGACACTTACCTGGCGACAAGCACCGGGGCCGGATTCATTCCCACGCTCTCCGCCCCGCAGCCGTGCTTCGGCCTCGCCTACGACGTGGTACTGATGCACCTGAGCGCGCAAGGTGTGCTCGCCGACTCCACGTACCTGGGCACAAGCCGGGGGCTTTCCGCCGCACTGGCCCTGCCTGGAGACGGGTCGGTGCTGGTAGCGGCCAGCGGCGATTACGGGCCGGCGGTAACCGAAGTCCGTTTCGGGCAAGCCGGGTGGACGGCGCCGGCGTGTCTTTCGCCGGATGTGGTCAACGCCGCCAGTTTCTCCTCGGGGAACGGTCAGGTGTCGCCCGGGGAATTGGTGAGCCTGACGGGATTCGGTATCGGACCGGACACGGGCATCGGCTACCAGCCGGGGCCGCAGGGGCAGGTGCCTGCCAGCCTGGGCGGGGTGCAGGTATTTGTCAACGGAATGGCGGCGCCGCTGCTCTACACGCAATCGCGACAGGTAAACGCGCAGGTGCCATTTGAAATCGGCAGCCCCACTAACTCGCCGGCCAAGGTCACGGTAACTCTGACTTATGGAAGCGCGACGTTCGGCCCTTACATCATGGGCGCCTCCTGGATGGGACCACCGGGCTTCTTCCGGTTACAACCCGGAGTTTCCACCGAGGCGGCGGCGCTGAACCAGGACGGAACAGTAAATGGGCCATCGAACCCCGCGTCGCGCGGCTCCATCGTTACGTTTTACGGCACTGGATATGGCCCGTTGACGACTCCGTGCGCGACGGGAGGGTTAAATCCTCCGATGGCAGTGCCGCTGTACTGGACAGGATCGCCAGTCGCGTACACGGTTACCTACGAAGGCTCGGCGCCGGCGCTGCTATGCGGCATCGCGCAGTTCAATTTTCAGGTGCCGATGGACGCGACACCGGGGCAGCTTCTGCTGACGCCGTACATCAATCCGGGGTACGGCGCGACGATTTTCATTCGCTGAACGCTCGGAGTGGGCGCATGCGGGCCCGTCCCAATCTCCGGGAAGTCGGGAGACCACGGACGCGATGGCGGCATGTCTGTACCGATCGTACTTTTCAATTCGGCATCACGCGATTTGTTGAACCCGTTGGCTTCGCCAGGCGGGCGCCTCGAAGGGATCCGCGAAATACTGTGTTTCGTGCACAACCTTACCGTTGCGGAACTCCATAATGCTCACTGTGGATGCCGGTCGCCCCTGGTAGATGATTGTGTATTCCGTGATCCAGAGGTCACCTTTTCCAAGAATTCGCCTGACGTTGAAAGCTGACGGTGCGCCGGGGTGATGACTCCGTACGGCCTGCAGATTGGTTCGCCCGAGGATTCGCTCGCCTGGCTGGGATAGTCGCAAATCGCATCGTCAGCGTAAATATCTTGTTCCGCATTTGCATCGCCGACTGCCGACGCATGCCAGTGCGCATTCAGGGCTTCACGTATTTGTTCCTCTTCCATGGAATGCTCCATTTGGTGATTTCGTTAAGCACCTGCCGAAGTCAGAAGCTCCCTTATTGCCGCTTCTGTCCTCTAGCTCCTATAAGGAAGGGATATCGAAAGCAATCAGCTCGGGTAATCCTGCAAGAGGCCATGGCAACGGGTGAAGTCCAATAAGGGTGCAGCGGGTGTGAACGAGGTGGCTATCGACGAGATACGGGAATATGGCGAAGTGCGGTTCCTGAGCGAGATCGCACAGGAACTTCGTGACGGCAACTACCGGGTTTCGCTGGTCCGCCGGGTTCACATTCCGAAACCCGGACAACCGGGGAAATCCCGACCCTTGGGCATCCCCACGGCGAAGGACCGAGTGGTACAGATGGCCGTGAAGTTTGCTGGGCCTCTAATTCCGAGCGTGGGAGCCTCTCCAAAGCCAGTTTGCGGCCCTTCGGTTGGCGGTGAACCAGGAGAAGAGTCGTCTGACTACGGTGGAGGAGGGCTTTGCGTTTCTCGGCTTCGAGTTTCGGAGACCTCCGAGACGGTTGCTGTACATGTGGCCGCGCAAGAAGGACTGCCAACATATCCGGGATCGGGTGCGCGAAGTAGTCAGATCGTTTCCCCGTAGCGCATCGGTCGATGAGGTGATTCGGAAGTTGAATCCAATCCTGAATTGGGTGGTGTACCTATTTCCGGGCCGGCCACAGCAAGGATCTTTCATCAGATCGATTGGGCCGTGCTGAGCGAGCTGCAGTTGTGGTTCCGACGCAAACATCAACGCAGTTGGCGATCTGCTCGGAAGCGCTGGAACCACCAGTTCCTGTACAAACGCTGTACCAAATGGTGGGGAGAGTGAGCAGCTGCCTGGCTTGCGGCGCACGCCGCCGGAAGAAGATGGTCGGAGAGCTGGATACGGAAAATCCGCACGTCCAGTTCGATGAGGGGGCGTTGGAAACGTGCGACAGTGTAACGCGCCTGCGGCCTACTCTACCGCCAGCCCTTGGCTAGGTAGTCAGGTGCTTTATCGACCGGAGCTACGGGCCCGTCGAATTCTATACTAGATTTCCCGCTTCGCTATCGACGTCGCGCGCGGGGCTTCGCTCAGCGGAACGGCGTGCAATTGCGCGTCCTCCAGGCGCTTGGCCTCCTGCCAGGTGTAGATCATGCGATGCACCACCGTCAGATTGGAAAGCACGGCGATGACCCAAAGCACCGGCGCCATTCGGTCGAACAGAGCGCCGATGATGATCAACACGACGCGCTCGGGCCGCTCCAGGAAACCGACCTTACACTTAGGGATGGCGTTCTCCGCGCGCGCCCGGGTGTAGCTGATCATCACCGATCCGGTCATCACCACTGCCGTCAGCACAATGTAAAAAAACCGGTTGATGGTGGCGTAGAAAACCAGCAGGCCCATGAACAGCGCCAGATCGGAGTAGCGGTCGATCACCGAGTCGAAGAATCCGCCGAAGCGCGTCACCCGGCTGGTGGCCCGCGCCACGCGGCCATCCACCATATCGAAAAGGCCGGCGGCGATCACCACCACGCCCGCCCACCGAAAACTGCCGGCCGCAAACAGACACGCGGCCCAGATGTTGATCACCAGTCCCAGGAACGTCAGTACGTTGGGATGAATCCGGCTCAGCGCCAGCCATCTCACGATGCGGTCGATGATCACACCGAAGAATTTGCCGATTCCACCGGTAAGTGTCATAAACTCATTCCGCAGCCAAGTCGTGTATCGTGGCCAGCGTCAGGATTTCCAGTTCCTTCGAGCCGCCCGGGCTCTGCACCCGCACCACGTCCCCTACTTCTTTCCCCAGCAGCGCGCGCCCGATGGGCGACGTCGTGGAGATCTTGCCGTTTGCGGCATCGGCTTCTTCGCTAGTTACCAAATTATATGCGATTTCTTCCTCGCGTTTGGTATCGAGCACCGTCACCTTCGATCCCAGCCCAACCCGATCGTGCGGGATCTTGGAAAAATCCACCATGGAGATCTCGGCCAGCCTCTTCTTCAATTGGTTCAAGCGGGCGTTGACGAAGCCCTGCCGATCCTTGGCGGCGTGGTACTCGGCATTCTCGCTCAGATCGCCGTGGGCGCGGGCTTTGAGGATTTCCTTGGGCAACTCGACGTGCAGTTCATGTTCCAGCACGGTGATCTCGTCTTGCAGCTTCTTCTTAATGTCCATCGAGTCGCGCTATACTCCCAAGCTCTTAATTATAGCGAAGTTGGCCCCCAAGATCGGCGAAGCAAGGGGCACGTCCAACGGTAACCCCGGATTGATCCAGACTGCGAACTTTCGTCCTCACCTCGTTTGTCCATAATCGACGATCCCTGGCGTGCTACGCACCCGGGGCTACCTCCGACGCCATTCTTCCCCGCGGTTCTGAGATCATGTTTATGATATCCATGCCCGATCTACAAACTCTGTTGCAACTCATCCAGGTGGCTCCCGCCCAAGCCACGGCGATCGTGCTTCCGGAGGCCGGCATTCGTGTCACTTACAATTCTCTGCGGGAACACGTTACGGCTGTGGCGGATGCGCTGGCGTCGCTAGGCGTCGCGCGCGGAGACCGCATCGCGACCTATCTCCCCAATGGTTTGCCGGCCATCGTCGGCTTTCTGGCGGCATCGGTGGCGGGAACCGCCGCGCCCCTCAATCCCGCTTATCGCGAAGATGAGGTCGCCTTCTATCTGGAAGATACTTCGGCCAAGATACTGCTTTGCCCGCCCGACGGCGCCGAGGGTGCGCGCAAAGCCGCCGCGGCTCGCGGCGTGCCCGTGTTTTCCCTGGACATGGATTCCGCCGGTGCGGTCCGCATTGCCGGCGCTCCGAATGGCAAAACCGCTTCGGCTCCTTCAAGCGACGATGTTGCCCTGGTGCTGCACACCAGCGGGAGCACCGGCCGCCCCAAGCGCGTGCCTGTCCTGCATCGCAACATGGCCGCTTCCACGCACAACATCGTGGCCCATTACCAGCTTTCGCCGGCCGATGTCTCGCTCTGCGCCATGCCGCTGTTCCACGTGCATGGGCTGGTGGCTTCCACTCTCTCCACGCTGCTTTCCGGCGGTACCGTGGTGGTGCCCGGCAAGTTCAATTCGCTCTCGTTCTGGCGCACCGTTCGCGACACTCGCACAACCTGGTACTCCGCGGTTCCCACCATCCACAACCTCTTGCTGACGCGAGCCGGTTCCGAGCGGCCGGCGGGTGCCGAAGGCCTTCGCTTCATCCGCTCCTGCAGCGCTTCCTTGCCCCCCAAAATGATGGGGCGAATGGAGCGCGTCTTCGGCGTGCCCGTGCTCGAAGCCTATGGCATGACCGAGGCTTCCCACCAGATGACCTCGAACCCGGTGCCGCCCGGCGAGCGGAAACCAGGCTCGGTCGGTCCCGGCACCGGGATGCGGATTGGCATCATGGACGACGCCGGCGCGCTCTTACCAACCGGCCAGGGAGGCGAAGTGGTGATCCAGGGCCCCAGCGTGGTCGCCGGCTACGAGAATAATCCCGAAGCCAATGCCAAGTCCTATACCAACGGCTGGTTTCGCACCGGCGATCAGGGCTTCCTCGACGGCGATGGCTACCTCACGCTTACCGGCCGCCTCAAGGAACTGATCAATCGCGGCGGCGAGAAAATCGGCCCGCGCGAGATCGACGAAGTGCTGCTCAGCCATCCGGCCGTGGCCGAGGCGGCGGCCTTCGGTGTACCCCACCCCACCTGGGGCGAAGAAGTCGCTGCGGCCGTGGTTCTCAAGCCCGGCGAATCCACCGGCGAGTCCGCCATCCTGGCCTATTGCAAAGACCGGCTGGCCGAGTTCAAGCGTCCCAAGAAAATCTACATCGTACCTGCCATCCCCCGCACCTCCACCGGCAAGATCCAACGCGGCGAGGTGGCCAAGGCCCTGGCGGGGGCGTAACCATGCGGTTTCTGATCGCCGGAGCCGGCGCCATCGGCGGCTATGTGGGGGCCTGTCTGACCCGCGCCGGCGAGGACGTCACTCTGTTTGCCCGCGGTCCGCACCTGCGCGCCATCGAGAAACGCGGCCTGACGGTCCTCAGCGCCGAAGGCGATTTCCACGTGCACCCGCGCGTCACCGGCGACTTGACGGAAGCCGGCCCCGCGGACGTCGTCTTTCTGGGTGTCAAAGCGCATTCCCTTACCCAGCTCGCGCCGCGCCTCGCGCCTCTCATCGGCCCGGACACGACCGTGGTGAGCACGCAGAATGGCATCCCCTGGTGGTATTTCCAGGTGGGCGAGAGCCGGCTCCCGGGGCTTCATCTCGAGCGCGTCGATCCCGGAGGCATCATCGCCGCCGCCATCGACCCGGCGCGCGTGGTCGGTTCCATCGTCTATTTCGCCACCCAGATCGTGGAACCCGGCGTCATCCTCCACGACGAAGGCAACCGCATCTCCCTGGGCGAGCCGGATGGCAGCCGTTCGCTCCGCTGCCGCGCGATTGCCGAGGCTCTTATCCGGGCCGGCTTGCGCTGCCCGGTGACCGCGCGCATCCGCCACGAAATCTGGGTGAAGCTGCTGGGCAACGTGGCCTTCAACCCCATCAGCGCCCTGACCCGCGCCACCCTGGCCGGCATGGCCCGCGACCCCGGCGTCCACGACGTCGTTCGGTGTATCATGACCGAAGTGGAGGCGGTCGCGACCAGCTTGGGAGTGGAGATTCCGATTTCGATCGAACAGAGGATAGCCGGAGCCGAAAAGGTCGGAGAGCACAAAACCTCTATGCTGCAGGATCTGGAGGCGGGCCGCCCGCTCGAGCTCGAAGCCGTGGTGGGCGCGGTCGCCGAATTGGGCGAACGGCTCGGTATCGCAATGCCGCATACGCGCACGGTGTACGCCTGCGCCAGGCTTCTAGAGGCCGCGCGCACGCCAAGGAGCACGACAGTATGAATCGTTGGATCCGCCTCGGCGCGGCCATGATCGTGATGATCCTGATCGGCAACCTGCAATATAGCTGGACTCTGTTCGTCAAACCGGTCGTCGCCGCCACCGGCTGGACGCTTGCCGAAGTGCAGTGGGGCTTCACCTTCTTCATCGCCCTGGGCACTTGGGCGATGCCGCTTTCCGGCTGGCTGATCGACCGGCTGGGACCGCGTGTCTTCATCGGCGTTGCCGGCTGGCTGTGCGGCGCCGGCTGGGCCTCCATGGGTTTCGCCCACAGCCTCACCGCGTTCTACGCGTTCTACTCCATGGCTGGCTTCGGCGTGGCCTTCGCCTACTGCGGCTCGCTGGCCATCGCCTTGAAGTGGTTCCCGGACAAGCGCGGTCTGGCGGTCGGCCTGATCGTGGCGGGCTACGGTTCCGGCGCGGCGCTCTTCAATCCCGTCTTCGCCCATCTCATTCGTACCGTGGGTTACCGGGCCACGCTTCTGGAAACCGGAATGGCGCAAGGCCTCGTGATTCTTATCGCCTGCTATTGCCTGCAAAATCCGCCGCTGGGAGCGGTATTCGCGGCGCCGCCTGCCAGGCCGCGCGTGCGCCGCCACTCGGAGGAATTCACCGGCTGGGAGATGCTCCGCACGCCCCAGTTTTACGTCTTGTACTTCATGATGCTGATGATGGGCATTGGCGGCCTGATGGCCACCGCGCAGGTGGCCCCGGTAGCCGCCAGCTACGGCGTGGGCGCCACCGGACTCGCCATCGCGCTCTCGCTGAATCCTCTGGCCAACGGCGGAGGCCGCGTCTTCTGGGGTTGGGTTTCCGACCACCTTGGCCGCGAGCGCACCATGTTTGGCGCCTTCCTGCTGCAAGCCGTTTTTCTGATGAGCGTGGCCACCGTCGGGCGTTGGGGCGCGCGTTGGTTCGTGCCGGCGGTCGCGCTGGTCTTCTTTACCTGGGGCGAGTTGTACGTGCTGTTTCCCGCCGTACTAGCCGACATGTTCGGCGCCCGCCATGCCGCCGCCAATTACAGCATTCTGTACAGCACCAAGGGAGTAGCCTCGATTCTGGCCGGCGGCCTGGCAGCCGCCCTCTTCGAAAGAACCGGCACCTGGGACTACGCCTTCTACGTCAGCGCCGCGCTGGCCCTAGGCGCCGCGCTGGCCGCCATCGGCCTGTTGAAGATGCCGGCCCCCAGTAAGCGCAAAGCCTCCCCAGCCGAGCCCGCGGCGACCAGACCGCGCGTTGCGTCCGCTTCCGGGTGAGGCCTGAACCAGCTAGCTAGACGACCGTCTTCGCCCGGCCATTGTCGAAGTGGGCCGGCAAAGGAGGCCCGGGCGAACCGCTGCGCCAGGACCAATCGCGGATAGCAGCCCTAAAAAGGCTGGCGTCGGCGGTTCGATTCCGTCCCTGTCCACCATGTTTTCAATCACTTACAGACATTCCAAAACGCAGTTTCATTCCGATTCATTCCAAAACTTTGGTTCGCAGAGGTTCGCTTCTCGGATGAAAACGGTGTTTCAGCAGGTCTTGGGTACTCTCGATTCCGCCGTCTTCGGAGAGGTGAAGCGACCTGACTTCTGGGTTTACTGGTCGGAGCGCCCCAAGCCCTCCGTGCAGCATCTGGAAAGCGGTGCGGTGGCCACCGGAGAGCCCGCACATAACAATGATCGCAAGCTGGCGGCTGGCCGGACCAGCGTGGCTGGAATCGCAGGCGCGCCAATAGCCTCGCGCTCGATGCTGCTCGCCGAACCGGTCGGCCAGGTCGCCGCCTTCGCCGGAGGTGAGCGCGGTTTGCTGGACCTGCTGGCAGCCGATTTGCCGCAGACGCCAGTTCATGGCCGTGCGGGCAAATCGATCAAGACCACTGACGCGTTTTGGTGCCGCCGATCGAAGACGATCTGCTTCCCATCCGGCGTAATGTCGAACGTGCGCATCGTGGACAGGTCTTTGAACCGCGTCAAGCGCCGTGTGCTCATGGTTCCCAAGTCTAATCGCCAGAAGTCCTGCCATCGGCCTGCTTCGGCTCCCTGCATGTATGCTAATCCCCGTCCATCCGGAAAAAAACGGAGCCGCTCCCCATCGCGGTCGGTCCGGATCGCCGGAATCCTGACGGGAGTTCCATCCGGCCGCACGGCGAGAAGTGGAGCCAAAGTGAAGACGTTGGGGCCGGAGTAGGCAATCATGGACCCGTCCGGCGACCACACCGGATTTCGTCCAATTTCGCTGGTGAGCCGAACCGTTGCACCGCCCGCGGTAGGAATTTTGAACAATCCATCACCCTTCCCATCGTTTCCACCGGTGACGATCCATTTTCCGTCGGGCGACCAGTCCGGCGAACCCTCGACATCGATTTCCGGCGCAATCGCGCTCGATTCCGCACCGTCCGCCGTGATCAGGCGCAGCCGCCGTTTTCCCTCATGGCGCACGATGATCGCAATCTGGCGCCCGTCGGGTGAAATCGCCGGAGGCTGCTGTTGTCCCCCCAGGCCGCCCCGCCAGACCTCGGCGGTCTTGCCCCCCGCGGATCGCCACAAGCTGTCATCTGTCCCCCGAGACGACCAGTAGTACAGCGCGTTCCCGCGGAACCGGGGCGTCAAGGCTCGCGCCGATGGCATCGCGAAAGCTTTTGCGTCAGCTTCTTCCGCCACCGAGTCGCGAACCGGAACAGACCAGATTCCCACCTTGGGGTTGGCAACTGTCACAGCCAGTCGCCGCCCATCGGCCGAGGCGGAAAGGGATGTGTAGTTCTCCAATCCAAAAGTGATCCGGCGAGACGCCTTATGGGCAACATCGAAAGCCCAAATCCCAGGCCCGGACCCATCGTTTTCGTGCGCCAGATATAAAATAGTCCCTTGCCCAAGCCGCGTGGGATCGCGCATGTCGCTATTCAGTTGCGTGAGGCGTTCGGGATCGCCCCCGGAAGCTCGAATCCGCCACAGGTCCATTTCGTTGGTGGCTTGCGTGCCGTGAACGAAATAGATCCACCCACCGTCCGCACTAAATGTCAGGTAGTGGTTGTGCTTATCTGGGTGGTCCCTGAATATCTGGCGTTTGTTAGTACCGTCGCGATCCGCGACGAAGATTGGATCGCCGGGGTCCGTTGTGTGATAGGCCAGCCGGGCTCCATCGGGAGACCATACGGGATTCACCGCCTTATCTCCCAGGAACGCGCGAGGTTCGCCGCCCACCAGGGGCAGCATCCGAATCTTCCGGCTCTGGGTACCGGCCAGCCAGATCTCCGATCCTTCCCATGAAAACCCCAGGCTGCGCAATGGTGCAAGTTCATCTTCCGATCCTGGCGTGAGGTCGATGGTCTTGCCCGCACCCACTTGGTGCAGCCAGACGTGAAAGTGTCCACTCCGGTCGGATAGGAACGCGACGAACTTCCCATCCGGTGAAATGGCGGCGTCCATCTCCTCTCCTTCATAATTCGTGAGACGGGTGAAGGTCGCTTTGGCAAGAGGATTCTCCGGCTGGGGTCTGTCCCTTTGGCCCATCCAAATGATGGCGCCCATCCCTACCAGGGCTGCCGCAACCAGGATCCACAGCCAGCGAGACTGCGGTGTGATGCCGCGCCTGGGTTCGAGCGGAATCAGCGGCGGTACCGTGGCAGCGCTGGGAAGGCCGTCCTCCAGCATCACTCGCGCTTCGCCTATCGACTGCAAGCGCCGGCGAACGTCCCTGGTAAGGCAGCGGCGCAGCAGCGGCGCCCACTGGGGTGGAACGTTGGAAAGATCCGGCTCGCCGCGGACGACGCTGGCGAGAATCTCGCTCGTGGTCGTGCCCGTGAACAGACGCTTTCCCGTAAGCATCTCGCCGACCAGCGCACCATACGACCAAATGTCCGACCTTCGATCCGCCGGGCCGCCCAGCGCCTGTTCGGGTGACATATAGGAGGGAGTGCCGAAAACGGTTCCCTTCTTTGTGATTTCGATCGACGCGGAGTGCTGAACTTCATCCATCGCCTTGGCCAAACCAAAGTCCAGCACCTTCACCGTGCCGCCTTCGCCGAGCTTGATGTTAGCCGGCTTCAGGTCGCGATGAACGATGCCTTTTTCGTGAGCGGCTTCGATGGCTTCGGC
This sequence comes from Bryobacteraceae bacterium, assembly GCA_049509915.1. Lineage (GTDB taxonomy): Bacteria > Acidobacteriota > Terriglobia > Bryobacterales > Bryobacteraceae > JBEKYD01. The sequence goes on along the minus strand of JBEKZL010000192.1, from coordinate 7,030 downwards.
GGTTTCAAACGCGATGCGACGAGCCTCCCGCGGTTCGACCGGTCCTTTCGCGATCAGGTCCGCCAGAGTAGGGCCGTCGACATATTCCAGGACGAGGTAGCCTGACCCGGAGGGGCTGGCGCCGACGTCATAGAGTGTCGCGATATGGGGGTGGTTCAGGGCTGCGATCACGCGGGCTTCGCGCTCGAAGCGTTCGGTGAACTGCACGAAAGAAGTCTTGATTGCCACGGTGCGGTGGAGCCGGGTATCGGTGGCGCGGAAGACCTCTCCCATGCCGCCCTGGCCAATTCTTTGTTCAATCCGGTAGGCCCCGAGTTGCTGACCAACTGTCACCAGGCTCTCGGCCTTCAGCAAACTTTCCCGGCCTTCCCATGCGGGACGCTCAAGGAACGTACCGCCCTCATGCCGGGCGTCCTCCTGCGCCAGGATTGAGGCCACCGTTGCGCGCAACTCGGGTTCGGCCCGTTCCAGCAGTTCGGCTCGCTGCGATGGAGGGAGAGCCCGCGCCGCCTGATACAGCTCCTCCAGCCGCCCCCAACGTTCGGGTGTCATCGAGGACAGCTTAGCAGTAAAGGCTCAGCAGCGCGGGCGACGCCCGATCGTCACGATGTACGGCGTGGCTGCAGAAACCGGGCGGGAGGCGACGCGGCTGCGCTCGATGCGCCCGCTCCAGAATCCTCTTTTAGCGCTTTGGTGGCGGCGGCAAAACTGGTGTATTCCGGGCCGCGATAAAGTGTCTCGTAATCCGTCTCGACGAGCGCAACGTCCGGCGTCAGCAAGTTGAATTGGCGGATGGTCAGCGATAGGTGAGTTCTCTTCAACCCAGTTTGGAAGCTGGCCGTGACCCGGGCTCCAATCTCGCCGCGACCGTGCAAGGTATCGCCTCGCAGATTCACAAAATCGCTATCGTCTCTAAATTCTCTGGCCCATGCGATGCCGTCTCCGTGGCTCCACGCCTCGGTTTGCGCGCGCAGAATCTCGCGGATAGCGGTCTCGTCTGGACTCTGAGCAGCATTCAGGTTGACTGCTGCACAGCCCGAGGTAATCGCAATGAGGATTACGCGGCTCAGCATGGGCCTAGCTCACAACAGTCATCGAGCGTGCGGGGCGATGTTTCGCCAGGTCGTAAAGGCGAATGCTGAGCCGCTGGGCCGGGGCAAAGACCCACTCATTCGCCTGGCTTCGCCCGGCTGAAGGGCAGTTCAGTCGGAGTCGTCCGTTTCCTGCGTGGATGCCAGCTTTCCGCCCTCCGCGTAATAGCGTCTCAACGCAGCTAATGCTTCCTTTCTCTCTATGAAGATACCAACGTTCTTGTCCCACTTGCCTTCCAGCACGCCCGGCGTCGCATCCTTTCTTCCCCGGTCACCGACGAAGAAGATGGGATTGGCCTCGATCATGCGTTTGATTCTGTCCTGTATTTTGGTGCTCCGTTTGCTGGACAGGTCCAGGTCATAGATGTCTTCTTTACCTTTGGGCCCCGAGTTACTCGCGTGGCCGTGAATATGAATCCCAAGGGACCGATTCTTAATGACCGGGTAGAGGTTGGACGCTTTGACTGCGTCCACCCAGTTCCGCAGTTTTATAAAATCGTTGTTGGAAATCTCTTTCTGCTCTGGTTTGTCGTAAAAGATGGTCATTTGGAAGTTGGACGGATCCAGGTCGATCGTCGGTTCGGACGCCTGCGGCCACTGCAGATCGAGTTCAAGCCAGAGAGATCCGCGCCGGACACTGCCATCGGGCGTTGGGTCTCCCCCAGGGGGCGTGTAAGAAGGACCGCCAACCGCAGGTAGCTGGTACGAAACAGTCGATGGATCCCCGGGCGCCGACTTAAACGTAAGTAACGGCGTGCAGCCGACATATGGGCGAGACCCGCTGCCAGGATGAAACTCGCCCTCCGGTTTTTGAGGATACTCCCACGATCCCTGCACGATGCTACCGAGCCCGCGGTCAAGTGGAACTGTGTATTCAGAGAACGGTCCGAAGGTAAACGTGCCTTGCCGAAAGGTGTACGGAAATTTAACCCCGAACGAGAACCTGTCCTGATCCACAAGTTCCGGGATGGGGACCAAACCCTTTTCTAGCAGCCTCGTCAGCTTATAGTCCAGGTTGATAAGAGCCGTGATGGTGCCACCCTTGGGGTGCGGCTGGATGGTTTCCTTCAGTCTGTTTGCCGCACCAGGGAGCAAGATATGCTTGGTATATTGGCCATCGCTGGCTCCGTTGCCGTTGTCTATTACGACGAGGCCGTCCCATTTGACCCAGGAAAGTTCGGGGACATTAGGAAACGGCAACCGAGTGATGAAGCCTTTGGGAACAGGAAGCTTGAAAGACATAACAATCTCCTTAAGAAACCGGCCGGCAGCGGGTGGCCCACGGGACTTTTTGTCTTCAGGACTTCACCGCGGCTGCGCCTGGCGGAAATGGTTTCGGACCAGTTGGCCGGCCACCGACTGCCCGAGCTGCCGCCCTGCTTCCAGCGAATGGTAGAAATGGAAACCGGCATAGATCCGGGCCCAGAAGACCTCATCCATCAGGTCCCGTGTGTCGGTGAAAGCGTGTTGATGAAGTCCGTCCGTGAAGGCCTTGCTATCGATTGCGATGGCAACGCGCGTAGTGCCGAAGAAATCGGCAATCAGCGTCGAGACCGAGCCTGTGATGCACCCGTGAGCGGCCGGATATTCGGGATGCGCCGGCGTGGCGCCACCAGAAGGCATCCAGGTCGGGTCGGCTGTCAGATCGGAAGCGGAGAAAGGAGAGGAGCTACCTCCGCCAACGGGAATCGCGGTCACGGGGCGCCAGAATCCAAACTTATACTTGGCGTTGAAACAACCGATGGCTGCGTCGGCGTAGCCGGTCCACAACGTTGCCATCATCCTGGCCGAATCTTCCACGCCGAGATTGTTGGTGGTGGCGAGCGTGTTGAACATACGGGCGTATTGCTGCCCCGTGTGTTCGGTATAGAAGACACCGATCTCGGTTTCGGCCGAGGAGCGAATGGTGCTGGCCGTGCCTCCGTACAGCCGGGTCAGGTTGTAGTCGCGTTTCCAGTCTTCGCTGTTCAAAGCAGTGGGGCCGTCGGGCAGGAAGTCCGCCGCCGCTTTCATGGTGAACGGTCGCATCTGACCCAACCACGGCGTCACCGGAGCCGCGAACGCCGGCGGCGTCGGAATCCAGGCCCCTGGACCCGATCCCGGAGTATAGGAAATGTTCGCCTCCAGGCCATCGCCCTGGCGGGCATTGATAACCGCCATGGCCGCGGCTTCACCGACAGCGACGCCTGCAGTCTTATCTCCCCCGTCGGCGACCCCCGCCAAGGACGTTGTATATTGAATGTCCAGCGCCGCCTGTTGCGCTGGGAAATAGTTGACCAGTACCCGGTGTGCGGCCGCCACCGCTGCCGCGCCGATCGACGCGTTGGCCGGTCCGGCGATGCGATAGTAGAACGGCTGATACTGGCCGGTGATCGCATTCACCGCGTCATAGACTGCCAGGTTCGAGTACGCAAACCAGACCGAGGACGCGCCTGGAGATTTCCCTCCATTCGCCACGATGGTTGTTGAGGCGATGGTATTCCAATCTGTGACCACATTATCTGCCTGGATCGTCCCGCAGGCGAGAACAAACAGCGACGCCAAACACACTCTGCTATTTTTCATTGGATCTTCCTCCGCGAAGAGTTTTTGGGAAATACTTCCCCCGGAACTCCATGCGAGAAACCATGGCCGAAACCGTAATCGAGGCGCGAATATTTCTGGTGCTATCCTGAAACCACGTGATCCCGGACCCTCAAGTCTCTGAAACGACGCAGCTTCTTCTCGCCTGGGCGGACGGCGATTCGGTCGCGCTCGATGCCCTCGCTCCCCGCATCTACCAGGAACTCCACCGCCTGGCCGTAAATTTCATGAAGCGGGAGCGCGAAGAACCCATCCTGCAGGCGACCGCCCTTGTGCATGAGGTCTACCTGAAACTGATCGACGTTCAGAACGTGGCATGGGAGGGCAAGGCGCATTTCTTCGCGATTTGCGCCCAGATGATGCGCCGCATTCTGGTGGACGCGGCACGCAAAAGAGCCGCGTCCAAGCACGCCGGCGGACTGGGCCGGATTCACCTCGACGATGTTGCCCATTTAAACCTGAGCCGGGGTAACGACAAGCGCCTGATCGCGCTGAACGATGCGCTCGACGAACTGGCGCAATCCGATCCGCGAAAGGCGCGAGTTGTCGAACTGCGTTACTTCGGCGGGTTGAGCGTGGAAGAGACAGCCGCCGTGCTCAAGGTGTCGGTGGAGACCGTTACCCGAGACTGGCGTCTGGCTCGGGGTTGGTTGTTACTGCAAATCAGAGGCGCGGATCGCCCCGGTGGGCCCACCTAACCCCGATAGTCGTGTCGGACAATTTAGACGGACGTTCCTTCGCACTGGCCCAGGTTAAGACCAGAGATTTGAGAGCATCGCGACCCACTGCCCGCGCATATCAAATCAGCTTGCCGTGGTGACGAGACTAAGCCCCGGGGCCTTGGGAGATGCAGAACGTCATTTCGAATCGACTTCGACGACGGCAGAAACCAGAGGTTCCGATTGACCCCGCGCGCCGCAACGTTCCGGCGTCGGGGTCCGCCGAATCTTTGGCAAAGACCCAGTCTGGAACGGCTCACTTGGCTCACAGAGACTTCTCGACTCACAGCCCGAATGCCGGCAATATTCCATCGCGCCACCGTAGGATACAGAACGAGGGAGCTGCCTTCCGGCGACCTTTTCGTAACGGCGTAGAAATCGTAGGGCTTGCGGACGGCATTTTCCGCACGAGTACCGGTCCTGCGAACAACTCGCCGGATTAGGGCTGGGTGGAGAACGAATCGGCCACGATAGCGCGCGATACTCGCACGGGACGGGCGATTCTGGTTGGTCTCACTCCGGGTAGGAGCGTCGGAGATCTGCTCGATTACGAATGCCACAAAGGGGCACGCCTTGGCCAGTTATCGAGGCGCAGCCGTTACCGTGGAAGTTATCACTTTGCCGCCCTTCTTCCCACGCTCTCGGTCGTGGGAAAACGTAGTTTTCTAACGCTTTGAGGCGGCGGCTTCCCGGGACATTTGGGCCCATCGTACGGACAACTGACGAAGGATACTGAAGGAGCGAAATCCGCGCGGAGACCTTCTCCGAGAACCGCCTGCGTGGCGGCACGATATAGCTCGCAGCCCTCACACCTCCGAGCGGCGCGCACCAGTTGCCCCAGGCTGCCGGTTTCCGGGACGAAAGTCTTGCGCCGGCCTGGTTCGTGGCCTTGGGCACATCACGCACGGTGCAAGCAGAGAACCTCGGCGAGTTGGGTCCTTCCCAAAACCCACAACCTTTCGCCACCGCCACTGTCCAGACCCGCCCACACCTCTCCCAAATCTCCGCCAACCGTCCTCCCCAACCCCATCGCCACGCCGCGTGACCGAACAAAGCCCAATAAAGACCGCTGCGGCCCGCCCTCGTCCCGCGGCTTAGTTCACTGCACGGTTTCATCACTTTCGCGGTCCGAGAGTCCACCCTTTCATCGAGATTTCTACCCCGCGAAACTAATGTAACCTTTGTCAGCCACAGCCCTGAATTGATGTCTAAGTTATTGATTCGATGGTACGCCCGAGGTGATTCGAACACCTGACCTTCTTGTTCGTAGCTCTGAGGTAGATCATAACGCCGATGTTCACTATGTATTGTTATGTTCGACTTAGATAGGAAGCCGGTGTTCATTTTATGCCGCATTGTACGCGGATTTCCGCTGTGGTAGCGGTCAGGGTAGCGGTCACCGTTCGGAAGGCTGAAGACATGTCACCTTACTGCAATTCGCGGACGCGGCGCCCGAGCGCGCCGCGCTGGCCGTCCCGAGGCACCACACGAAGCCGCGGGATGCGCGGCAACGGATGGCCGCGCAGGCTTTGCGCGTAACCCCCGCCGCTGTGTCGTCTCGTGGCAGTGATCTGCGGGGGCCCGGCCGACGCAGCAGAGAGTTTCCGGCTGGAATTCCTTTAGTAGGCCTCGACCGTGCCCGGCTGGAGCTTGAGCCCGTCGGAAGCCTCGCGCCTTCCCGCGGTTCGCGATGGACGAATGAATAAAAGAGCTTTCGGAATTCCTGCAGTCTATCGCCAGTTGACCAGTTTCTCCGCGGCGTCTTTCAGCCGGATATCCACCACGCGCAGATAGAACATGGTCGACTGGATGCTCCTGTGGCCGAGCCAGGATTGCACCTGATCGACACCCATCCCCATCTGCAGCAAATGGACGGCGCAGGTGTGCTTGAGCGTGTGGAAGTGACAGAGGTCTCGCTTGATGCCGGCCGCGGCGCCGTATCGCCGCATTTGTTTGTGGAACGTCGTGCGGTCGATCGGTCCGCCCTGCCGGCTCGCGAACATGAGCCCGGGCTGTTTTCCCCGCACGCGGAACCAGGCGCGCAATTCCTTTTCCTCGCCCTTCGTCAGGTCGTAAATCTTCGACAGGCTATCCTTAAGGCGGCGGCAATACAACGTGCCCACACGCGCGTTGATGGCGGGCGGCGTGTAGTCGCGCATCTCCAGCATGCCGATCTCGCTAGCTCTGAGCCCTCGATGGTAGGCGATCGAGAAGATCGCGCGATCGAGCGGGTTGGTGATGGCACCTAGCAAACGCTCCATCTCGGCCTGCGTCAGAAATGCCGGTGGCGGGGGCGTTTTGCGGGCCTGGACTTCGCACTCTTTGCGGTGGGCGGCGAGCACGGCGCGGGCTTCCAATACGGCCGCCGGTGTATTCGAATTCAACAAAACGGGTATTGTGTTGCACTCATGGGCCGTTTGAGGGGGTAAGTCGTTGATTCTACGTTGGGGCATGAGGTTGCGACTCTCCAGTATTGTTGAACTGAGGCTGGGTGCGCGACGTAAAAGTGGAGCTTACGCCACCCGCCGCGCCTCCCAGTAGTCCTCAAACCGGCCATTGAGGTGGCAGCATCGCAAGGGGATGATCGCGTTGGCGCCGCGCACGGACCAGAACATTCCGGACTGTTTGAGACGGGAG
>JBEKZL010000191.1:0-15211 GCA_049509915.1 Bryobacteraceae bacterium | reverse complement strand
AACCGTCAGCAGTGTAGTTGATTCTACGGTCGCCACGCGCATAGGACAACCTCCTTCTGGAGGCATCAGCCCTAAAACAGAATAGCATTAAAATGCTGTTAAGTGAACAGTATTGGGGCTAGGCCTGGTTACACCACTACACGCCGCTCCGGCGCGAAGAGGAATCCTTTTCAAATCTCTTGACTTTCTCTTTTTATTCGCCCACAATAAAAATCGGGCAACTCGATGGCACTTACCAAACGGCAAAAACAGGTTCTGGATTTTCTGGCGCAGTTCGTGGATGAGAACGGTTACTGCCCCAGTTATGAGGAAATCGCACAGGGCCTCGATCTGGCGTCTTTGGCCACGGTACACAAGCACATATCGGTGCTCACGGATAAGGGCTACCTGAAGCGCGGTTATAACCAGAGCCGGTCGCTCGAACTGAATCCCAAGTATGCGCAGGAGCAGCGCCGCCAGCGCACCGCAGCCGCGGAGGTTCCGCTACTTGGGAGGATCGCCGCCGGTGCGCCGGTGGAAGCCGTGGAGCACAAGGAAGTGCTCCAGTTTGCCGATTACACTGGAAACCCGAACGTCTACGCGCTGGAAGTGCGCGGTACGTCGATGATCGAAGATCATATCTGCGACGGCGACGTGATTCTGCTGGAGCGCACCAGCCAGGCGCGCGACGGAGAAACGGTAGTGGCGCTGGTCGCCGGCAGCGACGCGACTTTGAAAAAATTCTATCGCGAAAATGAAAACACAGTTAGATTACAGCCGGCAAATGCGGCGTTGAAACCGATTCTGGTACCCGCCGAAGACGTGCAGATTCAGGGGCGTCTTTTGGCCGTGCTCCGAAGATACTGAAAGCGGGCGATTGCCGGGCCGCTACCAGCGGAGAGAGGTTACTCGCTCGCTGCTAGCGGCTGAGCAATTCCCGTTCCGCGCGCAGCCAGTCTTCCTTCTCCGATCCGCCTTGGCATCCGCGCGCTTCCCAATACAAATAGGCCAGTTTGGCGATTTCTTCGCGCGATGGCTCAATCACGATAGTGGTAGGTTGGGCGGTCTTTGCTTCGGCGGTAACCTGCTCCGCGGCGGCGTGTAGCGTGCGGCTCGCAGCCGGCCTCCGGCGCGCCGGCGCGGGGGCGGCGGCGGTTGCGGAAACGAATTCCTTTTCAACGTTATTTTTCTTCGGCATGCGACTCCTTGTCCCTTGTCTAAATTGGGGTATGTAAGGCCTATTATATCGGACTTACAGTCGATTTCCTATCAGAACTTTCTATTTGCGGCATTGTGTTGTGAAGTTTCAGACGCTGCTGTTCTGGAGATCGGATATAGTTGGAGTTGTAACGGTAAGGAAGGACTGATGCGCCTCAGCGCTCCAATTTTGGTAGCGTTTGCGTTAACGGCACCAGTATTGGCCGCTCCACCGAAAGTGATTGCGGTGGAAGTGGATGGCATTGTACATCCGGTTACCACCGAAGTGGTTGCCGGCGCGATTGCACAGGCGCGCTCTGAAGGTGCCGCCGCGCTTCTGATCCGCCTGAACACTCCCGGCGGGCTGATGGATGCCATGCGGGAGACCATCGAAGAGATGATTGCCTGCCCGGTGCCGGTGATTACCTACGTGGCACCCAGCGGAGGGCGCGCCGCCTCAGCCGGGTTCTTTCTGCTCGAAGCCGGCGAGGTGGCCGCCATGGCGCCGGGCACCAATACCGGCGCGGCGCACCCGGTGGCGTATGGCGGGGAAATGGATGCCGTCATGAAGGCCAAAGTGGAAAACGATGCCGCGGCTTACTTGCGGTCCATCGTTTCCAAGCGGGGGCGCAACAGTCAACTGGCCGAAACGGCGGTCCGGGAGAGCCATTCTTTCACCGAGCGGGAGGCCCTCGAGCAGCACCTGATCGACGTGGTGGCCGCCAACGACAACGCCCTGATGGCTGCGTTGGACGGCCGCACGGTGACCCGGTTCGACGGCAGCACCGCGACTTTGCACCTGGCCGGGGCCGAAATCGAAGCCTACCAGACCACTTGGCGCCAGAAACTAATCGCCGCCATCGCCGATCCCAACATCGCGCTGGTTCTGCTGGTGGTGGGCGCGCTGCTGATCTATGTCGAGTTCAGCTCGCCGGGCATGGTGGCGCCGGGTGCGATCGGGGCCATTCTGGTTCTGCTGGGGCTCTCCGCCATGTCGGTATTGCCGATCAACTGGCTGGGGGCGGCATTGTTGCTGTTGTCGGTGACGCTGTTTGTGCTGGAAGCGAAATTCGCCGCCCACGGCGTGCTGGCGGTGTCAGGCGCCGTCTCCATGGTATTGGGCGCGGTCATGCTGGTGGACAGCCCGTTGCCGGAAATGCGGGTTCACTGGTCGACGGCGCTGGCGTTGGCGCTGCCGTTTTCCGCCATAACCGTGCTGCTGCTTTCACTGGTGATTCGCGCCCGCCGCAACAAGGCGATGACTGGCGTGGAGGCCATGGTGGGTGAGATCGGGTCCGCCGTGACCGCGCTGGAGCCGGCGGGCAAAATCTTTGTGCATGGAGAATACTGGGACGCCGTGTCGTCCAGCCCTGTGGCGGCAGGGGCGCGAGTGCGCGTCACCGCCATCGCGGGGCTGCAACTGAAGGTGGAACCGATGGGGTCGTGACGGTAGCGCAGACCGAAGGAGGAAGGCGTGCTTGATTTTACAACCATAGGCGTTGTTATCGTCGTTATTTATCTGCTCAGTGCTATTAAGATCCTGCGCGAGTACGAGCGCGCGGTGATCTTCCGGCTGGGGCGCCTGTTACCGCAGCCCAAGGGGCCGGGGGTGATTCTGGTGTTCGCACCGATTGACCGGATGGTGCGTATTTCGCTGCGGATCGATACCCTGGAGGTGCCGGGCCAGGACGTGGTCACGCGCGACAACGTCACCGTCAAAGTGAATGCAGTGGTCTATTTTAAGGTGGTCGAGCCGCGGCTGGCGGTGGTCGAAGTGTCCAACTTCCTTTACGCCACCTCGCAACTGGCGCAGACCACGCTCCGCAGCGTGCTGGGCGAAAGCGAACTGGACGAGCTGTTGAGCCAGCGCGAAAAACTCAATCTCCGCCTGCAATCGATTCTAGATCAGCACACCTCCCCTTGGGGCGTGAAGGTGACCATGGTGGAAGTGAAGCAGGTGGACCTGCCGGAATCGATGATCCGCGCCATCGCCAAGCAGGCTGAAGCCGAGCGCGATAAGCGCGCCAAAATCATTCACGCCGACGGCGAGTACACCGCCTCGGAAAAGCTGGCCATGGCGGCCGAGGTGATCCAGAGGCAGCCGGCGGCCATCCAGCTCCGATATTTGCAAACTCTGGTGGATATCGGCGCGGCCAACAATACGACCATTGTCTTCCCGCTGCCGCTGGATATAATTACTTCTTTGGAACGTGCGCTAGACCGGGTCGGCAGGCCGGGCCCGGCGCCACCGGCAGGCTCTTAGCGGATGAAAAATAACGAGACCGGCGAATTTGAATTAGTGGTGGGAAACCGCCAGTTGCTGAGTGGGTTCTTTGTTGCGGTGCTGCTGCTTGCGGTGGCCTTTGCCATGGGCTACGTGGTGGGGCAGAATTCGCCGCGATCGGGCAAAACGGCGGACACGGCTTCGGGCGGTTCGCCGGCCATGGATCGCCCTCAACCAACCGCCGCGGCGGCTCCGGCCGCGGCTCCGGCGGAACAGCCTGCGGCTCCGGCGGAACAGGCCGCCGCGCCGCCGCCGGCCGAGGATAACCAGCCGCAACCCGCCCAGCCTTCCACTCAACCGGCCGCGTCGGCCGCCCAGCCCCCGCCGGCGCGCCAGGCGCCCGCGGAATTGCAGCCGGGGACCTGCTGGCAGGTCATGTCGGTGGGCCAGTCGGATGCCGAGGTGGTGGTGCGCGCCCTCAAAGACAAGGGCTTCCCGGCCTTCACCACGCCCGGACCCAATAATCTGACGCGCATCCTGGTGGGGCCGTACGACAACACCCAGGCAATGGCGCACGCCAAAACCGAGCTCGAAAGCGCCGGGTTCCATCCGATTCGGAAATGACGTGAGCACTCCCCTGGTCGAGATCGACACCGGGACCGGCCCGCCGAGTCCCCGACTTCCCGAGTGGGCGCGTAAGAGCCCGACGCATTTCGAATCGCTCCACCTGTTGAAGCGCTCGTTGCGGCAAAAAGGCCTGCACACGGTGTGCGAGTCGGCGCGCTGCCCCAACATTCACGAGTGCTTTCACCGGGGCGCTGCCACCTTCATGATTCTGGGGGAGCGCTGCACCCGCGCGTGCGGCTTCTGCTCGGTCTCGAAGCTGCGGCGGGCCGACGACCGCCGTCTCGATGCCGCCGAGCCGGCCCAGGTGGCCTGCATGGCTGCCGAGATGCAACTGCGCTACGTGGTGATCACCAGCGTGAATCGCGACGACCTCCCCGATGGGGGCTCCCGCCATTTCGCCGAAACCGTGCGCGAAGTTCGCCGGGCGCTGCCCGAGGCGCGGGTGGAAGTGCTGACACCGGATTTTTGCGGCGACATGGACGCGGTGGCGCGCGTGCTCGACGCCGGTCCCCACGTTTTCAATCACAACATGGAAACCGTGGGGCGCCTTTACGCCCGCGTGCGTCCGCAGGCCGATTACCGGCAATCGTTGGCGGTGCTGGCTTATGCCCGCCGCCACCGGCCCGACGCGCTCACTAAGTCCGGCTTCATGGTGGGCCTTGGAGAGACCGACGCCGAAGTGCGGACACTCATGGCCGACCTGCGCCAGAGCGGCACCGACGTGGCCACCATCGGCCAGTATTTGCAGCCCACGCGCCGCCATCTGCCGGTGGTGGAGTACGTCGGCCTGGAGCGGTTTGAAGCCTATCGCGCCTGCGGCCTCGGGCTGGGTTTCAAGATGGTATTCAGCGGCCCGTTGGTGCGCAGTTCCTACATGGCGGACCAGGTGAGAGAGCTGATCGCCGAAAGCTGACCGCTGAAAGCTTTTATGCTGAACTGGATATTGGCTCTCGTCTCCGCGTTGCTCTCCATTCTGGTATTTCCGAAATTCCATTACGTTTGGCTGGCTCCGGTGGCGCTATCGCCCCTGTTGATGGCGGCCGCGCGGGAAGCCCGCCCGTGGCGGCGCTTTGCCCAGGGATGGATCTGCGGGGTAGTGTACTGGGCTGGCGTTTGCTACTGGATTCAGTTCGTTCTGGCTGTCCACGGCGGCGTGGGCGAAGCCGAGGGCTGGGCGCTGTTGGCGCTGTTCGCGGCGGCCAAGGGAATTCACATGGGAGTGTTCGCGCTCGGTGCCGGCATCCTGATGCGGCGCTGGTGGGCGATCCCGTCGGTAGCCGCTCTGTGGGTTGCCCTGGAGGCCACCCACGGCAGCCTGGGGTTCGCGTGGCTGGCTCTGGGCAACGCCGGAATTGACATGGGCCTGCCCTTGCGCCTCGCGCCCCTCACCGGGGTGTGGGGCATTTCGTTCCTGTTCGCCATGATGGCCACGGCACTGGCCTTGGCCGCGCTCGGCCGGCCGCGCGCCGAAATGCTCTGGCTGCTGCCGGTGCTGTTCACCCTCTTGCTGCCGCCCCTGCCCGACGCGGTGCGTGGGCGGGAGACGGCGCTGCTGGTGCAGCCGAATCTCTCCGAAAGCGAGGAGTGGACCGCGGAGTCTTTCGACCGCATGCTCAACGAGCAGCTTGCGTTGACTCTGCGCGGCGCCCTGGCCCAGCCGCAAACGCCGCCCTCCATCATCGTGTGGCCGGAGGTGCCAGCGCCGCTCTACTATGACCAGGATCCGCGCTTCCGCCGCTATGCTAACCAACTGGCCGAAACCACTAAGGCCTATTTCCTGGCGGGTGTGGTGGGCCGCACCGTGGATGGCGAGCCGACCAATTCGGCCGAACTGGTGTCGCCTGACGGGAACGCGGTGAGCCGCTACGACAAGGTCCACCTGGTGCCCTTCGGCGAATACGTGCCATGGCCGTTCGGCTGGCTGACGCGCAAGATCTCGACCGAAGCCGGTGATTTCGCCGCCGGCGGCCGTGTGCTGGTTTCGCCCGTGGGTTCGCACACCCTGGGTGCTTTCATCTGTTACGAATCGGTGTTTCCGGGATTCGTCCGTGAATTCGTGAACCGCGGCGCCGAAGTCCTGTTCAACATCTCCAACGATGGATGGTTCGGCCGCACTGCCGCCCGCCAGCAGCACCTGGAAATCCTGCGCATGCGCGCCGCCGAAAACCGCCGCTGGATTCTGCGTGCCACCAACGACGGCGTAACCGCAACCATCGACTCCGCCGGCCGCGTGCGCGGCAGTTTGCCATCCTACACCGAGGCAACCTCGTTAAACGGCTTCCGCTACACCTCGGAGAAGACCTTCTATACCCGCCACGGCGACTGGTTCGCCTGGCTGTCGGCCATGATAGCGGTGATCGGGCTGGCGGCAACGCGGGGCTGGCACATTGCGAACCGGGAGTCCCAATGAGCCGCGACACGCCCGATGGTCCGCCCGGCCGGATTCCGGAGGGACTCCCCGCCGCCAAACGGTTTCCGGACTGACGGATCCGCCCGGCAGTTACCGGCGCCGGGTCCGATTTGGGTTTTCCCTCCGGTTTTCCCCCCTGTCCCCGGTTTCCCCACGATAGCCGTGGACGCCTGGCGGTGATCGAGCTCAAGGCGACCGCCGACAGGCAACTGCCGCTGCAAGCGCTGGACTATTGAATCCGAGTCAAATGGCACCTGGACCGCGGCGAGTTTGCGGCGCGCGGTTATTTCCCCGGCCTCACGCTGAGCACCGAACCGCCGCGCCTGCTGCTGGTGACTCCGGCGCTGGAATTCCACCCCACCACTGAAACCATCCTGGAGCGGATCGGCGTAGGCGAGAACTGGCGATCGGACCTGCGGGTGATGTTCCGGCTGAATGGTGCGGAGCGGCCGGGGCTGTGAAGAAGAGCTGGAGTCCAACGTCCCCAGAGATGCCCTAAAATAGCCGAATGGGAAAACCGGAGACATTGCTCCAAGGGTTATGTGGTCACGCGCGGTCGCTGGGCGCTCAGTCAATTGGGGTCGAGTACAAGGACGGCCGGGAATGGGTGTTCGCCTATAGGAGCGGCGCAGGCTTCGGGATCGCGAACTACGCGAGTTCCAGCGCGGATGGGAAAGAGCTGCGCGGGAACCTTTACGCCGCTGCCAAGAGACCGGTTCGTACCGTCATCGGCGGACAGGTCTACCTTCTCAAAGTACGCGTCGTCGAAAGCTTCGGCGAGGACGCCTTCGAGGTCAGCATCGATCCGGCGCCGAAGCTTGACCCGGCCGTGGCGCCGCGATTCACCGCGAAACAGGGGCAATATCTGGCCTTCATCTACAACTACACCAAGATTCACCGCCAGGCTCCGGCCGAGGCCGACCTGGAGCGCTACTTTCGGGTATCCCCGCCGTCGATTCACGAAATGATCAAGACCCTGGAGCGCAACAGCCTCATTGAGAGGACCCCTGGGCAAGCCCGTTCCATTCGCCTGCTGGTGCAACCGGAACATCTGCCGCGATTGGAGTAGGGGCACCCCTTCACCTTCCTATTTGGGCAGCTCCGGCTCTATCTCGCTCCAATTCACGATGAAATCGGGAGTGAGGACGCGGAGGTACAGCTCGCGGTTCTTGGAGACGCTGTTGAGCATGCGCGTTGTCGCTGAAGTCGCCGGCATTCGTTTTCAATCTCACAGCCACGGCGCGTTCCTGAGCCTCCGGACGGTAGAGATTGTAGAACAACTCCTTTCCCGGAGGCACCAGTGAAAGATCGACAAGCACCAGCAGATTGTCACTCCCCGCGAAGGGTGTGCCGTTATTCGCGTAGGACTTCTTTACCTTTGTCTTCCAAGTGCCACCGGTTGCCTCCACCTGCGATAGCGAGACGGAGCTTAAACATAGACCTCGACCGGAGGGGCCGCTTCCCAGTTCCTGGTGGACGTGGAGCATCTGGCGGGTCTCTAGATCGGCTCCCGCGGTGAGGTTGGGCACCTGGTGCGCTTCGAATGCCTGCACCTTTTTGACGTTTGGGTCCGGCGCAAGCGGGTCCGCGACCTTCGGGAGAGTACGGCCATTCTGAGTCGCAAACTTGCCTTTCAGGTAGCCGGCCTGCGTGCCCAGCAGGCTCTTCAGCACGTCCTTGCCCTTCCACATGGTGGCATAGCGGCGGGTAAAGATGTCGTCGTCGTCTTTCACGTATTGGGAGCTGGCGCCGACTTCACCCTGAGACTTTTTTTCGTAGAGATCGCGAACCCCGTCGGCAACCTTCACGTAGGCTTCGTCGACGCCGGTGTGAATGGTGAGCAGGGGTATATTGAACTGAACCTTTCCAATAATCTGGCCCTTTCCAGGAGGCTTGTTTTTTAGGCCCAGCACCGTTTCCGTTTCGAAAGCAGCGATCCAGCAGGTTTCTGTCGTGGAATTCTTCTCGTCCTTTTTCTTGAGCGTCGCCGCGGCGACTGGCACGCCTTCTAATAAAGTCACCTGGGCGGGCATGTTCGCAAGCGGACGCTTCAATTTATCGAATGCGTCCTTGACGCCTTTGTAACGCAGGAGCGCGGGCGCCGACATTCCGATTTTGCGAAGCTGTTCGATGTACCCCTTCCCGCCGGTATAGGCACCCTTTCCAAACAGGTAGTCCTTGAAATCGTGCTTGTCCGAGTGATCGTTCTTCTGCTTCTCCAACGCTGCTTTTGCGGCGCTCTGAGTTTGCTTGAATGCCTTGATAGCGAGCTTGATGTCGCTGGCGAAAGTGTCGATTGCATCCTTGAACTTGCCGACGTATAGCTTCTCCGTTGCGTCCAGATCGTCGAATTTGCGAATCGTAAAGCCTAACGCCAGGTTTCGTTGGCCGGGATCGCCGATCATTTCCGTCACCTCACTGACTGAGTTCGCTCACTTTCCCCATGGAACACTAAGTACAGGAGTATATCGCAATCGTCCCGCCGCGGAGTAGTGCCGGAAATGTGACTTAACGCACCAACTCGCAACCTGAAGTTATTTAGGAGAAACCGGCGCGAATCCATGAAGAGCACCCTGGAAATTCCCCGGCGGAGGTGCTTGCGGAGATGCTGCGGGCACGGGCGGCTCGCGACAAGGCCGCCCATTTCTGTCATACCATGAAGGAGAAGCCCAGCGCCGGGACAAGGCCTGCTTCGTTGAACGGTTCAGGAGGATGTATGGAAGCGGTTTCGGGTAAAGACCATGCGCATGAACTGATCGAACGGCTGCCTGCGTCGCAGATTGACGCCGCCGTCCGGTTCCTGGAGT
Organism: Bryobacteraceae bacterium; assembly: GCA_049509915.1. Lineage (GTDB taxonomy): Bacteria > Acidobacteriota > Terriglobia > Bryobacterales > Bryobacteraceae > JBEKYD01. The sequence goes on along the minus strand of JBEKZL010000191.1, from coordinate 5,967 downwards.
TTATGCTGCTGGACCCCGTTTCCCGGTCCGTCGCCACGGCGCCGGTTGATGACGAGCCGCTTACCTCCGAGGAGGAGCAGGCGCTCGCCCGCGCGGACGCCTGGCTCGAAAACAGAGGCGGCCGCGGCATTCCGGACGAAGATGTCCTGGCGGAGTTCGGGCTGACCCGGCAGGATTTCCCGCTCCAAGAGAATGGCGCTTAGCATCGAGTGGACCGATGAGGCGCGCGCCGATATCCGCGCTCTGGATCGAACCACGGCCATGCACATCTTCGACGGCCCATATCATTACGCAAATAAAAACACGGGTCAATAAAAACGAATAAAAACGGGTCAGCCTGAACTAATACCTTTTCGACTCATCGGAAAAGGGGCAGAGCGGGCTGGCACAATATTCCGAAATGCCGCCAGCAAGGCCCAGGCAGCCTATACTCGCGGGCTCCTTTGCCGGATTGGGTTTCCAGCAATTGCGCGCTGGAGGCGGCCCGTACGCGGCCATTACCGGCTGCGGTGAGTAACGCGGCAGTTCAATCTGTGTTGAAAAGGTACGCGGGTGGAATGGAGGTGCCGTGCGGCCGAAGGGCGCCAGCAGAGCGACTCGCGAGGCGCGAGGAGTTCAGCGAAGATGCAAAAAGGGGACGGAGCCGACTGCTACCTTTTCAGCGGTCCTAAAAGGTGCGAGTTCAGGCCGACCCGTTTTTCCCGCCCCGTTTTTCCCAGCGGACGCCTCTCCATCGTGGCGCGAATCTTGGCGATCAAGGCCGCCGGCGGCGCCTGCCCGAAGAACGGATCGTGTTCGCATACGGCGGTCGGACCCCAACAGAGATCACGGTCGCCGTCTGTGGGCCGTTAGTGCCAGGGAAAAGACAGCACCAAAGGCAGCATTGCCCGGGCCATTCGCGAACCGCCGCGCACAAAAGAAATGTGCGCTTATTTCGCCCCGGCGGCCTTTAGCAATCGAACGGTATCGGCGTAACCTTTGCTCGGGCCACCTGACAGCTTGAGGTTGAGGTCCCCGGTGCTCATCGTGTCGTCGCCGCGCGAGGCCAACCGGAGCGCGGTATCGCCGTTTTTCGCGACAGCGTTGACGTTGGCGCCAGCCGCAAGCAATAGCTTGACTACGTCAGCATGGCCGCCCTCGGCGGCGAACATAAGCGCAGTAGCGCCGTTTGTCGCGACGGCGTTGACGCGAGCGCCGGATGCAACCAGCAGCTTGCCTACATCCGCATGGCCCCCTTCAGAGGCGAACATGAGGGCTGTGACGCCATTGATAACGGTGGTATTAGCGCTTGCGGTAAAGTCGGGGGAAAAAGTCATGCCTCCCGCAGCGACACGCTTGCTAGCTGCAGCGTTAGCGTTTGCCCCACATGTAAGAAGCAGCCTGACAACATCGGCGCGGCCATTCCAAGCCGCGGATGTCAATGCAGTGTGCCCAGAGTCGGTGGTCGCGTTCACACGTGCCTTCGCCGCAAGCAGCATTGCGACCACGTCGGCATGGCCTTCCGAGGCGGCGTAAATTAACGATGTTACCCCTGCTTCCGTAGCAGCATTAACATTCGCATGGCCCGCCAGCAGCACCCTGACTATCTCGGTATGGCCCTTTTCGGCGGCGAACGTCAGCGGGGTGCGGCCAGTATCGTCAGCTACATTGACCTTCGCGCCCTTCTCCAGGAGCCGTTGAACCGCCGGGTCGCCGGTCTTAGCGGCTTTCAGCAGTGGCGTGTCAAGAGGACCCTCGATGTCGTCGCAATGGAGTAAGGCAAAGGTGTTCTTGCCGCCCTTGTTTACAAGTTCAATGATCTCTGTCGTGCCGCCGGGACGGGCCGCGCTTAACGCGGTCTGGAACTCCTCCCGCAAAGCTCCCATTTCCATGACTAAAACCCCACCGTCAGCTTTCGTTGAATCTGTAGAGTATCTTCGAGCAAGGTCCGCGAACGATCCGCCTCCTTTGAGCTTCTCAACCACCATCTCCGCGTCCACCCTGCTGTCAACCAGAATGATCCTCAGGTGAACCTTCGCTCCCGTGAAAGACACGAAATCCTCTGCGCCGTGTCTTCGCAGCAATTCCGCAACGTCCTTGTAGCCATGACCGTCCGCTTCCTGCAAGGGCGTCGTCTGGTGGTCGTCTCTGGTGTTGACCTCGGCCCCTCTGGCCAGCAGCAATTCCACTATTTCCTTGTGGCCGCCTGACGCCGCGTCCTGCAAAGGCGTCCGGCCCTCAAAGCCCCTCGTGTTGACCTCGGCCCCTCTGGCCAGCAGCAATTCCACTATCTCCTTACCGCCAGCTGACGCCGCGTTTTGTAAGGGCGTCTCGCCGTGACTGTCACTGGCATTGGCATCGGCCATGTGGGCCAGCAGCAGTTCGACTATTTCCTTGTCCTCCGCGAGGTGCAAAGGCGTACTGCCATTTCCGTCCCTGGCATTGACCTCGGCCCCTCTGGCCAGCAGCAATTCCACTATTTCCCTATGGCCATGAGGCGACATTGCACTCCACACCGCACGGTGTAAAGGCGTTGGGTCGAGACCGAGAGCACCTTTGTCTCTGCTGGAAACCAAATCAGGATTGTCTTTGAGCAGCGCCGCAACCTTTGCCAAGTCGCCAGCCGCGGCGGCGTTGTGAATCTCGCCGCAAAAGACGGGGCTGCAGCAAGACAGCGCGACCAGCACGACGGCGGCGAGGCGGAGAATTAGAGTGTGGCAGAGCCCGTGCATATACACATTTGCTCCAAGGTTTAATATAGTTTATCTGAATCTGGCGAAGGTTCGCGCTGCACCCAGGGCCAGCCTTGCCTCAACGGCTGCGACTTCATGCTGGCTGCGTGAAGGTCCCGGAATGGCCAGACATAACCTCCTATATGTCTGGGCAGCGACCGTCCGTGCACGAGGATGCCCGTTTTTTCCGCTGAAGTTCGGGACGGCACTCCGGACCATTATCTACCCTTCAGGTGGCCCGAGCCTTCGCGTCTTGAGCTGCCTATAGTTCTGAGCGCCCCAGCTTGGGCATTTTCCGTAGCCGATGTGAACGTGCACGTTGATCAGCGCGGGCATGATGGTCTCGCCCGCCAGGTTCACGCGGATCACGCCCTTGGGCGGATTGACAGCCCGGCCAAGCGCCGTTATATGCCCGCCTTGGGCGACGAACGTGCCGTTCTCGATCACCGCGCTGCCGTCGCCGACGATTAGACGGCCACCTCGTAAACGACCGCCTGCTGGGCATAGGGAGTCATCGCCAGGGGCACCACGGCAATGTTAGACGCAAAGGTCTTCATTTTCCTCCTTGGGCCAAACTGCTGGGCCGACAGCCGGATGCGGCAATTGATTCGAGAGCCGCTGTTGGAGATTTTGTCCGTGCCTCGTCCGTTGCCACGGCTGCCGTTCGCTGCGGACGTGTGGGTCGGGGAAGGAGTTCCTCAACCGCGGCTTTGCCGCCGATGTGGAGTTGGCGACAGCGCATGACGCCAGCGTCAACGTGCCCATCCTCGTGGATGGGGCCTTCTCGGGCATCCGTCCCCTACCAGTCGAACCCCTTGCCCACCACCCCCTGACACCTCGCGCAGAATTCGGCGGTCTTCACATCCAGCCGCTCCACGGCGTGGCTGGAGGTCATCACGCAGCGCCAGTCGGGGCAGTGACGCAGGCCGAAGGTGTGGCCTAGCTCATGCACGGCTTCTTTGACGAGGCGCTGGCGCAACAGGGCCGGGCTGGGCGGAAGGCCGTAGAATTCCTCGGCCAGACGCGCGGTGGAAACTACGGCGCAGTTACCGTCCAGGCGCGCTTCGCCGAAAACGAAAGTCAGAACGGGCACGTAGAGGTCGCAGGCGCCCACCGCCAGCACCCTGGCCCCGGTATCGGCGGTGCGCTCCAGTTGGTCGAGAATCGCGGTGGAATGAAACTGGCCGCGGCGTTCGTCGCGGGCGAAGCGAACGTCCATGGCGGCGCGGCCGATGCGGCAAGGCACGCGGAACACCCGCGCCAGGGCTGCCGCCAGCTCTTCCAGTTGCGACAGCGGCAACTCCTGCTGGGCCGGCTCCGCGACGGCGGCCTGTGCCGCGGTTCCGGTCAGCAGAGGCAGACCGAGACCGGCCGCGGCAGCTCTGGGGGTGTGCCAACCAGCAGCCGAGTCGACGGTCAATGGCTGAAGCAGAATCGGTTTTAGCACAGCGTCCTCGACTGCCCGAATTGGCCCATTGTCCGCGGTTACCGCAGCCCGTAGCGCCGCAGTTTGTTATACAGCGTGGTGCGGTCGATATCCAGAATCCGCGCGGCGCGCGACAGGTTGTGCTGGGTCTCACGCAGGATTCGCTCGATGTGCGCGCGTTCGATATCGTCGAGCGACTGGCCGCCCTTGGGCGCCTCTCCCTGGAACTGGAAGGAGAAGTCCGAAGCCCGGATTTCCGGGCCGTGGCACACTACCAGGGCGCGCTCCACCGCGTTCTCCAGTTCCCTCACGTTGCCCGGCCAGTCGTGCTGTATCAGCACATCCAAAGCGGCCGGAGCCAGCTGCGGCGCCGGCCGGCTGGTAGCCATCGAAAATTTATTGAGGAAGTGGTTCATGAGCAGCGGGATATCCTCGCGCCGCTCGCGCAACGGGGGCAGGTCGATACAGAATACGTGCAGCCGATAGTAGAGGTCGGGGCGGAACGTACCCGCCTTCACCAGCGATTCCAGGTTCTTATTGGTGGCCGCGACGGCCCGGAAATCCACTTTGAGCGCCTGCGTCCCGCCCACCCGCACGATTTCCTTTTCCTGCAGCACGCGCAACAGGTCGGTCTGCGTCTTCAGGCTGATGTCGCTGATTTCATCCAGGAAAACCGTGCCGCCTTCGGCCACCTCGAACTTGCCCTTTTTGCGGTATTGCGCTCCGGTGAAGGCACCCTTCTCGTGGCCGAACAGCTCGCTTTCGAGCAGCGTTTCGGTCAGCGCGCCGCAGTGAATCGTGACCATCGGCATATAGCGCCGCGGACCGCTGTTGTGGATCGAGCGCGCGACCACTTCCTTGCCGGTGCCGCTCTCGCCGGTGATCAGTACGGTGGCTTCTGTGGAGGCCACCATCTCGATCAGCTCGATCACCTTCTTGATGGCCGGGCTGCTGCCGATCAACTCCGTTCCCGGCGCCACCTCCCGCAGATTCTCGCGCAGCCGCGCCACTTCCATGTGCGCCCGCTTGTGCTCCAGGGCCTTGGCTACCAGATGTGAAAGCTCGTCCGGGTCGACCGGCTTGGTGATGTAATCGTAAGCGCCGCGCTTGAGCGCCTCCACCGCTGTATCCACCGAGGCGTAGCCCGTCATGATGACGACAGTGAGGTTGGGGTCGGCTTCTTTCAACCGCGCCTGCAACTCCATCCCGTCCATGCCGGGCATCTTGATGTCGATCAGGGCGATGTCGAACTCGCTCTGCGCCAGCACCTCCAGCGCCTCCCGCCCGCTCCCGGTGGGCCGCGCCGAATAGCCTTCGCTGGTGAACCACTTGCCCAGCGAATCCCGCACCACCAATTCGTCGTCGACGATCAGAATTCGTCCTTTTGTTCTTGTTACCGTCGGGGACTCCATTGTACTTGCCATCTCGTCCTCCTTAACGCGCGGTTCCGCCGGCCGCCACCGCCGCAGCCGGCAGCGTGATGCGGAACTCGGTTCCTACACCTTCCTGGGTCTGGACGGCGATGTCCCCACCGTGCTGCTCCACGATAGAGTGCGCCACCGCCAGGCCCAATCCGGTGCGGTTCTGGTCTTCCTTCGTTGTAAAGAACGGATCGAAGATGCGGCCCAGCGCGTCGGCTGGTATCCCGGTGCCCGTATCCTTCACCCGCACTACCCCTTGGTCGCCGGCGGCATCGAGTTCCGTCGCAACTTCGATCGTGCCGCCCTTGGGCATGGCTTCCGACGCGTTCACCAGCAACACCAGCACCACCTGCTGGATTTGATTGCCGTCGCAATCGACCGGCGGCAGGTTGGCCGCCAAGTTCTCCCG
>JBEKZL010000190.1:0-22649 GCA_049509915.1 Bryobacteraceae bacterium | reverse complement strand
GGAAGACGTTCGAAAGCGTACTGGGTCCGTTGCACTTGGAGCGGGCCTATTATCACTGTACCAACTGCCAGAGTGGATTCTGCCCGCGCGACCGCCATTTAAGGCTGGAGATGTTTTCCCTCACGCCAGGAGTCCTGCGGATGACCGGCACCACTGCGGCGCTGGGGAGCTTTGAGGAAAGCAGCGCGTTACTCCATGAATTGGCGGGGGTCGAAGTAAGCGTCAGTCAGGTGGAACGAGCCGCCGAGGCGTTAGGCGCCGAGATTGCGGCCGACGAATGCAGTTGCGTGGAACGGATGGGCGAAGTAGCTCCGACGATGTATTTGGGGATGGACGGTACTGGTGTGCCGATGCGCAAGTCCGAAGTGGCGGGCCGCGCGGGCAAGCAGTCGGATGGCTCCGCAAAAACTCGCGAGGCCAAACTTGTCACTATGTGGACCGCGGAATCGCGGGATGAGGAAGGCAAGCCGGTGCGCGATCCCGGCTCGATCACCTATTCGGCTGCGATCGAAAGCGCCGCCTCTCTCGACACTTGTCCCGAGCGGAGCGAGTTCGCGGAGCGGGTGCTCCGCGAAGCGACTCGCCGCGGTTTCACGCATGCTTCCCGGTGCGTCGTGCTGGGCGATGGCTCCGCCTGGATTTGGAACACCGCCAAAGAATTGTTCCCGCAAGCCATTCAGATCCTCGACCGCTTCCACGCCAAGGAGCACCTGAGCAAGGTCGGCAAGACCATCTATGGCGACAGCGAACAAGGCAAGAAATGGATTCAGCGGCGCTATGAGGAACTCGACGAGGGCCGTATGAAATCTCTACGGAAAGCACTGCATCGCCATGCACCCAAATACGAAGAAGCGCTGGAGTGCGCCGACTATATCCGCAACAATCGAGACCGCATGAGATATCCGGAGTTTCACCAACAGGGTTTATGCACCGCTACCGGGGTCGTCGAGGCCGGCTGCAAAGTGGTTGTCGGTACCAGACTCAAGCGGGCTGGCATGCACTGGACCGTAGGCGGCGCAAACGCTATCATCGCTCTGCGCTGTTCCAAACTCAGCGGACGCTACGAGGATTTCTGGGAACGTCGCTCAGAACGGCCGGCCGCGTGATCCCATCCCCCAAATCCGACGTGCACCCCCGGAAGAGAGTGGAGGGAGCGATTCGATGGGTGCCGCCAAGCGACCGGTATCGGTTTGATATAATGTTGGCGTTATGGCAATTCCCAACGTGAAACGGTTCCGGCCCTACTGCCCGACCTGCAATGACAACTTCACCCTGATGGCGGTGCTGCCCAAAGAAGCGGACGTCGACCGGTACCTGGCGGATGCCGTGGTGCGCCACGACCACAAGGCGTTTCAAGAAGCCAAGGCAGGACACTTCAAAGTGCGCGTCGGCCAGCAGAAGCAGAAGAAGGCCAAATAGAAGGTTCAGAGCCTGGATTGCAGGTTGCGCACGGCCGTGAGCGCGGCCTGCGCAACCTCCGGGTTCGGGTCGTCCTTAAGCTTGTTCAGTTCCTCAAGGCTGCGTTGGTCCCCACTGGCGCCCAACACTTGGACCAATCCGATTTTTTCCAGCTTGGTTCCGCTCCCCAGCGGGCCGTACAGTGCCGTCCTGACGGCGTTATCGCGTGCCAATTCCGTCAAATATGGCTCAGCGATTCCGCTATAGGAAGCCGAATCCAGGTTGTTGACGAGGAATTGAAGCGGGCTGAACTCGCTCCATCCGACCTGGCCGTGCATAACCAGAGCGAAAGCCAGCGCCAGACGAGCCGGTGGCTTCACTTCGTCCTTCCAGGCTTGGTCCAGCATGGGAGTGTCGACCGGATTGCGGAGGCGGGCGAAGCCTTCGGCTGCGGATGCCCGCAGTTTGTCGTCCTTGTCGCGAATGTACTGCTGGTAGACGGCGCGATTGGTTTCGGCCGGCAGCATCGCCAGGGAAGTGAGCGCGGAGCGCTTGACACGGATGTTGCCGCTGCGGTTCAGAACATCGATCAGGCCGGAGCGGGCGTTCAGGTCGCGCAGCAATCCGACCGCTTCGATGGCCACGACCTGGACCTTGGGATCCAAATCGTTCATTAGGAATTCCAGGTGCGGCGCGGCAGCTTCGACGCGAATCTTTTCGAGGGCCACCACCGTCTCGTAGATCAGAACGCTGTCCTTGGAATGGGTGGCGGTAACCAGCTCGTCGACCGCGGCGGAGGCACGCAGCACGCCCAAGGCGCGCGCGGCATTGGCTTTCGCGTCGCGAGTGGCGCCATTGTCCAGTACTGCCACCAGGGCGGTCACCACTTCGGGCCGAACCGTAATGTAACGGTCGATCACCTGGTCATTGGTATCGGTAAATCTGCCCTTAATGTCCGTGCCCACGCGGCGCAACGACGCGCCCACGCCGCTCCTGAAATATCCCGGCAGGTAAAAGTTGACCAGCCCATCGGTGGCCAGGATCTGAATCTGGGCGTCGGCGTCGCGAGTAGCCACCAGCAGCGGATCCAGGCTGCGCGGCGGCCCAATCTCGATGATCTGTTTGACCGCCTCGGCGCGCACATCTATGCTGGGATCAGTAAGATATTGAGCCAACCGGGGGACGGCGTTTGGACCGGCCTTGGCGGCCTCGCGAACATCCTTGGGACGCGCAGCTTGTTGTGCCGCCAGCGCCGCCGCAAACGCCAGAACCGGAGCTACGTTTCGAAGACGAACCATGTCTCTACTGTAACTCGACTGGGCGGCGGCCTTCTGCCGATGCGAGCGTTTAACCGATCCGGGAGAAGAAATATAGCCGCCGACGAACAGCCATCGAAAAACCCAAACGATTTATCCGCTCTTACCCGGGTTGATCGGCGGCTCGAATTTGCCTTTTTCCGGCCGATGCGCCAGACGTGCGCCGCGACTTAGCGGCACAGCACCATGGTTAGCGAACGAACTCGACGGCGATTCTGTGCGGGACGACGCCGGCTTCGTAGCCGAGGTCGAGCAGATTCTGCACGGCGCGGGGCACCACTTCTCCCGCATCCAGGGTGTAGTGGTTGACGTACATGCCGACGAATTTCTCGGCCTGGCGGGTTTCGAGCTCTCGGGCGAACTGGAGCGCATAGGACAGTGCTTCGTCGTGGTTATCGAGAGCGTACTGAATGCTCTCGCGCATCAAGCGGCAACATTCGCTCTGGATTTCGACTCCGAGGCTACGCAACAGCACGTTGCCACCGAGCGGCAGGGGAAGATCGTATGTGCTTTTGAACCAACGACCCAGGTCGACTACGCGGTGAAAACCCTGGCGGTCGTAAGTCAACTGGGCTTCGTGGATGATCAGCCCGGCATCGGCGGTGCGTTCCCGCACGGCGTCCAGGATCTTATCGAAGCGGGTGACCACTGGCTCGAAATCCGGCTCGAAAAGGCGGGCGGCTAGGTAGGAAGACGTCAATTTGCCGGGGATGGCAACGCGCTTGCCTTTCAGCTCTTCGGGCTCCATGGGCCGCGCGGACACGATCATAGGGCCATAGCCGTCGCCGATGCTGGAGCCGCTGGCCATCAACACGTACTTGTCACAAACGTAAGGATAGGCGTGGTACGAAATGGCAGTGAGATCGTATTGCCCCTCGATGGCTTTCCGGTTGAGCGTCTCAATATCTTCGAGCACGTGCCGGAAAGAGATCTTCGGCGACCGCACTTTCTTGGTCGCAAGCCCATAGAACATGAATGCATCGTCGGAATCTGGACTGTGGGCGCTGACAATTTCCCGGTGAGAAGCCGAATTCATAAAATAAAAAGACTTGTTCCAGTGTACACTAGGTGAAGGTTTCAGACCCGAGACAATCGGGGGAGAGGAGCGAGGGGGTGGAAAGAAAAAAAGGAAAGGGCGGCCGTTCCGTACTTCGCTCGCTCAGAAAACCAACCACCGATCATCATTTGTGCGCACTGGGTGCGCTCGGCCAGTACCGCTTGGCCCGGTAATATCCGATCGCGGAAGACTCTCTGTACAGCACGCTCACTCGTACGAAACCCGACCGCCCTCACTCTGGTCCGGTTCTATCAAGCACCTCCCGCCAAACCCAAGGTGGGCTGGCTTGTAATCAGACGATCTCGGAACCAAGTCGCTTCTGATTCCATATTCAGTTTGCCTCCGGTTTTGAGTTATGTCAATAGCTCCGATGGTCTGTTGTCTATACTGGGGTAGAGACCCTATGTTCCGCAGGCTTTTCTCCAATAAACCCGTCGCCACGCCCCTGAGCGGGGCGCCGCGCGAGCCGCGGGAAAAGATCTATAGCGCACAAAGCGGCTATGTTTACCACTATTTTTATCGGGGATTCCGGGTGGACGAGCGGGGGCAGGCGGCGACCGAGCGGACCGGAAGAACTGGCGCGAAACCGCGATACGGCAGGGCCACGCCGGCATAGCGGTTTGGGAGAGCGCCAACCAGCGAACGCTGACGGCCGCGGAGCGCTACGCAATCGCCAAGATCGTTTTATTCCAGGCCTTCGACGAGCGGGCCACGCCGGACACGCTGGACGCGGTCATAGAGGTCGGATCGGGCGAAATCGGCGCAATTGTGGAAGCGCTGGGGCTCTAAATAGCGGAAACTTTCCGGGGCGGCGAGGGGCAAGCCCTGCGCAGATACAGATACGCGGGGCGGACAGAGACGCCAAAGTTATTGTATATCTAGTACGTCTATGGGTGGGTTTCCCCGGGACAGCTCCTTGCTTGGCCGAACCACCATTTCGTCCTGCGCTGTTTTTCTGGGCTTGCTGGCCGCGCCCGGCCGTGACGCATTCGGGCAACAATATCCCTTTCTCCGGGAACCCGGATCGCCGCTCGGGGTGGAAAACCTGTTTCAGGACTCGCGTGGTCGTTTGTGGCTGGGAGGATTCCGGCCCGCCTGCTTCGATGGAACGCGTTTCTTCTTTCTCAGCGACTACGGCCTCCCGGCAGTGTACACCTACGCCTACCAGTTCAACGAAGATGCCAGCGGCGGGATCTGGATCGGAGCGGATACCGGCGTGTACCGGTTTGCGAACGGCAAGGTCAAGCAGATCGCCAAAGGAGTGGCCGTCAGCGTAATTGCCGCTTCAGCCGGCCTGGCTGTCGCAGCCATGAGCCCGCTCGGGCAGGCTCCCGCCAGCACCACCCTTTTCAGAATCGAGCGCACCGGGGACAAGTGGACGACCGAAGCCGTCATGAGTCTGGATTCTCCTGGACCCCTGACCCTCGATTCGGCCGGCATGCTGCTCTATCCCTGGCCCGGGAAAGGATGGAGTGAGGTGTGGCTTGACGACGTGGCCCACTGGCGGCCCGGAGGGCAACTACCGGTGATCCGGCATCCAGTCGCCGGCTTCCCTGGAGGTTTGAACCCGACCGTCATGCGCGACCGTTTCGGGTGTCTCTGGTGGGGTGGCGGCGACCGCGAAGCTGTATACGACTGTGGCAGCGGCCCCGGTGTCGCCCCTTTCGCCGGGGCATTTCTTCGGCCGCGCATGCGTGAGGGGCCGGACGGCAAAATGGTCCTCATCGGCGGCAGCTTGCTCGCGGTCGGCCGTCCCGGCGCTTTCCGGGTCGCAACTCGCGCCAACGGGTTGCCGACACCCGTCGACGCCATCCTGGCTCATGATGGCACTATCTGGCTCGCGACCGGGCAGGGACTATTCCGTTTGGCCTCTGAGTTCCGCATCGAGAGCTGGACCAGCCGGGATGGACTGATCGATACCCCATGGTCCATCGCACGTAGTGGGGGTCGCGTGTACGCCGGGCTCTACAAGCGGATTGCGGCGCTAAGCAAGGACCGGATGCGCTGGGAAACCGTGGCCGCTTTCAAGGAGGGCACTTTAGTGTCAGCTTTGCTGGGCGCGGAACATGGGAATCTTGTAGCCGCAATCAAGGATGGTGGCGCAATCCAGTTGCAGACAAACGGCCGAGTGGTCGCTCGCACGGAGAGGGGCCGTCCCGCCGGTGGCATGCGCCTGGCGAGTACCCCGGATGGCGAAATATGGCTGGGCCAGATGGGGCTAGGGCGGCTCGCGCGCAGCAAATACATTCTGAAGTTTGAGGATCATCCATTGCAGACCCAACCGTCGCGGACTGTGCTCGCGATCAAGTATGAGCAACAGACCCGCAAGCTGTGGGCCTGCTACAGCGGGGGTCTGGTGGAAAGAGACGAACATGGCGCCTGGAGAGAATTCACCACCCGGGACGGCCTTCTAGTAAACGGATGCTGGTCCCTGGCGCCACTTCCCAACGGCGACGTGTGGTATTCGTATTTAGGCCGACCCGAAATCGCGCTCATCCGGCCGCTCCCGGACGGCGGCCTTGCCATCCGGCAGTACGGACTCGCTGACGGGATCGAAGAGCCCGGTATCACCATTGACATAGACCGGCGCGGCTGGCTCTGGCGCGGCGGGGGCGTGGCCATTTATGTGGCCGACCAGAGTGACGCGGAGGCCGGGAAGTGGCTGAAGTTGGATACATCCGACGGATTTTCGTCCGGCGGCATGAACTCGGGGAGCGTATACGTCGACGACGACGGGTCGCTTTGGTGGGGCGCGGACAACGACCTGGCTCATTACCTGCCGCCTTCCGACCTGGTCGCGCCGCGGTTCTCCCCGCAGATCTTTGTATCTGCGTTCTCCTGGGATGGACAATCGCCCCGACTGGCCGAAGCTGTCGATGCAATGCCGCACGGATCGAGGCTCACCGCCCACATCGGGTCGTTGCAGTTCGACCGCCGGAACAATCTGCGTCTTCGGTACCGAATCCTGCCGGAGCAACCGGCCTGGCGCGCATCGAGCAGTCTCGATCTGCCGCTGGGCTCGCTTTCCTCGGGCGCGCATACCCTGGAGGTCCAAGGGCGGGTCTTCACTGGACCATGGTCCGAAACCGTCGGCCGTTCCTTCACCGTGCTGCGTCCTGCCTGGCTCTCCTGGCTGCTGCTGCTTGATTCCATCGCCGCAACCATGCTGGCAGGCGCCGGCTATCTGTGGCGCCGCCGGCGCAAAGCCGAGGAGGCCGAACTGCTGCCGGACCTGGCTACCTGGCGCGTGGGGGCCCTGTTGCCCGAGGTTGACGAGTTGGCGGGAACGCTGCTGGACTCGCGTTTTGAAGTGGGTTCGCTTCTCGCGCGCGGCGGTTTTGCCAACGTCATGGAGGGATACGACCGCGACCAGAAACAGCGCTGCGCCGTAAAGGTTTTTCGCGGCGAGGTCAAGGACAAGGCCTGGGTCCAGCGCCGATTCGAGCAGGAGGTGGCCGCGCTTCAGAGAGTGCGCCACCCCAATGTGGTTGCGATTTACGCCCACGGGAGCGCTCCCTCGGGCGCGCCGTACCTTGTCATGGAGTTCGTCGAGGGCAGGAATTTGCGCGAGGCGCTCGAACGCGGTGCGCTGCCGCCCAGGCGCACAGCAAGGCTTTTGCGGCAGATCGCCGGCGCGCTCGACGCCATATCCATCGCCATCGTCAAAGATGCCAACGAGGCGCTTTACGGCCTTTCGCGAGCCGCCGGCAGCTTCGATTACATGGCGCCCGAGCAAGCCGTCGGCTACGCGGAAGCGGCAAGCGATATCTACAGCCTGGCCAAGCTGGCGATTGAAATGCTCACCGGACGCCGGGTGAAAGACCTTCTGCCCGATGCCGCACTGGACCTTCCCGACCGCGTTCGGAAACTGCTCCAAAGCCTGGACGTCAAACTCTCCCAGGAAACTATCGATATGCTGGCCGGCGCTCTGGAGTTCGACCCTGCAAAAAGGCCGCACGGAGCGGGCGATTTTGCGCGTCCACTGGTCAGGGACCTGGAATCGGAGTGACCGGCCCGTGGAACAGACCATCGTTTCCTGTGGTCCGCCCTACACCCAGACTACATGACATCACATTCAAGAACGCACATCACCTTGACCCGCGCCCCTCGCCGTCGCTTGAAGCGCGCGCTTTAGCCTTTTCATGCCCCTTTCCCAGCGCGAGCGCACCTGCTTCAGGGTAAGTCCCGTCTCCTGCCCAATCTCTTCGAGCGTGAACCCGGTGAAGTAGTGCATATCCACCACCCGCGCGGCGTCCGGATCCTTGGCTTCGAGCCGGTCCATCAGAATGCCGATGTCGACGATCCGCTCGGCGTCCTGCGCTGACGCCCCCAGGATAGGCCCGGATTGGTCCAGCGAAAGCGTGGGGTCCATGCCACCCCTGCGCGCGGCGAGTCTCTTTCGGGCCAGATCCACCAGCACGTGCCGCATGGCCATGCTGGCGAGCGCGTAGAAATGTCCCTGGTCTCGGATCTGCCAGCCGCCTTTCGACAGGCTTCGTACCCAGAGTTCGTTGATCAATTCAGTTCGGGAGACTGGCGCTATGTACCGTTCCCGCTTCAGCTCGCGGAGGGCGATGTCGCGAAGCCTGGGTAAGACTTCGCGCAACAAAGCGTCCGCCACAGCCGTGTCGCCTTGCATAAACAACTGCAGCCGCTTGGTTAAGGAGGTGCTACTGCCCATTGCCCCGACCGCCTCTAAGTATGGCAGAACGGGGCGTGGCGCAGATGTCCCAGACCACCAGCGAGGTCGCGGGAGAGGCGGATTGCGGGGTGGCCGGCCGGCCCGGGAACTTTGTGGGGCAAAATCGCCTGGTTTCCGCGCTATAGCTGACATGGAGGGAAACACAAGATGTCTGGAAAAGCAGGTACGCGCGTCATACGCCTGTTCGCATACAGCCGCCGGTTTCTGTGTATAGCCGCGCTTTTGGCCGCCGCGCAATTGGTTCGTGGCCAAAGCATGCTGATCGACCATGGAACCAACCTGATCGTCAACGGCAATGCCGATTTGGGCTCCGCGGGCACTCCGGCTACGGTGGTAGCGAGCATCCCAAATTGGACGCGCAGCACTGGAAGCGCCAATGTACTTGCCTACGGCCTCGCGGGCCACATTCTGTTGACCGATCCAGCCCCGCTCGATCATGGGCCTAATTACTTTGTCGGAGATCCTGGCGGCCTTGCTTCGACGCTCACGCAAACCATCGACCTATCTTCGGTCGCGTCGGCCATCGGTGGGGGTAACGTGAAGTTCACGGCTTCTGCTTACCTCGGTACCTTTGCCGGAGGCGGCGGCCTACCCGCCCTCCCGCAAATGACCGTGGCCTTCCAAAACGCCGGCGGCCAGCCGCTGGGCCCGGCCGCGGCTCCCGTCGGCCCCGGGGGGATCAACGACGTCGGTATGTCTTTGCAGCAGCAGATCGGCCTCGTGCCCGCCGGTACGGTCAACGTCGCCGTCACCCTGACTTTGCCCAACGCCTTTGCATCCGCCGATAGCCTCTCGCTGGTACTCTCTACGCTCGGCACGTCGCCCAGTTCCGTGCTAGGTACAAACCTGCTCGTCAACGGCAACGCCGAAACCGGCCCCAGCGCACCGCACACCTCAACCACACTATATGTTCCCGGCTGGTCCACGACATTTGGCACCTCTGTCGCACCGTACGGTGGTACCGGATGGGTTCAAACCACCGACCCCGGTCCGGCGGATCGTGGAGTGAGCCTTTTTTGCGGAGGGATCACACCCGGATCGACCATGTATCAGGATGTCGATGTCTCCGCGGCCACGAGCTTGATAGATTCCGGGCAGATCACCTACGCGGTCTCGGCGTGGCTCGGGGGAACCGAACCTAACACCCCGACCTTGACCTACGAGTTCTTCGACTGGTCCAGTATGCAGCTGGCGCCCACCGCGCAACTGGGGCCGATCAGCCATGGCAACTCAGCGCTGATCGAGGCTTCCCACTTAGGGGACTCCCGGCGGCATCGTCAGCGCCAGCGCCTTTGGGGGCTTCACAGCCATCGCGCCCGGCTCCTGGATCGAAATCTACGGCGACGATCTCACCGCTGCCGCGGCGACGCAGTGGTCCGGTTCCCAATTCATGAATGGCGTGGCGCCCACACAGGTCGGCGACGTTACCGTGTCGGTCGGTGGCACCGCCGCTTTTATCGACTACATCAGTCCCAGCCAGGTGAACGCGCTGGTGCCATCGAGTGCGCCTGTCGGCCCGGTTGAGATCACGCTCACCAACTCCATCGGCACCAGCATCGGCTACCCCATCTATGTCGATCAGACCGAGCCGGGGCTGCTCGCACCCAGTAGCTTCATGGTGAACGGCAAGCAATATGTGGTCGCGCAGTTCACGGATGGAACGTATGCGCTGCCGGAAAACGCCATCCCCGGTGTTCCCTCCCGTCCGGCCACGGCCGGCGACACGCTGCTGATCTATGGCGTCGGCTTCGGCACGGTGACCGGCGGTTTCACGGCCGGAACTATTGTCACCGCGCAGAACGCCACCACGGCGCCCGTCGAGTTCTTCTTCAACGACACGGCGGCAACCCCCTTCTATGCCGGGTTGGCCCCGTCGTTTACCGGTCTGTATCAGTTCAACGTGGTAGTGCCGGCCGTAACCACCAACAGCGCTTTGCCCATTTCCTTCACCCTGGGTGGCGTGAAGGGAACCCAGACGCTTTACATCGCAGCGCAGAACTAATTGCGCTTTCAGCTCAAAAGAGCCGCCAGCCGCGAGCCGCGCCGGACGATGGTCTGGGTGCGCTCCGGTCCGGTTGAAACGCAGCCCACCTCGACGCCGATCTGGCTTTCGAGAAAAGCCAGATAGTCCTTGGCGCCGGCGGGCAATTCCTCCCATGAGGAGAGGCCGAAGGTACTGGAACGCCATCCCGGCAGGCATTCGTATACCGGCTGGAGGCTCGAGACCGCCGAGACCAGGGCTGGCATGCCGTCGACCGGCTTCCCCGCCGATTGGTAGCCGGTGCAGACCGGAATGGTTTCAAAGTCATCGAGTACGTCAAGCTTGGTGACGACCAGGCTGTCGAATCCATTGATGGCGGCGGTATAACGCAACAGGGGAGCGTCGAACCAGCCGCAACGGCGCGGCCTTCCCGTGACGGCGCCGAATTCATTGCCGCGCTGGCGAATCAGTTCGCCCGCTCCATCCAGCGCTTCGGTGGGAAAGGGTCCGCCGCCGACGCGCGTAATGTAAGCTTTGGAAACACCCACGATCCCCTGGATGCGGGTGGGAGCCACGCCCGTGCCGGTGCAGGCGCCGCCGGCCGAGGCGCTGGAGGAAGTCACAAACGGGTAGGTTCCATGGTCGATATCGAGCATGGTGCCTTGGGCGCCTTCGAACAGCACCCGCTTGCCATCGGCAATCGCCTGGTTCAGGAGCACGGCGGTATCGCACACCATGGGCCGGATGCGGGCGGCGAAGCCTTCGTACTCGTCGCGGATCGCGGCCAGATCGAGCCCTTCGTCGATACGGAAGGTGCGGGCAATCGCGACTTTCTCCTCCATCAGCGCGCGGTATTGGGCGGGGAAGGCTTTCCGGTCCAGCAGGTCCGCCATGCGGATGCCGCGGCGGGCGATTTTGTCCTCGTAGCAGGGGCCGATGCCGCGCGAGGTGGTGCCGATCGAAACTCTGCCTTCCCGGCCTTCCGACATGCGCTCCATCATTCTGTGGGCTGGGAACAGGACATGGGCGCGGTCGCTGATGAACAAGTTTCCTGCGACGGCGACACCGCCGGCCTCCAGCGCATCGATTTCCTTCAACAGCGCTGCCGGATCGACCACCAGCCCATTGCCGATGACTGCGATTTTCCCGGGGCGGAGGATGCCGCTGGGAATCAACTTCAGCACGTACCGCCGTTCGCCGATGAAGACGGTATGCCCGGCATTGTGACCGCCCTGATACCGGGCCACAATATCGAAGGGCTCGCTGAACAGGTCCACAATTTTCCCCTTGCCTTCGTCTCCCCACTGGGACCCCAGGATGATGATGTTTTTCATTTGACCGAAACCACTATTCTAGCAAGGCTCCGAAATCGGCTTTGCTTTTGGAAGCCGATATTGAAGGCTCGACAAGAAATCCAGCCCAGTTTCAGGGTTTCCTCTCTGAATAAACATGCGATATCGGATATCATGGTAGAGGGAGGGTGCGCGGCAAGCGCACTTTTGGACCTGAAATCCTCTCGCGCCGCCAGCCGTGATAGGCTGGGAGTTTATGCAGATTTCGGATGTTTACCTCGGGCTTGGCCAGGAAGCCTTCCCCCAACTCGTTCGAGGGATCTCGATCGGCAGGCTGAAGACGTACCGCATCTACGAGGGCTTCAAGGTCCGGGCGCATCTGAGCAAGGTTAATACCGAGGCATTACGGAAGGCTTCACCGCGTTTTTGGACGCGCATCGTGGAAGGGGACGTCGATTTCGCGAAGGATCTGGCGCAGGCGATTTTGGTTTCGCACCTGGATATGATCGCCGCGGTGCTGGACTGGTTGGGCGTTCCGCATGAAAATGGTTTTTTTGCGAAAGACCTGGATCCGAAACCTCTTTTTGCCCAAGGCTGGGAGGAGCGGGCGTACGACCAGTTTCACTCGCTCTATCCGGAGGCCGTATTAGTCTTCTATATGAATCACTTGCGTTGGGAGTTGCTGGGCGCGGAGGAAGTGTTCCGCCCCGCGGCTTCGCTTGCATAGTTTCGGAACGCGGCGTGCTAGAGCTTCATGCAGATGATTGCCGAACAAAGCACTCGGGCGGGGGCAGGCAGCGTTTATCCTTCGTCCGGCGCGGGCAAGTTCCCTGTAACCAGAGTGTTGGTGGTATTTATCTTAAGTGCCCCCGGGGTAGTTCATTGATCCGGGGGTGTGGGTTGCTGCAACGTAAGCGTTGCCGGCTGGGGCATTACACCCATCCCAGGTCCCGCACTCCGAATCCGATGTTGCGACCCACTACGAGCGAGGTCCGGATATGAACCATTGCGATTTCCACTATTCCCATCTTCTGCCGAAGAAGCCGGGAATTCTCCCACTTGAGGAGACCATGAAGAAGCAGTGCCGCCGTTGCGGAGCGGAGTTCATCACGCGATCCAGAATCCGGAAGCGCTGTGACGCCTGCCAATCCGTTGTTTCGGCGGAAAAGCAAAAGAAAGCGAATGAGAGGCTGAAGGCCAGGCGGGCGGCGCGCCGCATGTGCCTGGTAAACGCGAACTGACCGGCCGAATAGCAGCGATCAGTTGGCAGCGTACAGCTTTCATCAGTCGGGCGCGGCCGGCATAAGGCGCATTGATGCCTGGGCGCCGCGCCCCGCCGGAGCGCCAACACGGTTGTGTCGGAAGGTGCCTTCGCGGATAGTCTTCAAACAGCTTTCAGGGTAACGATCGCTTGAGCTTCGGCAGAGAGGCCCTCGCCGACGGGTCCGACTTTTTCCGCGGTTTTGAACTTCACCGACACCCGGTCGAAGTCGAGGCCAAGGGTTTCGGCCAGCCGCTGGCGAATGGCCTCACGGAAACCCTTCAGCTTGGGGCGCTCCAGGATGACGGTAGAGTCCACGTTGACCAGCCGGTAGCCGCGATCGCCGGCAAGTTGGCGGGCGTGGCGCAGGAAGACCAAACTGTCGGCGCCCTTCCAGCGCGAGTCGGTATCTGGGAAATGCATCCCAATGTCGCCCAACGCCGCGGCGCCCAGAATGGCATCGGTAATGGCGTGGGCCAGCACATCGGCATCGGAGTGGCCCTCAAGGCCGGCTTCGCTGGGGACTGGGACTCCACCCAGAATCAGGGGACGGCCTGGCGCCAAACGATGCACATCCCAGCCCAGTCCGATTCGAATCTCGCCGGGCTCCGGGGCCTGGCTCAAAGGGAGTGGTCCTTGGCCATCTCGTCCTGCAGAAACAGGCGGGCCAGTTCCATGTCGCCAGGCTTGGTGATTTTGATATTGTGGTCGTTGCCCATCACCACGGTCACCTCCACGTCCAGGCGCTCCACCAAGCTGGATTCGTCGGTGCCGCTGAAGCCGTCCTGGCGGGCGGACTCGAAGGCCCGGCGCAGCAACTCGTAGCGGAAGACCTGGGGGGTTTGCGCCATCACCAGCTTTTCGCGGAGCAAGGTGGCGCGAATCCGCGCCTTGCCTGTGGAGCGGCTGACCTGCTTGACGGTATCGACCGCGGGCACGCCCACGATGGCGGCGCCGCTCTCGGCGGCTTCGTCGAGCACGCGGTGAATGGTTTCGGCGTCGATGAACGGCCGAACGCCGTCATGCACCGCCACCAGATCGGTTTCCGGGCCTAGCACGGCCAGAGCGTTTTCGACCGACTGCTGGCGGCTGTTGCCACCTTCCACCACGCGCACCGGGCGCGCGGGGAATTCGCGCTCGAGCAGCCCGCCGACCCATTCCACGTCCTCGGCGCGCACCGCCACCACAATCTCGCCAACGCGCTCGAGCGAGGCGAATTTGCGCACCGCATGCAACAGGATGGGAGCGCCGTCGAGCAACATGAACTGCTTACGGCTGGTGCCGGTCTTCTCCGCCGAGGATTTTCCCATGCGTGTGCCCAGACCCGCGGCAGGCACGATCACAGCGATTTTCATGTGTCCTACGATTCTATCGTGGTTTTCTCGCTAGCGACGGCCCCTCCCGGCTGCGCCTCGCTCTTGCGGGGTGGGCGCTCGACCCGCTCGCTCGAAGCGACGGCGTGGAGGCGGTCGTCGTGCTTACCGAAGATCATTTTGCCGGCGGTGGTCTGCAACACGCTGGTGACGGAGATGTCGATGGTTTTCGAAATCATCTTCTTGGCGTTATCCACCACCACCATGGTACCGTCGTCCAGATAAGCGACGCCCTGGTTGTACTCCTTGCCTTCCTTGAGGATGAAGACCCGCATGGTTTCTCCCGGCAGGACGATGGGTTTGAGCGAATTCGCCAACTCGTTGATGTTCAGCACTTCCACGCCGTGCAACTGGGCGACCTTGTTGAGATTGAAATCGTTGGTGACGACCTTGCAATCGTAGATTTTTGCCAGTTCGATCAGTTTCATGTCGACTTCACGCACCTGGGGGAAGTCCTCTTCCACGATCTGCACCGTCAGGTGGGCTATTTTTTGAATGCGCTGCAGAATGTCGAGACCGCGGCGGCCGCGATTGCGCTTCATCGAATCGGCCGAGTCGGCCACCAATTGCAACTCACGCAGCACGAACTGCGGAACCACCAGCACTCCATCCAGGAACCCGGTTTCGGCGATATCGGCGATGCGGCCGTCGATGACCACGCTGGTATCCAAGATTTTGAAGCTCTTCTTGGAGGTTTTTTCCACGCCGAAGACGCCGCCCAGCGCGGAGAGGTTGAGAAGTTCACCCTTCTTGGCGCCCACCACCAGGCCGATATAGGCCATCAACAGCAGCAGGCAAACCGGTAGAAACGGCTGCGCCGGAAGCGCCCGGCCGACCACCAGCGACATCAGGAATGCGCCCAGAATGCCGAGGACCGATCCGACGGCAGCTCCAATCAACCGTTTCAGGCTGACGTTTTCGAGGCGAACTTCGAAGAATATGATGGCCGCCGCCAGCACCACGCCTCCCGCCACGGAAAGTACCGGCTGGCCGGGAATGGGATTCAGTGCATAGGCGCAGCAACCCAGGACAATTACGAAAATGGCCCGAACAATGACGAGGTCCAACACAACGGCACCCCCTTCCAGGGTGGATCAGGGCTTGGATCGAACAATCCGGTATGACACGGGTCACCGGGCAAATGCGCGGGGCAGACGCCGCGCCAAGATTCTACCATTTTTGGGGCTGGACGTGCTCGTTTCCGCTCGGGCAGAAGTGGAGACGAACGTCTGATAACCGCTCGGCCAAACCGCCCAAGCGATTTCTTCGCTCCTGGTGGAAATGTTCGATCGAGCCGCGGCATAACCAACCGGATGCCGCGACCGTCAGATCCAGCGCGTAAACGCTGGGATACCCGGCCGCCAACCCTACAGCCGGCAGATCAGCAACTCGCGCTCGTAGATCATCTGCGGCGGCAAGTGATCGTGCAAATCCATGAACAACTCGGCGTGGCCCAGCACTTCGCGGCGCCACTCGGGACGATGAAACGCTTGTAGGGATTCGAAGTCTTCCGGACGGAAATCGAGGCCGCCCCATTCAATGTCGGCGTAGCGGGGCATCCAGCCGATGGGGGTTTCGCGGCCGGCCGCGCCGCCGCGGGCGCGGTCGACGATCCACTTCAACACGCGCATGTTTTCAGCGAAACCGGGCCAGAGGAACTTGCCGTCCGGTCCGCGCCGGAACCAATTCACATGAAAGATGCGCGGGGTGACCGAAAGCGAGCGCTGCATCTTGATCCAGTGACGGAAATAATCGCCCATGTTGTAACCGCAGAAGGGCAGCATGGCCATCGGGTCGCGGCGCACCTTGCCCAGCGAGCCGCCCGCCGCGGCGGTGGTCTCCGAGCCCATGGTGGCGCCGACGTAGACGCCGGCGCTCCAGTTGAAGGCCTGGTAAACCAGCGGCATGGTATCCGCCCTGCGGCCTCCGAAAACGATGGCGCCGATGGGAACCCCGCGCGGGTTTTCCCAGTCCGGGTCGATGCAGGGGCACTGGCTGGCGGGCGCGGTAAAACGGGCGTTGAGGTGGGCCGCTTTGGCGCCGGTTTGCTGGGCGATTTCCGGAGTCCAGACGTTCCCCCGCCAATCCAGGCACTCGGCGGGCGGGGTTTCCGTCATACCCTCCCACCAAACGCCGCCTTCGAGAGTCAGGGCGGTATTGGTGAAGATGGTGTTGCGGGAAATGGTGGCCATCGCATTGGGATTAGTCCGTATGGAAGTACCCGGTGCCACGCCAAAGAAACCAGCCTCGGGATTGATGGCGCGCAGCACGCCGTTTTCGTCCGGACGGATCCAGGCGATGTCGTCGCCCACCGTCCAGACCTTCCAGCCGGGGAACGCCTGCGGCGGAATCAGCATGGCCAGATTGGTCTTACCGCAAGCGCTGGGGAAGGCCGCGGCGATGTACGTTTTTTCGCCGCGCGGGTCCTCTACGCCCAGAATCAGCATGTGCTCCGCCATCCAGCCTTCGTCGCGGGCGATGTTGGAGGCAATGCGCAGAGCAAAGCATTTCTTGCCCAGCAGCGCATTGCCGCCATAGCCCGATCCGTACGACCAGATTTCGCGGCTTTCCGGAAAGTGCACGATGTACTTCTCCGGGTTGCAGGGCCAGGGGACATCCTTTTGGCCGGGCGGCAACGGCATACCCACCGAATGGATGCAGGGCACTACCCGCTTACGGTCGCGGTCGATTTCCTCGAAGACTTTCGTGCCGATGCGGGCCATGATGCGCATGTTGACCACCACGTAGGGCGAGTCGGTCAACTGCACACCGATCTGCGACAACGAGGATTCAACCGGGCCCATGCTGAAGGGCAGTACGTACATGGTTCGCCCCTGCATGGAGCCGCGGAAGAGATCCTTCAGGCGGTGGCGCATGTGGAACGGCTCTTCCCAATTGTTCGTCGGCCCGGCGTGGTCTTTCGACAGCGAGCAGACGAAGGTCCGGTCTTCGACCCGGGCCACGTCGCTGGCGTCGGAGCGGGCATAGTAGCAGCCGGGCCACAACTCCTGGTTGAGGCGGATGAAGGTGCCGCCGGCGACCAACTGGTCGCACAGGGCGTCGTACTCCTCCTGGGATCCGTCCACCCAATGAATCGCCGCCGGTTTGGTGAGGCGGGCCATTTTGTCGACCCAATTTAACAAATGGGTGTTGGTGCTCAGCGGCAGAGCAGGATTCCGCGGTAGCGTCTCGGCGGCGGAGGCGGGTACCTCTAGGGCAGTGATGGCTTTGGTCTTCATGATCGGCGTCTCGCCCCCCTAGCCGCACAGGAAAACGCCGGCGGCCCACGGCTGCATTAAGGGCGGTTTCTAGCATCGTAGCGCATTCCACCGGCGGGTTCGGCTGGTGCGGGTAGCTCAGCCGTGCACTCCGGTTTTCCACAATGCCGAACGCTGCGCGACCGCCGCGAGCTGAGTGACGGTTAGCTTAACTCGGCAAGTCTATTGTATTGTTCAGAATGCGGGTGGCTTTATCCGGCGGCGTGGTATCCTTTTCTGCACACGCCCCGGAATTAATTCCTTTCCGGCGGCGGCCACTCTGGCGCAAGTCCAGGTTGAGGAACTGGATGGTGGAACTGAAGCGCCTCGTACCGGTCCGATGACGAGTTGAGCCCGATCCAATGACGATTAGACACTGCGTTATTCTAAGCCTGGCCTGGAGCCTTGCACCGCTGGCACAAACTCCCGCGCCTCACCCCACGATCGAGGACGATTACATCATCCACGACTTCATGTTTCGATCCGGCCAGAAGCTGGCCGATCTGCGTCTGCACTACATGACGCTGGGAACGCCGCGACGCGACAGTGAGGGCCATGTGCGGAATGCGGTGCTGATCATGCACGGCACCGGCGGCAGCGGCCGTCCTTTTCTGGGCGAGCAATTTGCCGGAGTGCTGTTCGGCCCGGGTCAGCCGCTAGATGCCGCCCGCTATTACATCATTCTTCCGGATGCCATCGGGCACGGGAAATCCAGCAAGCCGAGCGACGGTCTGCACCAAGAGTTCCCTCACTACGACTACTACGATATGGTGCGCGCGCAATACCTGCTGGTTCACGACGGGTTGAAGGTCGACCATCTGCGCCTGGCGATGGGAACCTCGATGGGCGCGATGCACACCTGGCTATGGGGCGAGTTGCACCCCGATTTCATGGACGCGCTGATGCCGCTCGCGAGCGCGCCGGTCGAGATCGCCGGCCGAAATCGCATCCTGCGGGACATGATTATCGATTCCATCCGCGGCGATCCGGATTTCAACGGCGGCGAATATACCACCCCGATCCGCGGACTTTTTGCGGCGGAGTACGCGCTCTACATTATGACCAGCAGCCCGCTCGAGCAGCACAAGTCCGCGCCCACCAGGGCCGCCGCCGACGAAGCCTTCCAGCAAATCAAGCAGCGGGCTCTGAATCTGGACGCCAACGATATGGTGTACCAGTTCGAGAGTTCCGCGACTTACAATCCACAGCCCGAACTGGGAAACATACGCGCTCCGCTCTACGCCGTCAATTCCGCCGACGACGAAGTGAACCCGTCGGAATTGGGCATCCTGGAACGCGAAATCGCGCACGTCGCCCGCGGCCGCTACATCCTGATCCCTACCAGCGATGAAACCCGCGGCCATGGCACGCATTCGCGGCCCGTCGTATGGCAGAAGTACCTGTTGGAACTGCTGGCGCAATCGGAGCGGCCGTAGAAGAACAGCGCTGGGTCCAGGCCGTTCGCACGCTTTGTGCTTAAAGTTGCACCCGGTACTGCTGGTACTTCTCCTTCGGAAGCGCGCCAGGCTTCCACTACAATAGAAACAGGGTCGTCAGGACACTGCCTGTGCATTTCTCTTTCGATTATCTGGCTGTCGGAGTCTTCGCTGTCGTTCAGTGGCGGATTAGCCGTGCGCTGCTGGCGGCTGCCGGGCGCCGCTGGCGGGGTGCGGGACTGGGCGCGGTGCGCTGGGCCGTGGCCGGCTTCAATGTGGCCGTCGCTTTGGGTTATGTGATCACCTGGCCTTACATGGCAACCATTTTGAGGGTGAGTGGTCCCCACGCCACGCTGGTCGGCGCTCTCGCGCTGGGCTATCTCATGATCGCTACCGGGGCGCTGGCGGTTCACGCGATCTCACGCGGAATTGGGCGAAGGTGGAGCGCTCCGGCCGATTTAGGGCGGCGGCGGGCGATTCAAACTGCCGGCAACGCCCTGATGGCGGCGCCGCTGGCCGTGATGGGCTACGGCACGTTTATCGAGCGGTCGGATTTTCGCGTGCGCCACGTGGATATCCCCTTAGCGGACTTGCCCGCGGAGCTGGACGGACTGCGGATACTCCAGTTGAGTGACATTCACCTCAGCATCTTTCTGCGCGAAGACGAGCTGGCGTGGGTAATTGACCAGTCCAACGAGTTGAAGCCGCACCTGGCGGTCGTCACCGGCGATTTGATCTCGGCCAGAGGCGATCCGCTGGACGCCTGCCTACGCCAGTTGACGCGGCTGAAAGCCGATGCCGGGGTGCTCGGCTGCCTGGGAAATCACGAACGCTACGCCCGCGTGGAGGACTATACCACCCGCGCGGCGGCGCGCCTGGGGATCGATTTTCTGCGCGACCGTGCCCGCGGGCTGCGCTTCGGCGGCGCGGTTCTGAATCTGGCTGGGGTGGACTACCAGCGCATGGGAGAGAAACATCTCTACCTGCGGCACGCCGGCGCGTTGGTCAAGCCGGGGACCTGCAACATTTTGCTCTCTCACAATCCCGACGTGCTGCCGGTGGCGGCCCGCCAGGGCTACGACCTGGTGCTCTCGGGCCACACGCACGGCGGGCAGGTGACGGTGGAAATTCTGGACCACTCGCTCAGCCCGGCCCATTTTTTCACGCCCTATGTCTACGGCTTGTATCGGGTTGGCCGCACCGCCGAATACGTGACGCGCGGCATCGGAACCATCGGCGTTCCGGCGCGGATCGGCGCACCGCCCGAGATCTCCCTGCTACGCTTGAAAAAGGCGTAACCGCCGAGATTCGTGCGCTATCTCATCGTCAGCGATATTCACTCCAACTGGCAGGCACTCAGGGCCGTTCTCGCCCACACCGAGGGCGCCTGGGACCAAGCCCTCTGCTGCGGCGACCTGGTGGGCTACGGCGCCGATCCCAACCTGGTAACGGAATGGGTTCGCGCCCACAGCGCTTACACCGTGCGCGGCAACCACGACAAAGTCTCGCTCGATGGCGAGGACCTGGAATGGTTCAACCCGGTGGCTCGCGCGGCGGCCGAGTGGACCCGCACCGCGTTGACGCCCGAAAACGCTGCCTTCATCGCTGCCCTGCCCCGCGGTCCGCTGATGATCGAGGACTTCGAGATCGTGCATGGTTCGCCGCTCGATGAAGACGACTACCTAGCGGCGGCGGCGGACGCCCACGAGGCCTTCGGGTATCTGGAGCGCCGCCTGGCTTTTTTCGGCCACACCCACCTGCAGGGCGGATTCGTGTGGAACCGGGCGAGGGTGGAGACCATACCGAGCTTCATCGCCTCGGAGGGTCCGGCGGCGTTTGAACTGGATGCCGAGTGCGCCTACCTGATCAATCCCGGCTCGGTAGGCCAACCGCGCGACGGCGACCCGCGCGCTGCCTTTGCGCTTTACGATTCCGCCAGCAAAGTGCTGACTTACGAGCGAACCGAATACGACATCGAGGGAGCGCAGAGGAGGATCATGGAAGAGGGCCTGCCTGCAATTCTCGCTGAGCGGTTGCTGGTGGGGAGGTAGGGGGCGTGCCGCCCGCAGGCATTTGTCCCACATGGCGACTAAGTACTCGGTTTTGCAATTGCGGTTGCCCTCGAATACGTTACCGAACTTCCGAAACGGTGTACTAAATCAAGCGGCTTTCCCAGAGCCGGAACAGCAAAGATCGAAGTTGCACTTCCGCGGCAGAGTTCTTCCAACAGCGCCGACCGCAATGCCATGGCCGCGACGAGCCCCTTGAGGGTTCCATTTTGCACACGACATTTGCAACATGCCAAGTCCTTTGTTTATGGGCCTTCCGTCTGCGTTGCAAAACTAACCCGTTGCGAGACACCGGGCGGCCTACTTTCCACGGCAGTTGTCTAGGCCTATGCAGGTTACCACAAGAGGTTGCCCCAATTTGACGACGCGGTACTTTCCGGTCATCTGAGGATAGCTGGGGAGGGCCGGAGCGTTATACTCCCATACATCGCCGGTACGGTTGTCGAAGAACCTTAGTTCGCCTGTATCCGATGCCAACTGCACGCCAGCAAAGGGCCCCTGTGCGCTGGCGGTTGCTGCTGGGTTGATGTAGAGGTTGCAGGCGATCACGGTGAGCATGAGAGCGATGATTGTGAAAACGGCTTTGGTGTAGAGGTCTGATTTCATACGCCGCAGGATAGCACGGGGCTACAGAAAGCGGCGTCGCACAATGGACCCCTTCTGAAACTTTGCGGCCCTTAAAGCGACGGACGCTCGACAAGGCGCGGGATATTCATTTTGCCTTGATTCTTTCGTGCCTGCGCAAGATCATACGCGGCCTGCATCCGCAGCCACATGTCGGCGCTTCGAACGCCATGGTGCCTGCCGGGGAAGCGGTGCTACAATTCAACCTTAAGGGGAGGTTCCCGGTGCCGTCGTTTCTCGAAAACCAGTTTGAGAAGAACGCCATCACCACCTCGGTGGATTACGTCTTCAACTGGGCCCGGCAATCGTCGTTGTGGCCGCTGACGTTCGGATTGGCTTGCTGCGCGATTGAAATGATCGCCTCCAGCACCTCGCGCTTCGATATCGCCCGTTTCGGCGCGGAAGTGTTCCGCCCCAGCCCCCGGCAGAGCGATCTGATGATTGTGGCGGGCACGGTGACTTTGAAAATGGCGCCGGTGCTGAAACGCATCTGGGACCAGATGCCGGATCCCAAGTGGTGCATCTCCATGGGCGCATGCAGCAGCGTGGGCGGCCCTTTCAATACCTATGCCGTACTTCAGGGCGTGGACAAGATCGTCCCCGTGGATGTTTACGTGCAAGGTTGCCCGCCCCGTCCCGAGAATCTCTTTTACGGCCTGTTGAAGTTGCAGGAAAAGATCGATGGCATGAGCACGCTAGTGAAGCGGCCCACCGAGGTCCGGCTGGAAGAAAGTATGCTCGCCCAGTTCCAGCAGCAGGTCCGCATCGCCCAGATTTCCAATCCGGCGTAACTGCAGAAAACAATTAGCCACAGATGAACACGGATGAACACAGATAAATCCATTCTTTCTTATCTGTGTTTATCTGCGTTCATCTGTGGCTC
>JBEKZL010000019.1:0-77006 GCA_049509915.1 Bryobacteraceae bacterium | reverse complement strand
TGATAGAGGTCGCTCGAGCCCGTGAGGCGGTAGCCCAATTCGGCCAGGATGCCGTGGTCCCCCTTCCAGAAGCGGCGCATGCAGTCGCGATACTTGCCGTTCCACTCGGCCCACAAGGTGGGAAACTTACCCACCTGGTATCCGCCTTCGCCCACGTCCCAGGGTTCGGCGATGAGCTTCACCTGGGAGACTACCGGGTCCTGATTGATGATGTCGAAGAAGGCGGACAGGCGGTCGACGGCGTGGAGTTCGCGCGCCAGGGAAGCGGCCAGGTCGAAACGGAAGCCGTCCACGTGCATTTCCTGAACCCAGTAGCGCAGGCTGTCCATGATGAGCTTAAGGACCTGCGGCTGGCGCACGTTGAGGGTATTGCCGGTGCCGGTGAAATCCAGATAGAAACGCTGACTGTCCTGCATGAGGCGATAATAGGTGGCGTTATCGATGCCCTTGAAGCTGAGAGTCGGCCCCAGGTTGTTGCCTTCGGCGGTGTGGTTGTAGACCACGTCGAGGATGACTTCGATGCCGGCGCGGTGCAGCGCCTTGACCATGGCCTTGAATTCGCCGATCTGCTCGCCGTGGTAGCCGGCGGCGTAGCGCGCGTCGGGGGCGAAGAAGTTGATGGAGTTGTAGCCCCAGTAATTGCGCAGACCGAGATCCACCAAGTGCTTGTCGTCCACGAATTCATGCACCGGCATCAGTTCGACGGCGGTAATGCCGAGCTTCTTGAGATATTCGATGGAGGCGGGGTGCGCCAGGCCGGCGTATGTGCCGCGCAGCTCCTTTGGAATATCCGGATTCAAGGCGGTAAAACCCTTGACGTGCAACTCGTAGATGACGGAATCGTGGAGCGGGGTGAGGGGAGGCCGGTCGTTTTCCCAATCGAAATGGGAGGTGGTGACGACACACTTGGGCATGCCCCAGGCGTCGTCGTTATGATCGGCGGTCAAATCGGCGCCGGCGCCGTCGGGAGTATAGCCGAAGACCGGCGCGTCCCAGTTGATAGGGCCGGCAAGCGCCTTGGCATAAGGATCGAGCAACAGCTTGGCGGGATTGAAGCGGTTGCCGCGGGCGGGATCGTAGGGACCGAACACCCGATAGCCGTAGAGTTGGCCCAGCTTAACGCCCGGCAGGTAGGCGTGCCACACGAAGCCAGTGCATTCGCGGAGGGAAATAGTTTCCGTGGCAGCCGACCCGACGTCGTCGAAAAGACATAAATCCACACCGGCCGCGTGCTCCGAATACAAGGAGAAATTGACGCCGGTACCATCCCACGTAGCACCTTGGGGATAGGGCTTTCCAGGAAGAATCGTGCGCGACATGTCCCTCCCCTACTGTAACAGGGGCCGGGGCCGGTTTAAGGGAGAAAGGGAGCCGGGCAGCGGACTTAAAGCCCCGCAGGGTTCAGAAGGGCAAATCGGGAAGCGCCCCGGCGACGGCCGCGGCAAGTGTCGGCGAGGCCGCCAGCGCACGAGGCGCTTGTTGGACCAGCGCGCGGTAGCTACGCTCCGCCTCGGTGGCGATGGCAGACCAGGAGTACCGCCGCTCGGCGGTATCCCGGGCCGCGCCCGCCAACCGCTCGCGCAGGGAGGGGGAAGCCAGCACTTCGCACAAGCCCGCGGCGAACTCGGCGGGGCCGGTCCGAATCAGCGCTTCCCGCCCATCGGTGAGGCCCAACCCGGCGCAGCCCACCGGAGTGGTGACGATGGCCTTGCCGCACGCCATCGCTTCCAGCACTTTGATATTGGTGCCGGCCGAAACCGCCAGCGGAATGGCGGCCGCGGTGGCTTCGGCGTAGAGCGGGCGCAAATCGGAGACAAAACCGTGAACCCGAATCCGCGGGTCGAGACCAGCTAAAGCCCCGGCCGGAGCGAAGCGTTTCCAGAAGCTTTCATGTTCGGGGCCGGCCACCACGCGCAAGCGGGCCTCGGGGAAGCGCTGCCAGACCAGCGGCATCACCCCGCGGCGCAGGTTTTCGAACCCCAGGATGTTGGGCAGGTGGCGGAACGAACCGACGTAAAGGATTTCGGGCGCGGCGTCCAGGGGCGAAGCTGGCGGCTCCCGGCGCGGCACGAAGCGGGCAATGTCCACGCCGTTGGGGACCGCGAACACGGCCGACGGACGAGCGCCCTCGGCGATGGCGGCCCGGCGGTCTTCTTCCGACACGGTCCAAACACCGTCAACGGCTCGCAGCCAGTGGCTTTCGTAGGCGCGCCACCGCTCGTATTCGCGGCGGGCTTCGCGGCCCGGTTGGCTTTCGAGCAACTGACGATAGAGCTGAAATGTAATGTCGTGCTCCACCAGGATCGCCGGCAGTTG
Organism: Bryobacteraceae bacterium; assembly: GCA_049509915.1. Taxonomy (GTDB): domain Bacteria; phylum Acidobacteriota; class Terriglobia; order Bryobacterales; family Bryobacteraceae; genus JBEKYD01. The sequence continues at coordinate 74,690 of JBEKZL010000019.1, read as the reverse complement.
GGGCGCGGCGTCGCGGAAGTGGGCCAGGTGGGTGTATTCGATTTGCAGCAGGTCGGGCTGAAAGGTGCCGGCCAGATGGGCGATCAAGGCCCGCAAACTGCGCGACTGGTGGTGCCGGACCTGACGCGGCAGGCCTCGGCCCCCGGAAGCTGCTTCGTCCATGTCCACTACGTAGACTTGGCGGAAGACCTCCTGCAGCTTCGGGTAATCAACAAACTCGCCCTGTTCGCGGATGGCGGCCAGCACGAAGTCCACCCGGCCGGAAAGTGCTCGGCAGAGATTATAAATGCGCACCGCACCGCCGTGAGCCAACGGGTAGGGCAGGAAGGGCGTCACCAGGAGGACCTTGGGACGGCCGTCGGTAGGCTCGGCGCTCGCCGGCAATGCGTGCCTGGTGGCTATCGTGCCGCGAGCGAGGGCTCCATCGCGCGGCCCGAGGCGCCGCAGACGACGGCTTGTCAGAATGCGCGCCGCGCAGGCGGTTTCCTCCATCGGAAGATCGGGTAGCTGGGCGGAGCCACTCTCGCTGCCCAGGCTGTAGGAGGACCAGCCGGCGGCGGCTGCCTTCCAGAACAAGGTCAGCCAGGTAGTGCCGGCAAGACTGCAACTCGGAATACCGAGCGCCAGCAGTTTCCGCCGGTCCACCAGCATAGTGCCGGCGAGAGGTGCCAGCAAGCGCGAGTGCTCGCCCGGCTGCAGCCTGCGAAACGGCGCCATGGGCATCAGGCAGGGTTTCCAGCCGCGATGATGGGTTTGCAGGGAAACCGCAAAAGTCCCCGGATCAGCCGCCAGCCGCAACAGGGCATCGCAATCCGGCGCCGGTTCGCCATCCTGCCGCCACAGCAGCCAGCGCCCGGTGGAGGCGCGCACGAATTGGTCGAAACGGGCTGCGTTCCATTCGGCGGGCGCCGGGAAGACGTCTATGCCATCGCCGGATTCCGGGCCGCAAACCTGCGGAACCGCGAGGCGCAGCCGGCCGCCGCCATCGAGCAGCCCAAAAACACGGCGCTGCGGATACCCGCACCATTTCAGCAGCGAGGAAGCCGCGCCGAGCGCCACGGCGACCGCTACATCCTTGGAACGTGTGACAGGTGCGGAGCGCCAGGCGTGTGCCGTCGCCAGAGCCCAGAAATCCGTGGCGCGCTGCCAGCCGAAATCGAGCGCTTCTCGCAAGCTGTGCCGCAGATACCGGGCAATCGCGGCCCGTGAAGCCGGAAAGAAATCTCCATGGCGGTTTAGAAGCACGCCGCGGAAGGGCGGGACGACGAGCGGCGCCAGCTTCAGAGGCCATTGGCCGTGCCGGCCGTTCCACGCACCTGCCGTCAGAGCCACCCAGCAGGCCCACAGATCGCGCTCGGCCCTCAGCAGTAGCGCTAGCGAACCACGCTCCACAAGCACCCGTTCGCACAAAGCCGAGGTTTCCTCGGCCGGGACTGAGGTAGTAAACAGCCAGATGGGGATACCCCGGCTTCCCTGCCTTACGTGCCGGACGAGAGAATCACAACTCGCCGGGTCCGGTCCGAACACCGCAACCACTTTCCGATCGCTCTTACCGCTAAGCCTGATGAGCCGCTTGAGCCCGCGTTTCATCTGATGCAGCACAAAAATATCCGTCTTGCGCGGTCCCACACCACACCTTCAACGCTTCTCCGCCTCGGCGCGGCGTATGATTATCCAACATAGTAACTGTATTCAAGGCTGACGTGTGTTAAATCATACAATTCTTTGCCTTAGTACGTATGGGATGTAATTATCCAGCGAGCGCGCCTCATTATGCGATATTGGGCATCCCTGTTTCGCCAATGCTCGCCGTCCCAGGTCGCTATAAAATCGGATCAGATGCCCAAACGTAGGCCTCCAGTCCTCGACCGGAGAGCCGGCTCAAACCCGAACCAGACCCAACTGCGGAATCTGGGCGCTTTTGCGTCGATTTGGTTTCTAACCTTAGCGGCTTACCTGCCGGCGCTCACCGGGATCCTGGTTTGGGACGACGCCCGTCACGTAACGCGACCGGATCTTCGCTCTCTTCACGGTCTCTGGCGGATCTGGTTCGAGCTGGGAGCCACGCAGCAGTATTATCCCCTGCTGCACAGCGCATTCTGGCTGGAACATTCGATCTGGGGTGATTCCGTCCTTGGGTACCACTTGCTGAACGTGGCGCTGCACGCGGCCGCGGCTTGCCTTGTAGTGAAGATCGCGCGGCGTTTGGAGCTGCCTGGGGCATGGTTTGCGGGCGCTTGCTTCGCGGTACACCCGATGCTGGTGGAGTCGGTGGCGTGGATCTCCGAGCAGAAGAGCACGCTCTCCGGCTTCTTTTATTTGGCCGCTGCGCTGGTCTACCTCGATTTCGATGAATCGAGGCGGCCCTCGCGGTATTGGGCGGCGTCAGGTCTGTTCGTGCTCGCGCTGATGTCGAAGACGGTGACCGCGACCTTGCCTGCGGCTCTGCTTGTGGTTCTGTGGTGGCGGCGCGGCACACTCGCCTGGAAGCGGGACACGCGGCCGCTCCTGCCATGGTTCGCGATGGGTGCGGCGGCCGGGCTTTTCACGGCATGGGTGGAGAGGACGATGGTCGGCGCGAGCGGGGCGGATTTCACCCTGTCGCCTGTCCAGCGCGTTCTGGTTGCCGGCCGGGTGGTATGGTTCTATGCGGCCAAACTGCTCTGGCCGGCCGAGTTGACGTTCGTGTACCCGCACTGGAGGGTCAATGCCGGCGAGTGGTGGCAGTACCTGTTTCCGGCCGGCGCGGTGGCGGTCGGGGCCGGGCTCTGGCTCCTGGCGCGGCGCCATCGGGGGCCGCTGGCCGGTTTTCTGGTTTTCGTGGGCACGCTGTTTCCGGTGCTCGGCTTTTTCAATGTGTACCCGTTCCGATATTCCTACGTCGCCGACCACTTCTCCTACCTGGCCAGCCTCGGGATTCTGGTCCCCGCGGCGTCGGCGCTGTCCATCGGCGCCGCCAAATTCGGGCGAAGCAAGACCGTCGAGGTAATCGTTCCGGCAATCCTGCTGGCCGCGATGGGCGTTTTGACCTGGCGGCAGGCCGCCATCTACCGGGACGACGAGACGCTGTTCCGCGCCACCATTGCCAGCAATCCGGATGCCTGGCTGGCCCACGATAACCTGGGCAATATTCTGTTCCGGAATCCCGGCCGCCGGGCTGAAGCTGTGGCCCATTTCGAGGCCGCGCTGCGTGCCAATCCGGATTACTGGGAAGCGCACCTCAGCATGGGAAACGCGCTGCTGGAAACCCCTGGCCGCCTGGACGGCGCCGTCGCCGAATACCAGACCGCCGTCCGTCTCGCCCCCGAGGCCGAGCGGGCCCATACCAACCTCGGCAATGCCTTCCTCCGAGCGGGGCAAACCCAGGAGGCGATTGCCCAGTTCGAATTCGCCCTGCGGATTCAGCCTGCAAGCGCGGCGGCGCGCAGCGACCTGGCAAACGCGCTTACCCGCATCCCGGGCCGTTTGCCGGACGCCATTGCCGAGTACCAGGCCGCCGTGCACGCGAAGCCGGACTTCGCCGAGGCCCACAACGACCTGGGTCATGTTCTGGCATTAGTGCCCGGCCGCATGCCCGAAGCCATTGCCCAATTTGAGGAGGCGATTCGAATCAGGCCGGATTACTGGGGGGCGCACAGCAACCTGGGTACGGCTCTGTCGCAGATCCCCGGCCGCCTCGCGGACGCAATTGCCGAATATGAAACGGCGTCGCGCCTCCGTCCCGATCTGGCGAAATCGCACTCCGATTTAGGCAATGCGCTGTCACGCATGCCCGACCGCCTGCCCGATGCCATAGCCGAGTATCGGCGAGCATTGGAATTGGACTCCGAGGACGCGGACGCGCACTATAACCTGGCCTGCCTCCTGATTCGGATGCCTGGCGGGCAGGCGGAATCGCTGGCCGAGAGCGAGGCCGCCCTGCGGCTGAAACCGAGTCCGCAACTCCAGCAGATTGTCGAACGTTTGCGCGCCTGGACGAAGGCCCAATCCCCGCGTCCGTGACAAGTGGCTTCTCCCGCCACGCGCGGACAGCCGTTGTTCGCACGCTTGGCTTTACTCTTGCACGCCGCTAATCCGCCCGGAGCATCGTGACCGGGTCGATTCGCACCGCGCGAATCACCGCCGGCAGCGCGGCCAGCATTGTCGCCGCAAAAACAGTGAGGCACGGTAGCACCAGCATTCCGAGGTCGGTAGCATGGACCTGCCAGAGCAGGCTCGAGAGGTACGGCACCGACGCCATGCCGAGCGCGAATCCCACCACCGCGCCCACCGCCACCATGGCGAAGGCTTCGGCGGTCACGCGCCGCGCGATGTCGCCGGCTTGAGCGCCGATGGCCAACCGGATGCCGATTTCCCGTCGCCGTTCCAGCACCGAGTAGTCCAGCACACCATACAATCCGATTCCCGCCAGCAACAGCGCCACCACCGCGAAAAATGTCGCCAGCATCGCCAGCAGCCGCTCCCGGATGGTCTGCGCCTGGACCAACTCCGCCTGGGTCCGGATGTTGCTGACGCGGAATTCCGGCCGCGCCCGCGCGACCTCCCGGCGCAGGATGGACGCGAGCGCAAGCGGGCTCGCACCGGATGTGCGCACAATGAACGTCCCTTGATCGATCGGCTGCAGTTCGCCCCTGGCGCCGACCGAGGGAAAGGGGTAATATGCCTGGGGCACCATCGGATCATGGATGTCGCGATAAACGGCATCGCGGACCAATCCCACCACCTCACAAGCAATGGGCTTGCCCCCAAAGATCACCATGTCGAAAGACTTTCCAACCGGGTCCCCGCCATGGAAGAACTCCTTCGCAAAAGTCTCGTTAACGATTGCCACACCCGGATAGGCATCGCCGGGGCGGAAATCTCTGCCCTCGATAAAAGGAATCTTCATCGCTTCCGCCCATCCGGGCGAGACACTCAGAAAGAAGGCCAGAACCCCGTTAGGCGCCGCGCCATTGACCGAAACCCAGTTGTTCCACGATCCTCCGCCGAGCAGCGCCCAACGAGCCAGCCCGACCTTCTCAACACCGGGCAACGTTCGCAGATGTTCGGTTACCTGGTCCCAGAAGGCCGGAGGCTCGGGACGTTGCGCCACGGTATCGAGCGTGAGCACTCGTTCGGCCGAGAAGCCGGTGGGCCGGTGGGAAAGGCGATCGAACGTAGCCACAAAGAGCCCGGCTACAAGTAGCACCAGGAAACAGAAGGCCACCTGAACGGCGATCAGGGCATGCATCAGTCGCCGCCGCGCGTGCGGGTCCGACCCTCCCCGAAGCGTGGTCATGGGCTTGATTCCGGAGGCCCGCAATGCCGGCGCCAGCCCGAACAGCAGCGTCACGCCCAGCGTCAGCGCCAGCCCGAATCCCAGCACCCGCCAATCCGCCGGCAGCGCCAGCCGCGCCGGATTATCCGGCGGATTGATCCGGCTCACTACGAACGGCGCCGACCACCAGGCAAACAGCCCGCCCGCCGCGGCCGCCAGGAACCCAAGCACCGCGCTCTCCACCAGCACCAGTTGCACCAGCCGCCATCGCCCCGCCCCGATCGAAATGCGCAGCGCCATCTCCCGCGCCCGCGCCGCCGCCTGCACTGTCATCAGGTTGGCCACATTTGCGCACGCAATCAACAGCACCAGCCCCACCAGCACGCCCAAAGCCGCCAGCCCGCGCCGGTAATCGGCCTGCAAACCGGAAGCACCCGCCGCGGCCGGATCGAGAATGACTTTCTGGGCCAGGAATTTAGCAATGTCCTGTTTGCTCCACCCGATGAGGCCCTTCATCCGGTTCTCTTCGAAGGCATGAGAAGTGGCGTCGAGTTTGGCGCGAATCGGCTCTATCGCCACCCGCGGCTGAAGCGACGCCAATGTGCGCGTCCACGTCCAATCGTCGTGGACCGCCCCTGGATGCATCATGGTGGGCAGGAAGATGTCGGTGACTGTGCCCGGTTCGGTGCCCGTGAACGGCTGCGGCGAGACTCCCACAATTTCGTAAAGGCCGCTGCCTGAGCCCGGTCCTGCAAACAGCTCCTTGCTGCCCAGTCGAAACTTCCGCCCGATCACGCCCGGGTCGTGGCCGAAGCGCCGTTTCCAATAATCGTATGAAATCACCGCGTACGGATGCGCGCCCGGTTTAAGATCGTCGTTCTTGGTGAACAGGCGCCCCAGCGCCGGCCGCAGCCCGAACGTGCCGAACATCCGCCCGGAAACATATTGCAGGTGCGCTTTCTCCATTTCCTGATCGGTCCGGTAGGTCAGATCGACCCGTTCCGAATAGGAGACCGCAATTAGTTCGGCCTGGCCGGTCACCGCCGCGCGCATTTGCCGCAACGCCGGATACGCCCAGCCATCGAAGCTCATAGGCTTGCCGTCCGGACCGTTTACGTGGCGTGAGAGGCTGTACAGCCTTTCCGCATTGGCCACCGGCAGTGGCCGCAGCAGCAAAGCGTCGATCAGCCGGAATGCCGCCGTCGAGGCCCCAATCGCGAGGCCCAGCGACAATATCGCCGCCGCCGAAGTCACCTTCTTCTTCTTGAGCTGCCGCCAGCCGAAGACGATATCCGCGCGCAGCGAATCGAGCCATGGCACCAGGCGAACGTCGCGGCTCTCCTCCCTCCGCTGCAGCCGCGAGCCGAACGCCCGCCGCGCTTCCACCGGATCGCGACCCCGCGCCACCGCTTCCGCCAGATGGGACTCCAACTCTTCGTCGATCTCGCGGCTCAATCGATCGCCGCGCCATACGTTTCGAGTGCGCGACCACAAAGACATGTCAAGCCATCCTCAGCACGCGGTTCACCGCCGAAGTTACCGTCCGCCAGCGCCACTCCTCCGCCTCCAGTTGCTTTGCCCCCAACGCCGTTACTACGTAAATCCGTGCCCGCCGCCCGGTTTCCTTGGTGATCCACTCGGCGGAAATCCAGCCGGCCTCCTCCATCCGGTGCAGCGCCGGATAAAGCGAGCCTTCCTCCGCCCGCAGCACTTCACCGGAAATGTCGTCGATCGCCGACATGATGGCGTAGCCGTGCAGACCGGGCCGGCGCGAGAGGATTTTCAAAACCAGCAGATCGAGCGATCCCTGCAGCGAGTCGGTTTTGGGCATATTCAGACTTCTCAGTATAGAGACGTCTGAGTATTGAAACGGTTAGCCCAACGCGTCAGGGTTGCGCCATGAACTGTTTTGGGATTCGGTGCGCTATGCCGCGAGTCCGAGCCGCTCCCTTCACGGTTGCAGTTCGGAGTAACGAAAGTATATGCGGTATGGAGGGGTGCGGCAGCCCGCTAGAGCGTTTCCCCCAGCACCAGGTCCGCCAGCTTTTCCATTCTGTCCACTTTCCAGTCGGGCGGGGGATCTTCCAGGCTCTCGGGTTGAAAGCCGTAGGTTACGCCGCAGACTTTCACGCCGGCGTTGCGCGCGGTTTCGACGTCCACAGAGCTGTCGCCCACCATCAGGGTGCGGGCCGCATCCACGCCGGCTTCGCGCATCAGGGTCTCAATGCCGATGGAGTGGGGCTTCTTGAACTCGAAGCTGTTGCCGCCGTACACCTGGAAGAAATGCGGGCCGGTTCCCAGACCCTCCACAATGGCGCGGCTGACGCGCACGGGCTTGTTGGTAAGGACGGCCATCTTTTTGCCGGCCGCGCGCAAACGGTCGAGCGACTTGCGCACGCCGGGATAGAGGGTGGTGAAATCGAGTTTGTGCTCGCCGTAATACTGGAGGAAGAACTCCAGCGCTCGGGCGACATCGGCATCGCTGGCGCCATCGCCGAGCGCGCGCCGAATGAGCACGGGAGCGCCGTTGCCGACATAGGAATAGACACGGTCGTTATCGAGCGGCGCCATGCCCATGTGCCGGCGCATGGCGTTGACGGCGTTGGCCAAGTCGAGCCGCGAATCGATCAGGGTACCGTCCAGGTCGAAGACAATCAGGTCCATGGGTCAGGCGACACCCTTGCGGCGGGAGCGGCCGCGGGCGGCCCTGGCGGCTGGTTTGCGGGGCGGGCGCCCATGGTCGACCCCATACCCGGCCAGTTTTCGCTGCAGCGTATTGCGGTGGATGCCCAACTGCTTGCTGGCCGCCGACTGGTTTCCACGGTACAGCACCAGCGCGCCTTCGATCATGCTGCGCTCCAGAATTCCCACCGCCTCATCGAGGGTAACATTGCCGCCCAATAATCTCTCCGCCAATCCTTGAACTTCATTTTTCATTTTTTATTTACTTCCGTTCGACTTGGTTCGCGTCCGGACGCGAAATCGCCTTCTGCCAGGCTTCCGTGGCCTGCGCATAGTTTTTTCGAAAGCCTTCTTTGAATTCGTGCGGCGCCACCGCGGCGAGAATCCGCGAGGCGCCGGTAACGTAGGGCGCCAGGCGGGAATTCACCACCGCGTCGGGCGGGTGGTCGCCGGCAGCGAAGGCCATGACGGCGGCCAGCAGGGCAACGGCGATCACCAGGCCGCGCACCACCCCGAAGCCGGCTCCGAGCAGGTGATCAAAAAACGAGAGCCCCGTGATCCGGAGAAACTTTCCCACGATCAGGCCTACGATGCCGCCCAGCAGAATAACGCCGAAGAATACGATGAGAAAGCCGCCAAAATTGGCCAGGCGCGGCGAACTGAGGTACGGCGCCAGGCAGGATCCCGCCGCGCCGTAGAACCAGAGGCCAAGCACCAACGCCAGCACCAGCGACACCAGGCCGATCACCTCGCGCGTGAGACCTTTGCGGAAGCTGGCCGCCACCGAGGCAATCACGATCAGCGCCAGCAAGATATCGAGCCAGTTCATAACGGACGGCCCGTGAGTACTTCGAATGCCTGACGGTATTTCTGGCCGGTCTTAGCGGCAACTTCAGCCGGCAACGGCGGGGCCGGCGGGCGTTTGTCCCAGTGAATCGATTCCAGGTAGTCGCGCACGAACTGTTTATCGTAGGACGATTGCGGTCCGCCGGGGCGATAGGTGTCGGCGGGCCAGAAGCGGGAGGAATCCGGCGTCAGCACTTCATCGCACAAGAGCAATTCGTCACCCACAAACCCGAATTCGAATTTGGTATCGGCGAGGAGGATGCCGCGGGTCCCGGCATATTCGGCGGCGCGCCGGTAAACCGCAAGGGTCAGATCGCGGAGCCTGGCGGCCAGTTCGGCGCCGATGGCCGCGGCCACCTGCTCGAAGGAGAGATTCTCGTCGTGCCCGGTTTGCGCCTTGGTGGAGGGGGTGAAGATCGGTTCCGGCAGTTGGTCGCTTTCCCGCAGGCCGGCGGGCAACGGGACGCCGCATACCGAACCACGCTCGCGATACTCCTTCCAGCCGGAGCCGGAAAGATAGCCGCGCGCCACGCATTCGACCTCGATCATGCGGGCGCGCTTCACCAGCATGGAACGGCCTTCGAGTTGTTCACGAAAAGGCGCCAGCGCGGCGGGGTACCGGTCGACGCCGGCGGTCAGAAAATGGGTCGGAATGAGATCGCGCAGAAAATCGAACCAGAAGATCGAGAGCTGCGTGAGCACTCTGCCCTTGTCGGGGATTCCGGTGGGCAGGACGCAATCGAAAGCGGACAGCCGGTCCGTAGCCACGATTAACAGGCGGTCGTCCAGCGCATAAACATCGCGCACTTTGCCGCGGGCGCAGAGAGGAAGGTTGCCCAATTGGGCTTCCAGCAGGATAGTTGGCTGAGTGGAGTTCACAATGCCTTCAGGTTATCAATAGGGGGAGGCGAGCCTTCATGATAGCGCGCACGTGGCCGTGCGAGTCAACGTTTTTATACCGCCAATGGTAATGTGTGATTTGCCACCGCTCCCTCCCTTGGACTGCGGGCCTTCGCGCGGGGCGATTCGACGGCGCCGGGGGTTGCGGACCGACGGGCGGCGGGAAGCGGACGCCTGGCGCATGGGTTGTTCCAACGAAAGGACGGCCCCTTTCGATCGTTGATGGATTGCTGGCGGCGACCGCCCTCGTCCATGGCCTCGCGATGGTGTCTCGCAACCTGAGCGATTTCGAGGTTGCGGGACTTGCTGTGGTTAACCCCTGGGACGCGCGTATTTAGTCCATGGCGGAAACGCGGCAGCGCAGCCCGTCGCGATTTCGGACGCGAACCAAAGTCCACTAGAATCGAGAATGTGACAGACGGCACTCTCCTCCAGCACATCGAGCGTTTGCCGCACGGCCGGGCCAATTCCAAGCAACTGGCGCGCGAGCTGAGCGTCAAGGGCGAAGGCAGGGCCGAGCTGGAGGCCGCGCTGGAGCGGCTGACGGCGCGCGGAGAGCTGGTCGAGTTGCGGTCCGGGCATTTCGTAGCCGCGTCGCGCAGCCGCGAATTCGCCGTGGGGCGGCTGAGCGTGCATCGCGACGGCTACGGCTTTCTGATCGCCGATCACCCGGTACCGGGTGTTCAGGGCGACGTGTTCCTGTCTCCCGACTCCGCCTCCAAGGCCATGCACGGCGACCGCGTGGTGGTGCGCGTGGGCCGCATCGGCGCCGAGGGGAAGGCCGATGGAGAAATTGTCAAGGTGCTGGCCCGTGCCCACCCTACCGTAGTGGGGGAAGTGCGCGTGCGCCGCCAGGGCATGTTCGTGGTGCCGGAAGATGCCCGCATCCAGCAATGGATTCAAATTCCGGAAGGGTTCGAGCTTCCGCCCGAGCGCCCTAACACCGACCGCATCGGCGTCGAGCCGCGGCGGGTCCAATCGGTGGAGGAACTCGACGGGCTGGTCGTCAACGTGGAATTGCTGGAATATCCCGAAAAAGGCGAAAGCCCGGTGGGCCGCATTATCGAGATTCTGGGCTCGCCCGACGATTTCGGGGTAGACGTCGAAATCATCATCCGCAAGCATCATCTGCCGCACGAGTTCCCGCCGGAGGTGGTCGACCAGGCGCGCGGCATTTCGAAGATTATCGGGCCGGCGGAACTGGCCGGGCGGCGCGATTTCCGGGCGCTCGACATCGTCACCATCGACGGGGAAACCGCGCGCGATTTCGACGATGCGGTTTGGGTGGACCGGATGGCGAACGGCAATTACGCTTTGCAGGTGCACATTGCCGACGTGAGCCACTACGTGCGCCCTTCGACGCCCATCGACCGCGAAGCGTTCCTGCGCGGGACCAGCGTGTATTTCCCCGATCGCGCGGTGCCGATGCTGCCCTTCGAGCTTTCGACCGACGTGTGCTCGCTGGTGCCCCACGAAGACCGGCTGGTGCTTTCGGCGCTGCTTGAAATCGATCGGCAGGGCGAGACCGTGGGCCAGGAGTTCACCGCCAGCGTGATTCGCAGCGCGGAGCGGATGACGTACACCGCGGTGCATGGGCTGCTGGAAGGCGATGCGGCGCTGCGCGGCCGCTATCGGCCGCTGGTGGAGCGCTTCGAGCTGATGCGCGAGCTGGCGGAAGTATTGAACGGCAAGCGGGTGCGGCGCGGCTCGATCGATTTCGACCTGCCGGAGCCGCTGATTGAATTCGACCAGTTCGGAGAGATGATTGGCGTAACGCGGGCGGCGCGCAACGACGCGCATCGGCTGATCGAAGAATTCATGCTGGCGGCGAACGAGGCCGTGGCGGCGCATTTGGAACAGGCCGCGCCGGCCTCGATTTACCGCATCCACGAAAAGCCGGACCCCAAACGTGTGCTGGAATTCGAGCAGGTGGCGGCGCACTTCGGTTACTCGTTGGGGGTCGGCGCCATCCCGGTGAAGCGATTCGGCATGACCGACCGGCATCGCGATGGCAGCAAACGGCATCGCGAAATCGAGCTGACGTCGCCCGAGATGAAGATCACTTCACGGCATTACCAGCGCCTGGTGGCCAAGATCGAAGGCAAGCCGGAGGAGCGCATTCTGAGCTACCTGATGCTGCGCTCGCTCAAGCAGGCGCGCTACAGCACGGAAAACGTCGGCCACTTCGCGCTGGCCGCCGCAACCTACACGCATTTCACTTCGCCCATCCGCCGCTATCCGGACCTGATAGTGCATCGCCTGCTGCGAGAGACGTTGGCCGGCAAGACACCGGGCTATGACGAAGCGGCGCTGGAAACGATTGCCACGTCATGCTCGCAATCCGAACGCCGCGCCGCCGAAGCGGAACGCGAGCTGGTGGAGTGGAAGAAAATCAAATTCATGGCCGAACGGGTGGGCGACGACTTCGCCGCGCTGGTGATTTCGACGGCAAAGTACGGCCTGTTCGTGGAACTGGCCGATCTGTTCATCGAAGGCCTGGTGCCGATCGACAGCCTGCCTGGCGACGAGTACACGTACCAGGAAAATGTCCGCACAATCGTGGGCAAACGCACCCGCCGCGAGTTCGCCATCGGCGACGCTATGCGGGTGATTCTGGAACGGGTCGACGACAACGAACGAAAACTGCAGTTTGCGCTCTGGGAAGAGCCGGCGAGGAAGCCACGAAAACGGAAGAAGTGACCTCCTCTGCCAACTGCCGGGCCTTCTCTCTTACAGCTTCAGCAGCAATTCCTGGCCACCGGGGGCGTCCTCAGAAGTCGAGTCGCAACGCGACCTGTCCGGTACGATTGCCTCCATTGCCCTGAGGCAGCGCGGCTTCGAGGACCCCGAAGTTAGAGGGGTTACCGACGTTTAGTGCGGGGGGCGCGAAGTTGGTGTGATTGACCACGTTAGTAAATGAAGCTTCGAAGCGCAGTCGCAGGCCTTCCCTAATCTGGAACACCTTGGCCAGACCCATGTTCACGTTGATCATGTGAGGGCCCTCCAGGTTACCGACGCCGCAACTCCCAAACCGCCCGGCGTTGGCTGGCGGCAGAGCGAAGGCATTGATGTTGACGAAGTTTTGCGAGGTCTGGTTGGCATAAGGGTTACCTACGCAATCCGGACGCGCAACGGCCCCGCCGGTGGTTCGCTCGATCATATCAGTGTTCGATTGATCGTCCGCGGCCGGCATAGTGGCTGTCAGCCACTGACCGGACTGGACGGTCGTGACCGTGCTGAGGTTCCAGCCGCCGATAACGGGATTCAGGAAGTGAGGTCCACGGAAGGGTTGCCCGGCTCCGAACGGCAGTTGGTACGTGCCCGTCAGCAGGAAGCGTTGCCGCGGCATTCCCACCACGTTCCCGCGATCGTACCCAATATCGTAGCGGTTGGCAATCTCCACGGCATAGGGCTCTTCGCCTGCGTATGCGCTGGGTGCATCGGTGCCTTGCGCGTCGCTGATGTTTTTCGTGAAGGTGTAGTTTGCCTGGAAGGTGATCCCATGCGACGCTCTATGGGTGAATTCCACGATACCCGACTCGTAGTTTTGATTGCCGATGCTTTCCGATTGCATCAGCAGAAGCCAGTTTTGATAGGGCGCGCGCGGATCGACGGATGAATATCCGTTGTTCGGTATGGTGTAGGGGGTCGTGCTCGCCGGAATTTGGTTCAGGTCTATGGTGATGGGAAGGTGGTAGCCGCCCTGGCCGGTGTAGCTCAACCGGACCATGGTGTTCGGCGTCAATTCCCGTTCCAGGGTCAAGTTCCATTGCGCCGACGAAGGATCCTTCCAGTGCGGATTGTTTCCCTCCTCGAAATCGCCGCCGCCCAAAGTTGCCGCCGCGCCGGGAGGGGCCGTTTGCGGAAACTGGAACGCGGCAACACCGTTGGTGACGGAATTATTGTAAGTGAGCAGGTCCGAGAGGGCGATGATGCCGCTGTTGAAGGACATGGGGCCAAGGGTCGTCATGGTGTAGATGCCAAAGCCGGCGCGAACGACCGTCTTGTTGTTGTTGAACGGACGGTAGGCGATGCTCACACGCGGGTCGAAATCGTGCCAATTCCAATACCGAAGGCCTTGCGGCATCTTCGCCTGGCTGGCTGTCTCGATGTTCGAGCACGGCAGCAGGGGTGTATTATCCGGGAGCGAACAGGCGTTGAATCCTTGAAGAAATCCCGTGTAGATCTGCTGGTAAGTGGGATTGTGGGCGATAAAGGGATAGAATTTGTCGGGAACGACGACGGTCACGTTGTTCCCGCTCGGAACAAACGTAGCGATATCGCCATTGGTTTCCTGAAACGGCGGAAGCAATTCCCACCGTAACCCGAAATTGACCGTGAGATGGCTGTTAGCCTGCCATGAGTCTTGGCCGTATACGCCCCATTGGACAGTGTTCGCATTCATTTGTGGGCCCGTGACCGCGAAGTAAGACGGGTTCGGCGTGCCGATCAGAAAATCGCCAACGGAGTAATTGGTGAGCGAACCGCTGAAGGTGAAGTCGCCAAAGTCGTCGGACGGCGCGTAGTACATAAGGCCGTTGAAACGCTCTCTGCGGACATCCAGTCCGAATCGGAGCGTGTGTTTGTGCAGGATCTTAGTGATATTGTCAGTGAATTGGAGGTTCCCCGAAACGGTTGGTCCAACCCGGTCCTGCCCGATCGAGGTAACGGAGCCATCGGCGAAATTGAAGGTCGGGAAGGCATCGGCCGTGGGATGCGAGGCAATGCCTACGGGGTGATCGAAGACCAGCCCGAGTTGAGAAATAGCCTGGGACCCTTGGATCGGGAAGGTGTCGTTTTCATTGTAATTCGTGAATCCAAAGCGGAATTCGTTCAGCAGCGTCGGAGTAATGGAATAGTTATAGGAAACCACCAGGCTGCGGTTCCGTTCATTAGCTCCGTCACTCGGCAGGAAAACACCCGCGGGTGCAATGACTCCGGCGTTATCGAACTCCGTGTAAAAGGTGTTCTTCCCGCTAAAGCGTACATAGAGTTGCTGCTTGGGATTAAAGTTGTGATCCAATCTGATATCGAAACCGTCGGCGTTCGATGGGGTCGGCACCAGAGTCTGATAGTTATAGGAAGGGTTCAGAACACCCAGGTTGGCGTTTGGCAGAGGGTAATAATTCAGCACGGCCTGAGCCACGGGATTGATGCAGTCCGGGCACGAGCCGGTCGGAATCGTGTTATTCGGAAAAGGGGCGCCCGTGAAAGGATCGAGTACCGGACCGTTTCCAAGACCAGCGACGAGGTCGTTCAGATTGCCGCTTCTGTCCGCCGCCGATGGCACAAGAAGCTGTTCCGGGTAGGACTGGGTCTTCCGGTTCCCTTCATAATCCACGAAGAAAAAAGTTTTGTCTTGTCCCTTGTATAGCTTGGGAATCGTGACGGGGCCTCCTAAGCTGCCGCCGAAGGTATTAAAGGTCCGCGGTGCCTTGGTGGTGAAATTCAGGACGTTGGCATCCATGCCGCTATCTTGAAAGTACTCGAAGGCGCTGCCATGCAATTGATTCGTCCCGCTCTTGGTGACAAAGGTGACGTCGCCGATCTGGGCGAACTCCGCATTGTTGTTGAATGCGGTAACCTTCATCTCGGCGATGTTTTCCATGGACGGGTAGGCGTCCTGCAGCGCGCCATTCAGGCGCACGTTGGCCGTCGAAATGCCATCCACGGAGAAGCCCGTCTGCGCCGCCGTCGCGCCACCCACGGCAATATTTCCCTGCGAGTCCGTCGTCACGGAGGCAGACAGGGCGAGAGCCGCCAGAGGGCTGGAGGAAACGCTTCGGGAGTTGATCGGAAGCTGGCTTATGTCGCTATTCACCTTGGAATCGGTGAGAGTGGCATTTTCGGTATTCACGGCTACGGCGCCGGCTACGACTTCAACGGTCTGTGTCTGAGATGCTACGGCTAGAGTGACATCCACGCGCAAGGTCTGGCGGGCCGTCAATTCCAGTTGGCTCACCGCCGAACCGGCGAAGCCTTCCTTGGCCGCCGTGATGGTGTAACGGCCGGGCTTGAGATTCTCGAAGGCAAAGTTCCCGTGGTCGTCGCACAGCACGGCGGCGTTGTTGTTCTCGTCGACGCTGTGCAGAGTGATCGTCGCTCCGGGAACGGCCGCACTACTTTGATCCAGCGCGCTCCCGCGCACGGTGCCGAAGGTGGACTGGGCGTTGGCCGGCGGAATCGAAAGAATACCGAAGGCGACAAACAGTCCGATGAAAAGTCTTTTAACCATGGTGTCTCCCCCCAAAGAAACAATGTGAACTGCGGCTTTATTCCCATGGCGCAACGCGGCACAGATGTACCGCTATGCTCTACAGGGAATATCAATTGAGCGAGGCGTCGTGGCCTGACCGGCTACGCGCCGGAATGGTGGGCTACAAAGCGAACCTATGAGAAAGTGTACGGTTTGCAGAATGAGGAAGGCATAAGGAACAACTTTTTTTTATAAATGCCGCGAGCGCACCGGCGTCTTCTTTAAGATCCCAGTTATCCCCGTAAAGCAGGCTCTGCCAGGAAATGCTCCCGTACTCGCTCCGGAAGGCGTGCTACACTCCGCTTTTGTTCAGATCGAGAGAAGTTGGAAACAGATGCCGACGAAGGTTTCTTTAATCCTGAAATCCCTGGCCGCCGCGGCCCTGCTGGCACAGACGGCAGCGGCCCAGAAGGCGGCGGTCCCGGCGACGCCGCCCCGCGGTCCTTTTACCTGCACTGAACTGATTGGTCTTTACTCCAGCGGCGAGTGGTGGGATGGAGGTTTTTACGATGGCCTCGGCGATCTCAAGACGAGATGGCAGGGGCGATTTTCCCACTACGGCTACACCTACGAATACGCCAAACCCGACAGCTATACGTGGAGCCCGACCAACGTCGGCGGCGTGAATAATGTCCGGCTGACCGTCCCATGCGCCCAAAACGGGGACGCGCCGGACAGGATTGTCTATCAGGCGTGGAGTTGGGAGTTGACCTCCGAAAAGGCCTGGGTCGATAGTCTGGAGGCCACACTGGCGACCATTCGCGCCAAACGTCCCAGCGCAAGACGGATCGACATCATGACCATCATTCGTTGTCCGCTGAACGGCTGGTGCCATTCCGACAAGCCCGCGCTTGGTCCCAACACCGACCACGACGCCAAGAAACAGGACTGTCATGTTCCCGAGTATGTCGACTCGGCTCTGGCAAAGGTGGCGGCCAACCATCCGGATCTGGTCTCGGTGACGCCCAAGTTCGAAGCCGTGAGTTGCGCGGCGCGGATCGACGGGATCCACTTGCACGAACAGAACGGACCGGCCGCCGCCTTTATCGCGGCGTACTACAAGGCCCTGCCCTGACCGGGAAGTCTCCCGCCGGTATGCACAAGAATGCACAAGAGCGAACCCAAATCGCCGTGACGGGAACGAAGTTGAAACACCCGCCCTGTTACGGATACGGGAACCAGCAAGGCTCAATGGGGGTGGTCTCACCGGCGGCTTCCTTCATGCGCTCCGCCAGGCGCGCGCGCAAGGTCTCGGCTACTTTGGCGTAGGGGGCGCGGCCAGCCAGGTTCACCTGCTGCCAGGGATCGGCATAATTGTCGTAGAGGATGTATTCGACGTACCGGCCGGCGCGTTCGGGCAGCCGGTCGGCCGGGCGCGGGGCGGCTACGGCGTAGGTGTATTGCGGCGTGCGCAGGCCGCGGCCAAGCACGAATTCGGACAGCTCGAAATAGACCTCGTCGCGCCAATCCGTGGTCCGGCGGTCTAACAGCGGCAGAAAGCTGTGGCCCTGGACGCCGGCGGGCGCGGGCACGCCGCAGGCAGCCAGCAGGGTAGGCATCAAATCCACCTGGCCGACCAGTTCCCCGATGGCGAGATTACGGTTGAAGCCGGGGCCCTCCATGACCAGCGGGATATGCAGCGAGCCGTCGTGCGGGCTACGTTTGTATTCGGTATTTCGGGTCTTGAAATGGCAACTGTGGTCGCTCACGAAAACCAGGATAGTGTCCCGGTCGAGGCCGGTATCGGCCAACACGCCGCGGATGCGGCCCACCGCTTCATCCATTTTGGCCACGCAGGCGAAGTAATCAGGTAGTTGGCTGGGCCAGGAGCCCGGCAGGAGGCGCAGGTCGTGGGGCACAAACGGATTGGGATAGCGATTGGCGAACTCGCGCGGTGGGTCGAAGGTATCGGCATCGTTCTGGTGGTGCACTTCGAGGTAGGAAGCCACCAGCAGAAATGGCCGGCGGGCGCCGCGCAGGAAGCGTTCGACGCGGTCGGTGAGAAAATCGGCGCGATAGCGGTTGGAGAAGTGAATGGGCTGGCCGGCATTATCGAAAAGATCGCCCTCGTAAGCGTGGGAAGTAAACTCGAGCAGGTTGGAAGCTTCCCAAAGATCGAGGAACCCGCCGCGGGCCGGCGGCGGCGCGGCGCCGCGTTCGTCTCCGGCCAGGTGCCATTTGCCGATGTAGTTGGCCGAATAACCGGCCGCGCGCAGAGTGGTGGCGAGCGTGGGTGTACCCGGAGGCAGCGCGATGCCGTTCCGCACCACTCCGTGACGCGCCGGGTATTGGCCGGTAAAGATGCTGCCGCGCGCCGGAGCGCACACCGGCTGGTTGGCGAAGGCGGAACGGAACACCACCCCGCGCGAACCCATGGCGTCGAGATTCGGGGTCAGGTTCATGGGGTTCACGCCCAAAGAACCCAGGCAATCGCCGCGGAATTGGTCGGAAATCACCAGCAGGATATTGGGTTTCGCGGCGCGTCCGGTTTGTGCCCCGGCGGCCGCCGCCGAAAGCGCCGCCGGCATTCCGGTCAACAGGGCGCGCCGGGTGGAACCCGCGGGGGAGCTCATACGAGACGAGTATGGCACGCCAACGGAGAATGCGCACGGAGCCGCGACCCAAGCAAGAGGTTTCCTAGCGATTGGGGAGCGCCACGCTGACGGTCACCTGCGGAGAATTGACGAAGCGCACGAACGGGTCGTCCACAAAGGCATTGACGCGTTGGGTGATCGCGGATGCCCCGGTGGAGAGATCGACGGCGTCGGTGACCACGTTCTGCACGCGGGATACGTGGCTCTCCGGACCGGTAATTTCGAGCGATGGCGGCTGGATCGCGACCGCGGCGGGATCGAGTCCGGCCGCTCTGGGGCCGCTGAAGCGGGCTTTGACCGGGACGAGCCGGGTGGTGCGCTTTTCGAAGCGAAAGCGGATTTCCGACGGGATAGAGCGCAACAGCTCGACGCCGCGCGGCAGATGTACGGCGCCATCTTCTATGGTGTAAGTACGCTCGCCGGGAACGGCATCGGACATGCCCAGGACGGCGGACGGGCGCTGCGGTCCCTCCAGGTTGCGCAATTCATTCGATGGGCCGCGGAGTTCCAGCGTGACCAGGGGCACCGGATCGGAACTGATATCGAGGTCGTCGGGGAGGTCGCTATAGACGACGCGCGCCGTGGCGAAGGTGGAGTATTCGGGCTCGCTCGACACCAGAATCCAGATCACCACGGCCAGAGCCAGGGCGAGGAGTTTCCAGGCCAGGTTGTGGACAAGCACGCGGAAAATGCGGAGCAGGTGAGTCACAGGTGGTCCACCCTTTCTCCGTGGGCGGCCTCGTCGCCGGAGGAGAGCGGAATGTCGGCGGGGAACTCTCCGATCTCGACGCTGGTGGGCCGCTGTACGCCGAAATGACGTTGTATGCGCTCCACCACTTCAGCCGGCGTCAGGCCTGGGGCCAACTCGCCGAAGGCGGCGACGGAGATGCGGCCGGTCTCTTCGGATACCACAACCGAAAGGCAGTCGGTTTCCTCGGTAATGCCGAGGGCGGCGCGATGCCGGGTGCCCAGTTTCCCGGATAATCCGGGGTTGGTGGTGAGAGGCAGGAAGCAGGCGGCGGCGGCCACGCGGTCTTTCTGCACGATGACGGCACCGTCATGCAGGGGTGGGCCGGGCTGAAAGATGGACAGCAGCAGGTCGCGGGAAATGCGCGCGTCCAGGTGCACGCCGCTTTCGATGAAGGTGCGCAGGCCGATGTCGCGTTCGAGCACGATCAGGGCGCCGATGCGCTGCTGCGCGAGCTGTTCGACCGCCATCATGATTTCGCCGGTCGATTCGGGATTGCGATATTCGCCGCCCAGTCCGAACCAGCGTTTACGGCCGAGACGGGCCAGGGTACGGCGAATTTCCGATTGAAACAATACTATAATGGCAAGGCCGGTATAGGGGACGATGAAAGACAGTACCGAGCGCAAAGCTTCCAGCCCGCTCCAGGAAGCCCCGAGGTAAAGCACCAGCATTATAATGATGCCGGCCAGAATGTGCCCGGCGCGAGTGCCGCGCACTACCATGAGAGCCTGGTAGACGACAAACGCCACCACTAGGACGTCAATGGCACCGATCAGGTCCAGCCGCGGAAGTTCCGGCAACGCGTGCAACAGGTGGCGCAAATACCATTCTATCGAAGACGGTGCCGGGCGACATCCGTTTTCCCGGGGGAAAGCCAAAACAAAATCCGGCTGGTACCAGGGCGAGTTGGCGGCGCCGGGGTTAACATAGTATAGAAAGTTGCTTAACCACGGTTGAAGCGATTCGATGAAGACAGTGGATCAAACCGATTTCGCGACTTGGCACGTGCCGCAATGTCCGTTCGTCATTGAGTACTCGCGCCGCGTGTTGGCGGAAATCGAGCGGGTGGTTTGCGAGGCTTTCCACTCCGCCCCGCGAGGGGGAGTGGAATTAGCCGGGTTGCTATTTGGAACGCACCTGGATGGCGTGGTGCAGATTACCGCCTTCCGGCCGATAGAGTGCGAGCACCTGCACGGGCCGGGCTTCCTGGTTTCCGAGAAGGATCTGGAGAATCTTGAGGCGCTGATGGAGAGGTCGCGCCGCGATCCGGGGCTGCATGGTTCGGTGCTGGTGGGTTGGTTTCACTCACACACGCGAAGCGGGATCTTCCTCAGCGATAAGGACCTGGAGCTGCACAGCCGCTATTTTCCGCAGAAGTGGCAGGTGGCGCTGGTCTTGCGTCCGTCGTTCCAAGCGGGCGTCCGAGCGGGCTTCTTTTTTCAGGAAGAGGACGGGACCATCCACGGCCAGGAATGTTACCGGGAGTTCGACCTGGCGGAGGCCGAGCTGGCCGATGTCCGGGATCCCACCCCCCCAACGCCTGGTCCCGAAACCTATTATCAGGAGACGGGGCTGGCACCTTCACCGAGAACGGCTCGCACGCCGCAAGCGGAGTGGGCTGTGAACCTGGCGGCGGGCCGAAGCTTGTCCTCGCCTCTTCCGATAGGTTCGGTGGGAGGCGGCCCGCCACTGGTGGCCGTGTGGGCATCCAAAAGGAAGGGGCATTCCTGGCCGTGGCTGGTGGCTGGGCTGGCCTTGGGAATTGGAGCCGCGTTCTGGTACCAATCCGCGACTCCGCGTCCGGCCTCGCCGGTAAGAACCGGGCCACTGCACCTGCGTGCGATCGATCAAGCGGGACTGCTGCGCATCGAATGGGACCGAAGGACGCTGGCTGCGAAGGAACTACTGGGCGGGAGCCTGCAAATCCAGGACGGAGAGACCCGGACGAACCTGCCGCTGGACCGGGCGGCGATCAGGGTGGGCAGCTTTCAGGTGGTCCGCCACTCCCGGGTGGTGCGGGTCGCCCTGGTGATAAGGGTACTGGGAGCCGGTCCGATCGGAGAGGTGACAGAGTTCCGCGGTCCGATGCCGCCAGCAGAGGATGCGTCCGCGGCCGTTCCGCGACCGCCGGAAGCGGATAGGGCGCCGCGGCCCGAGAGCGCCGCGGGGAAAGCCGTTGCCGAGACGGCGGCGCTGCGGCCCGCGGCCAATCGGCCGGCTGAAGGGCCTTCCGACAAGAAAGTTGAGCCTACCAAGGAATCCCGCAGCGCCGATTCCGCCAGGCGCGAGATTATCCAGTCGTCGCTTCCGCCGCCCCGGCGTGAGACGCCATCCGAGCCGGTTTCCAAACAGACAACGCCCGCCACATCGAACCCGGCACCGCCGCGACTGCAGACCGCCGAAGCCGCCAGGCCGCCCGCTCCGGCGGCGAGTTCGCCCGCCCGTCCGCCGAGTGTGACGCCCGCTACACCGGCGATCAATCAGCCGCCGGCGAATACTGCGTCCATACCGCATCCGAGCGCGCCGGCGCCGCAGCCATCCGTCTCCGCGACGGTGGTTAGCCCGGCGTCAGCGCCGGCGTCCGCACCAAAGGCAGCGGCGGGCGCAATGCTGCCGCCAACGCCCCGCGTGACGCCACTATCGGGGCACTGGGTGCATGGAGCCGATGCGCCAACAGGCTCGCCGTTCCCCCCGGAATCGCTCCTGCTGACTCTGAACGAGTCGGCGGGCCAGATCCGCGGCTCGTTTTCCGGCAGCTACAAGGTCCCCAAGAATCGCAAGCTGAACGGCAAAGTGGATTTTCAATTCGCGGGTCCCGCCGGCGGCAGTTCGGCTCACTTGCCCTTCAGCTCGGCCGATGGATCGACGGGCGAAGTAGAAATTATCCGTGTGGCGGGCCATATCGACACCATCGAAGTCGTCTGGCATTCCAGCCGCGATCGAGTTACTTTCGACGACGTCTTCCAACGCGTGCCCTAGCGTTCGCTCCGCAGCCACAATCCAGTCCTATCCGGGTGCGATAAATTCAATCCGCCGGTCTATTTCATATAGAAATCAATCCGACGGATTTCCGGCGGCGCGCGCGCTCTGTTATTTGAATATCCCACTGGCTGCGACACAGGGTTTTGCTGGTAATTTCGCGGCCGCTGCGGCTCCCAAACGCATGCCGAGCCACAGCCCTTCTGGTTGTAATCATGGAGCTTAATATCGCAAGCCGGCACGATTGACACCAACCTACGCCGCAGCCGGTTGGACGCCGGTAAGAGTCAAAGGGAAATCCGGTTTTTTTCGTGCGGAAGCCGGGGCATGCCAGGGAAAAACCTAATAAGAAATTCGTTGACAACCGCGGAATTCAAATATACCCTTGGACATTCAGCACCCAATATCGTTTTAAAGTTTGGGCACCGAATATTGCGCTCCGGTGGCAAGGGGCTGAGACCAGTCCGTTGGACCGAAACAATTGGCTTCTGGCAACGCGTGTCGTCCCGCGACACAACGAGAGGGGGACTTGCCCATGGGAGAGCATCGCGGAACTTCGAGCACAACCGTGCCCCGCACTAACGCGAAACTGACCGTCCTGTCTGTCAGCCCGCAGGACGAGGACCATATGTGCTTACAGGCCATCGTCAGTCATTCCACATGGATGCTGCTGACAGCCCGCGATTTAGAGTCAACGGTAACTATGCTGCGACACCACGAGATTGCGGTTGTCGTTTGTGAGCGGAACTTATCGCCAGGGAGGTGGATCGACGTGCTGGACCATATCGACGCATTGCCGAGATCTCCATCGTTGATCGTCACCTCCGAGACTGCGGACGACCGGCTGTGGGCGGAGGTTTTGAACCTGGGCGCATGGGGCGTGTTGGCAAAGCCGTTTGATCGCACAGAAGTGATTCGGAGCGTGAAATCCGGATGGCAGCTTTGGCACGACCGAACTCTTGTGCGCGCGAAGGCCATGGCCGCGGCAACGGCCGGTGACGGCTATCCGCTCGCGGGCGATGCCGATCGTGCGCTGGCCGCGGCCGGCTAAACGGCGCCGGACCTCCGGCCCCGGGTTTTCCGCTTACCGCCAAGATCCGCGATAGATTCGGAATAGGAGCCTGATTTCACTTGCGGATCTTTTTCTCGTTTTTGATCGTCTTTGCCGCCCCGCTGTGGGCCGCGCAGCGGACCACCTTGTCGCTGGACGGGCAGTGGGACATCGCCGATTCCATCGACGGCGAAAGACCGCCTGCCACCTATACCCATAAGGCACCGGTTCCCGGTCTGGCGCATTCGGCCGTGCCCCGCTTCAAGGACGTGGACCAATTCGAGAGCCGTCAATTAATTCAGAATCGTGTGGATCGGGGCCTGGCTCCCCGGTCGGCGCTGGTTACGAATGCCGGCGTCTCGCGGCAGGAGCGGAACTGGTTCTGGTACCGGCGGCGGTTCGATGTCGCTGCCGTACGCAGTGTGGCGACGCTGCGGATCGCCAAAGCGCAATTCGGCGCGGTGGCGTGGGTGAACGGAAAGAAGGCGGGCGAGCATCTTCCCTGCTTCACGGCGGCGATATTCGACGTCTCGGACAAACTGCGGCAGGGTGAGAACGAGATCGTGGTGCGGGTGGGCGCGCATCCGGGCGTGCTGCCGGCGTCGGTTTCGGCGGGGACGGATTTCGAGAAGAACCGCTGGACGCCGGGCATTTATGACAGCGTCTCGCTGGAACTCAGCGACAATCCCGCCATCGAGACCATACAGGTGGCGCCGAGCCGCGACTTGAGGTCGATCACGGTCCAGACCAGGCTGCGCAATCATTCGACGCGGGCGGTAGCGTTCACGCTCGCGCAGACGGTCGATGAATGGAAGTCGAACGCGGTGGCGGCGCGCGCCCCGGCCATGAGGATGCGCTTGGCAGCCGGGGAAGAGCGGACGGTTACGCGGCAGATTCCGATACCCGCTGCCAAACTGTGGACGCCGGAACAGCCGAATCTATACGTGCTCGAAACGGGTACCGGCGGGGACACGGCCAGCACCCGGTTCGGCATGCGCGAATTCCATTTCGAAACGGCGACGAAGCGCGCTTATCTGAACGGCCGCCCGTATTTCCTGCGCGGCTCCAATATTACGCTGCACCGCTTTTTCGAGGATCCGAAATCGGGCGTGCTGCCGTGGGACGAGAAATGGGTGCGCAAGCTGCTGGTGGAAATTCCGAAACAGATGCACTGGAATGCGTTCCGCTTCTGCATCGGTCCGGTACCCGACAAATGGCTGGACATCGCCGACGAGGCGGGGCTATTGATCCAAAACGAATACTTTGTGTGGACGGGAAGGGGCTGGCACGGCGCGGAGAACCAGGTGCACTTCGACGCCGCCGAGATGATCGGCGAATACGGCGAATGGATGCGCGACAACTGGAATCACCCGAGCGTGGCCATCTGGGACGCCGACAACGAAACTTTCGACCCGATGTTCGGCGAAAAGATCATCCCCGCGGTGCGCGGGCTGGACCTTTCGAACCGGCCCTGGGAAAACAGCTATAACCCGCCGGCCGGCCCGGACGATCCGGTGGAAGATCATCCCTACGAGTTTTACGACATGTCGAAGCCGGACGGGCCGGAGTTCAGCATGACCACGTTCGAGAAGCCGAATGGCAAGGCTCCGGGAGCGCCCAGCGGGCACGCGCTGATTCTGAACGAGTACGGATGGCTGTGGCTGAACCGCGATGGTTCGCCCACGGAACTGACCAAGGACCTGTATCCGCGCCTGTTGCCGGCCAACGCCACGGCCGAGGACCGCTTGGGGCTGAACGCTTATCTTTTGGCCGGCATCACGGAGTTCTGGCGCGCTTACCGTCAATATGCCGCCGTGCTCCATTTCGTGTACCTGATGAGCAGCGATCGGCTGGGGTACACAGCCGATCATTTCCACGACGTGGAGAAACTGGAACTGGAGCCGCACTTCCGCGACTACATGTCCCAGGCCTTCGCACCGCTGGGAGTGTACCTGAGCTTCTGGCAGGCGAAGCTGGCGGCGGGCAAGCACACCTTCCAGGTAATGCTGGTAAATGACGAATACGACCCGGCCGCGGGAAACATGACGGTATCGCTCCACTCCGCCAGCGGCGGCGAGGTGGCGCGCGCCCAGGCGGCTTTCGAAGTGGGCGCGCTGGGGCAAACCACTCTCTACGTCGATCTGGAAGTGCCGAACGCGCCGGGCGACTTCCTGCTCGAGGCCAAAGCGGATGCGGGCAAAGGACAGCCCACGCTGAGCCGGCGCAGAGTGACGATCACGGCGGCGGAGAAGTAAGAGACAGCGCGAAGTTATTTTCGCCAGAATTCCTGAATCTGTTCGAGAGTGCGGGCTTTGGTTTCCGGAGTGAACCGCCAAACGAACAGGAAAGTAACGATACACACGCCGGCATAACATGCGAATGCACCGGCGGCGCCGAGGTGCTGCACGAGAGTCAGGAATGATAGCGTGACCGCGAGGCACGCGCCCCAAAGGCAGAGAGTGGCGGCGGACATCGCCCTGCCACGGACGGCGGTGGGAAACAGTTCGGAGATATAAACCCAGACGCCCGGTCCGAGACCAATGGCAAAGAAGGCAACATAGCAGAGGACCAGGGTCAGGATCAGGGTTGCGGGCACGGGCGTCATGCGGAAGGCGAAGGCCAGGGCGCCCAGCGAGATTGCCATGCCGGCGGAGCCCACCAGCAGCAGCGGCTTGCGCCCGATCCGGTCGATGAACATGACGGCGAACATCGTGCAGAGGAAATTCATGGCACCGATGGTGACATTGGCTCCGATGGCCGACGAGGCGCTTGCCTGTCCGCCGTGCTCCCGAAACAGAATGGCGCCGTAATAGATCACGGTGTTGATGCCGGTAATCTGCTGGAAGACCGCCAGAAGGATGGCGATGGCAAGCGGGCGGCGCAGGCGTGGCTCCAGCAACTCGCGGAGAGAGCCCGTCTCGGTAGACAGGCTTTCGGAAATGGAAGCGGCTTCGCTGGCGGCGGCAACGTCCCCGTTGACGCGGCGGAGAGTGACCATGGCTTCCGAGAGGCGGCTCTGTTTCACCAGCCAGCGCGGGCTCTCCGGGATGAACGGGAGAGATACGAACAAGATCCCGGACGGGACGCCCGCACTGGCGAACATCCAGCGCCAACTTACCGGGCCAAGTCCGGACAGAACCCAACTTACAAAGTAAGATAAAAGTATCCCGGTAACGATGGCCATCTGATTCAAAGTGACCAGCCGGCCGCGAATGGCCGCCGGGGAGACCTCCGCAATGTAGAGCGGGGCCAGCACGGAGGCAACGCCGATGGCCGTGCCGGCGACGAAGCGGGCTAGGGTGAATTCCAGCAGAGTGCGGGGAAGCGCGGTGCCTAAAGACGAGACGCAAAAGAGCACGGATGCGACCAGCATCAAGCGCTTCCGGCCATAATGGTCGCTGAGCGTTCCGGCGGCACTCGCACCCGCCAGGCAGCCGACCAGCAAGCTGCCGGCGGCAATTTCAGTCTGAAAATCCGAAAGACGAAACTCGCCGCGCAAGAACATCAAGGCGCCATTGATGATGGCCGTATCGTAGCCGAAGAGCAGGCCGGAGATGGCCGCCACGGCGGAAATGCCGACTACATATGCACGGCTGGCGGGCGCGCCGCCATCGAGCGTTACGGTCTGTGTGTTAGTCATTGAGATCCTCTATCGCCCACGACCGCTCCCTCACGGTCGCGGCTCGGATTCCCGGCATGACGCACCAGGGGGGCCGGAGGCCCCGAGGCGTGGAAGGCGGACGCGGGAGTGCGTGCGCCACACTCAGTTGGCTCGTCGCTCGCGGGCACTCGCGGCTTCCATCATCAGGAAGAAAGCCTGGCCTTCGGCGGCTACTCCGGCATGATCGAAACTGGGTGCGCCGCAAACCCCTTGCACGAAGCCATGTTGGTCCACCTTGGTGCGGGCGGCGGCGCGCATGCGGTCGGCGGCTGGGACGTAACTGGCCGGCAACCAACCGCCAGGCACGCCGGTGTAAATAGTGAAAGCCAGTATCTGCGCCAGGTTGGTTTCAACAAAACTTTCGGGCTGGTCCAGCACGTTGGGGAAGAGCCCGTCTGCGCGCTGGTGAGCCAGGCACGCATCCAGTAGTTCCCGAAGAAACGCGGCGAGCCGCTCCTGGTCTTGCCGTCGGGCGACGGGCAGAGCCGCAATCACGCGTGTGATCCCGGCCGCGGCCCAGCCGTTGCCGACTCCCCAGAATGCCTTGTCGCGAAACTCGCGGCGGCCA
The DNA here is from genome assembly GCA_049509915.1 of Bryobacteraceae bacterium. Taxonomy (GTDB): domain Bacteria; phylum Acidobacteriota; class Terriglobia; order Bryobacterales; family Bryobacteraceae; genus JBEKYD01. The sequence continues at coordinate 47,145 of JBEKZL010000019.1, read as the reverse complement.
TCGTCCCAGATGTGAGAAAGCAGCTTGCTTTCGGGACTCCAGAGGCGCCTGCGCAGGCCCTCGATTTGCCGCAGGGCATCGTCATAATGGCCAGTCGCCGCCAGGAACGGAGGCGTGGTGTAGAAACTGTCGGACCACATCTCGGGAGCGTTGAAGACGTGGTAGCAGGTTCCATCGGTGGCCCGGGGTGCTTTCTTCAAGACGAAATCGAGTAAGCCTTGCGCGGCCTGCCGCATCCCGGGATCGCCCGTCAACTCGGCTGCGCGCCAGTACGCGGCGCCGCCCATGGCGGGGTCGGTGGCACCGCCGCCGATGGCCGCCAAGCGCCCGTTGGCGTCCTTTTCGACAATCGCGCCCTTGGCCATCAGGATCACGCGCTCGCGGTCGCCCATATCGAGAAACGCCTGGGCCAGGATTCCCTGCTCCCAGGAGTGGCGCTGCATGGCCAGAGCGGCTTGGGCCACTTTCTCGGCGAGAGGGACATCGGCTGCGGCGGCCGCGCTCGGCCTCGCCGCTGCCAGCACGGCACTGCCATACAGAAAACTGCGCCGGTTCATCGTGCCGGCTCCTTCCTCAATGCAAAATCGTGCCGGCAATCGCGTCGCCGGACACGTCCAATAGCTGGACACTGGAGATCGTCTTCATGGTGTCGGGATCGGCAAAAGTCCAGACCACGCGCTTGTCTCGTGTTACCTCAATCAGTTGAGGGGCCTTGCCGAACTGGCCGTGCCCCAGCCAGTTGCTCATCACGGTATTGCCGTTAGGCAAGCGGTGCAGGCCCGCCATGAATTTCAAGCTGACACCTGGCAAGTCACCGTCGCGGATCTCCCAGACGGTTCGCCCATCCGGCGCGGCTTCGAAAACGCGCGCCGGGGCGCCGTCGCGGTCGGCGCTGGCGATGAGCGTGTTGCCGTTCACCAGGCGTACCACGCTGTGCGGGCCGCCGGGCGCGGCCACCTGCCACACTACTTTACCGCCGGGATCGTACTCGCGCACCACCTGGAGCCCGTAATGCGCCACCAGATAGTTACTATTGGCGAGGCGCCGCGCATTGCGCATATAGGCCGAGCCGCCGTCCTGGCCCTCCGGCAACAGCCGGACCTGGTGAACGATGCGGCCGGCAGGATCCACTTCCAGCAGCCGGCCGGCATTGCATTCGCCGATGAACGTATTGCCGTTGGGAAGGCGCTGACAGGCGTAGATCTCGCTGGCGGATTCGTAAGAGAACACCACGGTCCGATCGCGCGTCACTTCTTTGACGCCGTGCCCGGTATTGAACAGCAAGTTGCCGTTGGGAAGCACCCAGATGTCGTTGGCAAACGGAGCGTCATAACTCCATTCCACTTTTCCGGCGTCGTTCACGACGAAGACTTTACCCTGGGTGTAGTCGGTGCAGGCGAATCGATGGGCAGGCGCGGCCAACGCGGCACCCAGCACGGCGACCAGAAAGACTGGCACACACCACAGCCTCCCGAAAGGACTACGTTGGCTATGAGCGCCCGTCATTGTCGCACCTCAGCCGGATTTTAGCAGGGTGCGGCATGGATGGCGCGAAAGCCTGTCAATATAACCATGCCATTGCGGAACTCGGCGTGCCACGCGCAGGCGGGTGTCGAGAAGCCTCGACACGGCACGCACTGCTACGCACGAGTGCGCGCGCCACGTCGGGCCTCGGTTCGAAACCAGGAGTGTACGATGCGTTTGCTGTGCTTTGATGGTTTTCATGACCCCGGTGGCCTTCCCGCAGACCACAGCGAACCCGAGCCTCGCGGCCGGGCGCTGGCCAGCGCAGTGGATTGCCGCGCCGGGAACGCCGCCCTTCGATTACGGCGTCTACCACTTTCGCGATCGAGGAGAAGTAAGGCGTCGGTATCAGTGCTGCGATTCGCCCGGCTTTTCCGGGATGCCGGGTTCGTCCAGAATCTGAATGCCTGTGGCAGGACCGAGGTTGGCCCAGTCCTGCAGGACCCAGACTACTTTCTTGGCCGGAGTGACTTCGACCAGTTGGGGGCCTTTTCCATCGCCGCCACGGGAGCAGACGATGGTGTTGCCGTTGGCCAGGCGGGTCGAGCTTTGGGTGTTGATAAAGCGGTAGGGCTCCGGCAGGTCGCCCGGCTTGAGTTCCCAGACGGTCTCTTTGTTGGGATTGATTTCGCGGGTGAGAATGTCCTTCTCGTCGGTGATCAGGGTATTGCCGTTCGCGAGGCGCAGTGCGGCCCAGGGGCTGGTGATCTCGTATTTCCAGATCTGGTTGAAATCCTTGTCGTATTCGACGACCTGGTTCATCGTCAGGAAAGGTACGAGGTACGTTCCTTTCGCCGTGTAGCGCACGCGGCGGAACTGCCCGTGCACGGTCTTGGGATCGGTGAGGCTCGGAGCGGGCAGATCGTGCTGGACTTCGATGGCCTTGGTTTTGATGTTGACAACCATCAGCTTGGGCGGCAGGCCGTTCTGGACGAACAGGACTCTGTCTAAGCCGATCGGCTGGCAGGTGTGGATTTCCGTCCCTCGCGGGGCGTCGTAACGCCATACCAAGTCTTTGTTAGGGGTCACCTCGGCAATGTATTGCATGCGGGTGAAGAGAATGTTGCCGTCCGAGAGCATCCAGACGTCGTCGTATTCCCAGCCGGGCCCGGTGGAATAGGTCCAGACGATTTTGCCTCGATTGACGAGGAGGATCTTGTTGTAGCCCTCACCCACGTAGAGCATCGGGTGTTCGGCCAAGCCATTGCCGGGCAGGCCGGGCGGGATGGGCTGATCCCACTTGCGGGGGGCGACTTCGATCTCCGCGGGCCCAAAGGCCGGCACCGCGGCGGCGGTGAAGCGATCCAGCAGAGACATTAGTGGCGCCGGAGTAGCGGCGGGCGCACTTTGGCCTAAGCAGGCCGAAGCGACTGCAAACAGCACGAGGCGGGCCCCAAGGAGGGCCAGTGGGGGCGGGTTTTGATACGGCATGTTTAGTTCTCCTATCCTTCTGAGTGTGACCCGGGGGGAGCTATGAAAACAAATTATAGCCACAGATGAACGCAGCTGCTCAACCGTTCTCTCCCGTCGCGGTAGGGACGCCCCTTACCGGCACCGAGTAGGCCCGGGGAATTTCACCCCGAGACGCTCACAGATCCGGACCTGAATCTCTCGATTCATCCGGCTCGTGCCATCCATTGAGAGTTGCCACCCTCCGCCACAACCAGTCGGCTCCTCCTGTTGCCAGTTGGCCAAGTTGACCATGACGCGAATGGCCTGCCGCCTTCGCTCCACGGACCTTGCTCCGCTTCTCCGCTACTACGGGACCGTCCGCCCCTGCCCTGCGTATCGGTACGTTCGGCCTCACGGGGCTGCCGTTCACCAAATCCCAGACGCCCACACCGGGCCAATACTATTGCGTTTCTGAGAAGGTCGACAGCGCCGACAAGCTCTACCTGGTGATTGAGTCCATCAAGTTGGACACCAAGCAGGGCCGATGCTCCACTGCTCCTGCTCCTGCCGACGGCGCGGGAGGATCGTCAATGGCCTGACACCTTTCGGCGCGGAAAGACCTCGGACCATGGCTGCTCCGATCGGCGAAGGCTGGCGTCGGCGTGTGTCCGCCGGCCCTTGCCGCCGCTCTTGGCAGCACCAAAACCGGCCAAAGTGGTACCGTCTTATTCCGGCGCTAACAGGCTCTCTGCTGGTGGCGTCCCAGACGAGTGGGTTACCCAGTTATTTCACCAGGGTGACGCCAAGGTTTTCAAGAAGTACTCGCAAATGAAGTTGCAGATGAAGCGCGAAGCTCTGCCGAAGTCGAATCGGCAGGCCACCGAGCGGGGCAAGAGTTTTGACACAGGCAGGCCAAACTGAAGGGGTTTTGATACAGTTTTGATACAGTCGGTCGAAGGAAAAGCGAAAGTCGTTTGGAAAAAAGGTGGGAAGTATTTTAGAATCAATATACGGGCCCGTAGCTCAGGTGGATAGAGCACCTGCCTTCTAAGCAGGTGGTCGCTGGTTCGAGTCCAGCCGGGCCTACCAAATGAAATGAGCAGGTTACGGGGAATTCAGGCCCCGCCCGAGTGGCGGTTGTGACGCTTTGTGACGTAAGCCGCCCGACCATACCCCGTCAGTTCGCCCGGCCTTTGGCGTGTTCCGCGTCTGGTTCCAGGCCGATCAGCCCGCCGCCCAGTGCCTCTACAGCCTGCCGTTTCGCGGCCATCCTGACGTGTGAATAGTGATCCTGCATTCTCTTGGAGAGGTGACCGGCGATGCTTTGTATAGCCGCATCGGGCACGCCGGCTTCCGCCATCTCGGTAATGCTCTGGTGCCGTAAATCGTGGAACCTGAAACCGCGGAAGGCTTGCGCCGCGCCCTTCCATGCGGCCTTTGCCGCGCCGATCCGGCCGCCCGATTCAAGCACGGCGCGTGCCGCTTCGCGTCCGGCCTGCGTTCCGGCTTCCTTTACCAGGCTCCGCCAGGCAGTGTGCAGGCTCCGCTGATGTCGAGTGAAATCGAGCACACCATTTTCGCAGCCGGGAAACACGAAATGCTCCGCCGCGCCGCCGCCGGCAACCTCCGCCCGTCGCAGTAGTCGCGCGAACGCTGCCAGTGCCTCATCATTCAACGGGATAGTTCGCCGCCCCGCCTCCGTCTTGCTTCGCTGAATGGGCAGGGTGCGCCCGAATAGATCTACGTCCGACCAATGCAGGTTGAGTAGTTCCACCTTGCGGCAAGTGGTGTTCACAGCGATGACGCCTGCACAGTAGGCTACGTCCCATTCGGGCCTGCTTGCCGCCGTGCGGAACAGCAGTAGTTTCTGTTCCAGCGTCAACGCGCGCCCGACCACGTTTTGATTCTCTGGCAGGTTCGCAACGTCATCGGCAATGATGCTCCATCGCTTCGCCCGCTTGAGGATCTGGCGTATCAGTGTTACTTCCAGGTTGACGGTACGGCCCGATACGCCTTCCGCCTTGCGCGCGTCCTGGTAGGCTCGGATTGCCGCCGCGTCAACCTTCCGCACCTGCTCGCATGTCTCCATTATTAGCTAAACCCCGATTAGCTGTCAAGCACTTTCTTGCGCCTGGAGCAAAAGGGGGTTAAGCTGATGGCATGGGAAAGAAATTACCCCCTGAAGTGCTCGCATACTTCCGTAGGCAGGGCAGCAAGGGCGGGGCGATTGGCGGTAAGCGCTCGCTGGACACTATGACGCCAACCGAACGAACCGCCAGGGCGAAAAAAGCCGCCGCCGCGTCCGCCGCCGTCCGCTCAGCAAGGAAGCGGCCCGCTGCCCGCCGGAAAAAAGCGGAGTGAAATCGCCCCGTCCGTGAGCAGGGGAGAGACGTTCCTTCGTGGTCTGGCTCGATTGTGGCGCGCGGCCTCACGGCGCTCCCACCGCCAGCGTCACTCCCTGCTGGCTGGCCGATCCGACCGTGATGGACAGCGGAGCATTGCCCGGCGCGGCGGTCGGCGGGATGACCAGGTTGACCTGTAGGACGCCCGCTATCAGGCCCGGAGCTTCGCCGTAGAAGACCACCGTGGCGGGCTGGCCGCCGACTGTGGCTTTGACGGGCAGGACAGGCTTTGGGATCGCGGCGGTTGTCGCACATCCGGCCGAGCACGTCACGGACCCGGTAACCCCGGCCGGCGCCGTCTGCCCCTCCCCCGTCATGAACACTTGGACGATGCTACCGACCGGCGCCGGGTTGGCCGCGGAGTTGGGGGTGTTGTCGGAATTCAGCGCCGCGGCCTGCCCGACGCCCGTGCCCGTGTCAGTGAAGATGCCGGGCGCGGAGGCGGCGAGCGTCAGAGACGGTATAGATTGGCCGGGCTGCAGAAGAGCAAGGGGCTGTCCCATGTACTGCACTTGAATATTTGCGAGCCCACCAGGGAACGTGGCATAGGGCACCACACAGTTGATTTGCGTCGCGCTCACGTAAGTCAATGGTGCCGGTATACCTTCAAACAGGACTTGCACCCCGCCGACCCGAGTCGCAACCTTCCCAGTGGAATCGAGTTCCAGGTTTAGTGGTGCGGTTGGGCCGAGGTTGTATCCAAAGATTGAGATGACCTCGCCCGGCGATGCCGGAACATTAACCACGGGCGGATAGCCGGGGTTTGGGGAGTTGGGTAACGGGCTTGAGGGGCTCGATCACCAGGTAGAGTTTGTCGGCGCCGTTGGACTTCCCAGAAACGCAATAGTATTGGCCGGTGTGCGCGTGTGGGATTTGGTGAAGTCATGAAGCCGATAAATGCGGCGGGTTGAGTCATCTCTCATTAGCAGGACGGCACAGGTGCGATATTCCATCCGCGATGGGTCAGCCGGTAATTCTTCGGATATCCGGGATGAGCCTCACGCCACTTCCGCCGGCTAGCGCAGATCACCTGGGCGTATTCGGGATCAGCCAGACGCTTCTTACGCCGGTACTCGTTATGCCGCCTGGCCCGACACGCGGGCCGACTGCAGACGGCTTAGTCGGGACGGTGTTTGGAAGGTTGGAAGGCTTGCTGGCAATACGGACAGCAGCGCGGTGGGAAAAACAATTCCTCCGAAGTATGTTTGGGCCCCAACCTTGAGGAAAACAGATCTGTCGCCGCGGCGAAGACGATGTAGAGGCTGGTGTAGAGTTCTTATGGGGTCCTCGCCACCAACCCGGTGCCGCTGGCGCCGGCCAACTCCGGCTGAAATGGCACCATTTCTCGCCGGCCCTAACAGCTTTCATCAGCTCGTGGACAACGCCCTCCCGGCCCTTACGGGGGCTGAGTTCAAGCTGGCGGCTTATTTCTATCGGCAGCTGCAGAGATGACCGACATTGACAATTCGGATTACGGACCTGTCGAAGGCGACGGGCTTAAGCGAGAGGCGCACGCAGCCGGCGGTGAAGGCGCTGGCCCGCAAAAGCCCAGTCGAGATCTCAGGAGGATCTGGAAAGACGGCCACCTATCGTTTGCGGCCGGGGAAATGGCCGGAACTGAGGCCAGCCAAGTCCAAGCGCGGCGAATCCCAAACCGGGAGTCGTTTGCGGCGGCCACCAGCGCAATCGACTCCTGCAAGCCCGTACCGCGGCCCCTGCCTGGTGTGGCGTTACAGATCCGCCGCAGTCCCGTTTCGAGGCAATTGCGGTGAAACCCGACCGTGCGTCGCGCGAGGTACAAGAGGACCGCAGCGGCAAGTATTACCGCTGGTTGCTGCGCCTGTTTGAGATCTCCCGCTACGCCGGCTGGGACAACTTGGGGATGCGCTCCCGGATATCTTTCAACTCGGCGCGGCTCTCCATCCCGATGGTGAAGGCGTCCACCGCGCCCTGCTTCAGGGTGAAGCGCAACGCTTCATCTATACGATCCTTCATCTGGCCCTCGGCCAGAATTTTCATCCCGATAATGCCCTTGCCGGCGGCCCGCAGCCGCGCCAGCAATTGCAGCATATCCGGGGTGGAAACATCCATGCGCGTGCTGATCGGATTGATGCGCGCCAGGCAGACTTCCAGCCAGGGACTCTTGATGGCCGTTTCCATGGCGCCCCGCGAATGGCAACTAATCCCTACCGTGCGCACAATCTTTTTCTCTTTGGCCTCGGAGAGCACATCCATGGGGCCCTTATCCAACTCGTCCCACTTGGCGCTCATGCGCGAATGCAGCAGAACAATGTCGATGTAGTCGGTCCCCATCTCCTGGCGGAAACGATCGAGATCGGCCTTCATCGCGTCGGCCGTCCGGGCCGCCGTCTTGGTCTGGATGGTGACCTTCTCGCGCGAAACCTTCTTCAGCGCCAACTTGATGGCGTCGTGGCTGCCATAGCCATCGGCGGAGTCCCAGAAGAACAGGCCGTTGTCGAAGCCGTCCCACCAGAGATCCGCGACGCCGTCGGCGCCCAGCTTGCGCATCTGGTTGGAACTGCGGCCGCCGCCGAAGGTGCCCGTGCCCATGGCAAGGCGTGAGACTTTCACCTTGGCGGGGCCCAGTTCGATGACGTCGTTGGCGTGGAGCGGAGCAGCGGGCCAGGCCGCCACGGGGAAAGCCGCCGCGGCGCCCAGGGCCAGGCTCTGCTGCAAGAACTCACGTCGGTTCGTATGGTGCATCTCTACCTCCAGAATTGTCTGCAAAAACATCCCACCCCCGGCCTCAATTGCGCGGGCCGGGCCGATCCTTATTGCTTGGCTGCCGCCATCCCCGCATCCACGGGAACCATCACGGCGTCCACGCTAACGCTGTGTACGGCCACACGGGCTTTTGCCAGGTTCTCACTGACGGCCGCACGCACGGCTTCCGCGCCTCCCGCCTTCTTGGAGGCGGCCTCCAGGCCCGATATCAACCGGGCTATTTCGGCGGCCGCGCGGGCCTGCGCGGAACCGGCTGCGTGGCATTTCGAGCAAACCGCCTTGGGTCCGGCGAGCATCGCGGCGCCGGCGGTTTGGGTGGCATGGCCGGCATGGCAGGCGGTGCAGCCGGACATCCCCTCGGCGGTGAAAAGCTTGAAGTGCGGACTCACCTTGAACGCCTCGGCCGCCGCCGCGTGGCACTTGGCGCACATCTCCACCACATGCGCGGGGTTGGCCGGCGAGAGCGGATCGCTCACGGCGCGGATGGTGTGAATCCCGTGGCAATCCACGCATTCAGGCGCATGCGGGCTTCCCTCCATCAGTCGCGTCGAATGCACGCTGGTCCGGTAGAGGGCTACTTGATCGACGCGCTCCTTGGGATTGTGCTTGTGCATGAAGGCCGCGTCACTGTGGCAGCGGCCGCAGTACTCGGGCACCTCGGGCCGCTTGACGCGAACCTTGAAGCCCCGGCTGGCGTTCATTGAGAGGTTCTGGTCTTCCTCTTTGGAATCGCCGCCGTGGCAGTCGGCGCAACTGAGCTGGTTGTGGTAGTGAACGTCGTCCTTAAAGACCTCGCTCATGCCTTCCATCACGCTATGGCACTCAAAACAGGTGTCCTTGGCGGCGGCGCCGACGGCGCCGGACAGCAGAACAATCAATGATAGGGGGATGATGCGCATTTCAATCCAGTTCTGCAGCGTAACATCTCGCGCCGCGTGCCTGGGATTCACTTCACTCGCTTGGCCGTAAATTTGGTGGGCGGAGTTCCATAATCGTCGGCATCCATCGTGCGCGCGAACTCGATGGTGTCCCTTACAACCTTGCCCTTAAAGTGGACATCGAAGGAGTAGGCGTGGCCGGTGTCGCCGTTTTCGCTGAGTGTAAGGGCGACCCGGAAGGAGATTTCATTTCCGTTGACTTCTCCATCCCGGATCTCCAGGTCACCGCCCAGCCCCAGATTCACCGAACCGGTGAGCTTCTTGCTTTCCACCTTAAAGACGAAGGTGTTCTGGGCGGGGGTCTGGTCCGGCTCCCACGCCAGTCGGGGAACCTGAGCCGTCCATTTTCCCGCAACGCCGTCGGCATGGACGCCTCCAGCCAGGGCGCCCATCAAGGCAACCAACAATAAGGTTCTCATCACAACTGATGGTACTCGATGGTGCGGCTAACCGCTCATGCGGAATTTGCGTTTTGGCTTGGTTTGGATGCAAAACTCTTGAAGCGAGGAATCCGGGAACGACCTCTGGCTCAGCGCCTCGGTAATTTCACGCCGGCGGTCAGTAGATCGACGATGGCCTGAATGGTTCTGTCGGCGTTTTGGTACGCCGCTTCGAGTTTGCGGTTGGGGCGGGGTGCGGGGTCAGGTTGGTGGTGGAAGCGGCTGTTGGCCAGCGGTCCGCAGGGACGCTTGCGGGCAGCACGTGATCCTCTTTGCGGAGTCCTTTCTCCGCCCCTTCCATTTTGTGATTGTGGGCGAAGGCCCCCACCCAGTCGCGGTAATCGTCGGTGCGCCGGCTGAGCAACTCCTTGCTCACCACCGGGATGCCGAGAACGTGACCAACGAAATGGACCACCTGTTCCGGTCGGGACGGGCCCGCTCAGGTAGCCGTGGATGACGACGCGGTCGAAGCAGTGGTATACAAAAATGAGCATATCGCCGAAAAGCCGGGTGAAGAGTTCCATCGGACTTTGTCCGGCGGGCACTCGGAGGCCCGCCAGCGCGGCGTCGATGGCGCGGGGGCAGATCCTGCCGGCTAGCGGACCGCCGCTTCCAGGCCGGCTGGTCGAGCTGCGCTCGACGGCGAATGATGAAGCCTCTCGCCGCAAGGGCTGCCTTCTCTGGCTCGACAGCGCCTCAATGGAAGGAGGGCTCTGGTTACACCGAAATGAACGGGCTACGGTAGTATTGAGCTACACAGCGAACAGCCGGCATGCATCCGAACATTGAAGGAATCCTGGCGAGGTCTTCGACCTCGGACTGACGAGCAGCGGCCCTCGGGATTCCGTAACATTTCCGGCATGGCGAACAGCACTGAACTACTGAATGGACACGTCACGCTGGAAGTGGAATGCCGGTCCCGGCCGTACTTGCACCGGTACATTGGGCCGCTGGCGACATCGGGTGGCCTGGTGGCCTTCGTGCGCGAGCAGTTGTGGAATCCGATTCCGTCGCAGGCGGTGCTGGGGCAGGTCACCGAAAGGTTCCGCGAAGCGGTGAAGTCGGCAGGAGAAGATTCCGATTTACCAAGTCATGCATCACGAACACAAGGACGATGTCGCCAACCAAATCCGGCAGAAACGCGGGATTCACGGCGGCATCGTCTTCATCGGGTGGCGCAGGAGAAGGCGCAGGCATCTCAAGGCAAGAAGGTCAACGGGCGGTTCGAGTTCACGTAGGACAAGACAGTGTACGTGGACCACTACTATTTCGACATCGACGATGCCGATTTCGGGCCGTTGTTCGTGAAGGTGCGTGTGAGTGCCGGTGCCCTTGAACACCGCACGCCATCAAAGCCCCGGGCGCGGCGACGGTTTCGACAGCGATAGGTCGACTCCCGCCCCGCTTGCCGAGACCTGTCGCGCCGACGCGTCCATCCGCGGCGCGAACCCGCGCGAGGTCCTGCGGCACCGCCGGACGGCCGTTGGGGAGCGCTCGAACGCCGGCAATTGCGCGGCTTCCCCAGCGGTTCTTGGGGCGGCGGCCAACGATTAGCCGGATCCGCGGGATGCAGCCCCGTTACCTTACGCACTGTCTGGCGGCTAAACGGCTGCAGCATGGAACAGCGGCGGAAGGTGTATTCTTGAAGTCATCAGGAAGCAGACGGCCGCGTTTCTCAGGCTACGCGACAGCCTTTCTCGAACTTGGCCTCTGGAGCGGACGGGACGCAATCTGCTCCGGTTTCCGAGGTGAAACACTCATGAGCAGACCCTGGGGCGGGATGGCTACTGTAGGGCGGGAACGGATTTCGGATTGGAGAAAGTGTAAGGGTAGGGAATGGTGCGATCTTTGGCTGGGATGGCTACTCTGGTATCCGCCGCGGTTGTATGTGGCCAAATCAAGTTCGATGAAGTAGCTGGGAAATCCGGGCTGCATTTCCAACTGAATAACGGCGCCGTCGGCCGCTTCCGCCAAGTCGAACTAATGACCGGAGGGGTGGCCGCATTTGATTACAACAACGACGGCTGCACGGACGTGTATTTCGCGAACGGGGCGGCGCTCCCCTCTTTAGAGAAGATTTCTCCGCAGTTCTACAACCGTCTCTATCGCAATAACTGCAACATGACTTTCACCGACGTTACCGAGGAAGCGGGTGTGGCCGGCGCGGGTTACTCGATGGCGGTCGCTACCGGCGACTACAATAACGACGGATTCACGGATATCTTCGTGGCCGGAGTGAACCGCAATATCCTATACCAGAATCTTGGCAACGGGCGGTTTCGCGACGTCACCGTACAGGCCGGTCTGACGGGAGTGGATGCCAGGCGGGGCAAGATGTGGGCTGTGGCAGCCGGCTGGTTCGATTATGACAACGACGGCTGGCTGGACCTGTTCGTCTCCAATTATGTGGCTTGGGACCCCAGAACGGAACCCTCGTGCGGAATTCCTGGAAACCCGATCTATTGCCATCCGAACGACTATCCCGGGCTTGTGAACCAACTCTTCCACAACAACCACGACGGCACGTTTACGGATGTCTCGGAAGCCTCCGGCATCGCCCGCTACGTGGGCAAAGGGATGGGCGTGGCGTTTGCCGATTTCGACCAGGATGGATTCACCGACATCTTCGTCGCCAACGACTCAGTTCGTTGCACCCTGTTCCGGAACCAGGGAGATGGCACTTTCGAGGAAATCGGCCTGGAGGCCGGCGTTGCGTTTCGCGAAGATGGAACCCCGATCGCGGGCATGGGCGCCGATTTCCGGGATTTCGACAACGACGGCTTGCCCGACCTGGTGGTCTCCGGCATGATCGGCGATACGTTCCTGCTTTTCCGCAACCTGGGGAAAAGATACCAGTTCGACGACTGGGGTGAGCGCACCGGCATTCAGGCGGGCACGCGCCAACTCACCGGCTGGAGCCTGGGCATGTTTGACTTCGACAATGACGGATGGAAGGACCTTTTCTTCTCGCTGTCGCACTTTCCCAACCTGGAACGCTTCATCGGGCGAAGCGTGGCCCTTCCGAACAAGATCTTTCGCAATCTGGGCGGCAAGCGCTTCGAAGACGTCTCCGCCACCGCGGGGGAGGATTTTCAGAAACCCGCGATGCACCATGGAGCGGCATTTGCCGACTTCGACAATGACGGGCGCGTGGATGTGGTGGTATCGGTTCTGAACGGACCGGCAAAACTCTACAGGAATGTGACTCCCAACGCGGGTCATTGGCTGGCGTTTCAGATTCAGGGAACACACAGCAACCGGCAGGGGCTGGGAGCGGTCATACGACTTACGCTCCCGGATGGAAGGACCCTCACCAATCACGCCACCACATCGGTGGGATATGCTTCCTCGAGCGAGGCCCTGGTACGCTTCGGTCTGGCGGGCAACCAGCGGGCCAGCAAGGTGGAGATACGGTGGCCGGGCGGGCAGACGCAGACAATGACGGACGTTCCGGCGGATCGCATCGTCAAAGTTAAGGAGGCTTGGGCGCCATGAGACCCCGAATCCTGCCAGCTTTGGCGCTCCTGGTCGCATCGACGGCGGCCGCCGGGCAATCGCCGGGGGGAAAGTTAGGCGAGCCCGCCCCCCCTGCCGTGAGGGCCGAACGGGCTTATGAGACGGCCAATGCGTTGTTCGAACAGCACAAGTTACCGGAGAGCCTCGCGGCCCTGGAAGAGGCGCTCGGCGCCGACCCCAAGCATGTTCCGGCGCTAACGCTCAAGGCGAAAATTGCCATCGGGGCGAACCGGCTCGACATAGCCGGCCAGAGTCTGGAGCGTGCGGTTGCGGCGGACCCTTCCTCCTGGTATGCCCGCTTCCTGTATGGATTCTGGTACTACCTGCGGGACGATTGGTCCCACGCCCTGGCCGAATTGGGAGCCTCGCGAAAACTGAATCCGCGGTACGCCCACGCGCCGCTCTACCTCGGGTTGACGTATGAACGGATGGGCGACCCGGCAAGGGCGGTGACCTTTGCCGAGGAAGCCATACGGCTGGAGGAAGCCGCAGGCACACCAAATGCAGACAGCCTACTGGTTTACGCGCGGCTGCTGCAAGTGCTCGGAAGGTTGACCGACTGCGGCAAAGCACTGAACCGAGCTCTGCAATTGTATCCAAACTCACGGGATGTCCACTTTGCGATCGCCCGGCTGTTGCTGCGTAAGGGAGACGCCAACGGAGCGGCCAAGGCTGCTGAGGAAGCCCTTCCGCTGCCGCCCGGAGATGTGACGGATGTGCAGATTCGCTATCTTCTCGTGCGGGCCTATTCGGCAGCCGGTCGGGACCAACTGGCGGCCGCGCAAGCGGCGGCCATACGCGCCGCCGAAAACCAGGTTGGGAAATAAACCCGTCCTGGAGTTTCCAGAAACGCTCCCCGCATTCAGGGTCGGCGGCTTGGGCTATATTTCAGTTTACGGCATAATATTTCATTTTATGAGAGTAGTGTCTATTTACGTATTAATCTTCTTGATTTCCAGCAATGCCTGTGATAATATCTCTCCCGATTCGTCAACGAGTAAGTGTATTCAATTCTTTTCCGTTGACGCGACAAGGGGGCTGAATGAGGCCGAGTCTGCTTTCTTTCTATTCCCGAATCAGTATCTCGCTCATGGTACTGATTCTTACAATCCCACTATCCATCACGGCCCAAACTGATCGTGGGGATATCACCGGGACCATTTCGGACGCGACAGGCGCCTCGGTCCCAGCCGCAAAGGTGGTTGCCACGCGCACGGAGACCGGTGGGGTATACGAGACTGTCACTACCTCCACTGGGAATTACACACTCACGTCGTTGCCGGTCGGGACCTACGACTTGAGCGTGGAAGCGCGCGGGTTCGAGAAATACATTCAGAAAGGCATCCACGTCATGACGGTGCAGACCGCCCGCATCGACGTGTCTCTCCGGGTCGGTTCGGCGACCGAATCGGTGATGGTGAATGCCGATGCGCCTTTGCTGAGGCGCCAACGTCACCTACGATGCCGGTTCGAACTTCGAAGTAAAGGTGAACGGCATACCCAACGGGCAATTCAGGGTTCTGATGGACGGCCAGGATATCACCAACGGAATCGACCCCACGCATCTTTCCGAAAGCCACCCATCCGCCGAGGCGCTCCAGGAGTTCACGCTGCAAACCAGCAACTACGCAGCCGAGTTTGGCCAGGTCGCCGGCGGGCTTTTCAACTTCACTTCGAAATCCGGCACGAACCAGCTTCATGGCAGTGGATACGATTACTTTACGAATGAAGATTTCAACGCAGGCGAGCCATTCACCAACAACGGGTCGGGGGGATTGGTACGCCCGAAGGACCGGAACAACGATTACGGTTTCAGCGTGGGCGGTCCGGTCTGGATCCCCAAAATCTACAATGGCAAGGACAAGACTTTCTTCTTCTTCAACCTGGAGCAGTATCGCATTACGCAGGGATACTCGGGCGTATTCGGAACCGTGCCTACCTCCGCCTACCGCACGGGTAACTTCAGCGCGGCATTGACGGGGGCAACCCTCGGCACGGAACCGAACGGCAACCCGATTATGGAGAATATGATCTACGATCCGGCCACGACGGCTGTCGTGAATGGCCAATCGATTCGCACTCCGTTCCCTGGCAATATCATCCCGACGAGCCGGATCGACCCGGTTGCGGCCAAGATTCAGGCGCTGATTCCGAATCCAACCACTTCCGGGACGGTTAACAACTATGCGGAAACCGATACGCTGCCGACCGTAAATTCGATTCCCAGCATCAAGATCGATCAGTACCTGGGCTCCAAGACAAAGATAGCCGTCTATTGGTCCGACTGGGAGAACGATGTCTCGAAGAACTTCGGCGACGGTATGCCGCAGCCTATCTCCGCCGCACGCTACTACAAGACCCGTACCAACAGTTACAGGTTCACCGTGGATGAGACGATCACGCCTACCCTCCTGGTCCATGTCGGTGTCGGCGAAGAGCGTTACGTTCATACGGATTCCGCGCCGCCGGGCACGCTGGGCTATAATGCGCCCCAAAACCTCGGTCTGGTGGGAGCTTCGAGGACCCCATCTGGTTTTCCCCAGATTAACATCACAACCAATGCGGATGGCGGCGGATTCAACCCCAGTTTTACCGGACCGGGATCGACCGGCGCCACGGCCACGATGGGGCCGACTAATGCCGGCACCTATTACGACGACAACCCCACCGTGACTACAAGCGTGACGTGGGTGAGGGACAACCACACGTTCAAGGCCGGCGCCGAAGGGCATAAGCAAATCTGGAGCGACGTCAATGCCGGCGGAACCTTTGGTGTCTATAATTTTAATAACTCCGAGACGGGCTTGCCCTACCTGCAATCGCTGACCCTGAATGGAGGCTCGGTGGGGTTCTCGTACGCCAGCTTCCTGCTCGGCGCTGTGGATAGCGCCTCGGTAAGTTCCGGCCAGGACCCCCAAATGCGAAAGTGGGGCTACGGGCTTTTCATTCAGGATACCTGGAAGGTGACGCGCAAGCTTACTTTCGATTACGGCTTGCGCTGGGATTACCAGACCCCGTGGCACGAGATGGACAACCGCTTTTCCGAATTTGGGCCGAACACCCCTAACCCTTCGGCCGGCGGCTTGCCGGGCGCGGTGGTCTATGAAGGCTACGGCACGGGGCGCTGCGACTGCAGCTTTACCCATGCGTATCCCTACGGCGTAGGCCCGCGGCTTGGTTTTGCTTATCAAATCAATTCCAAGACGGTCCTGCGCGGCGGCTGGGGCTTGATCTACGGTCCGACTGCCGGCATCCAGTATATGACTGGTTCGCCCATGATCGGCACCGGCTGGAACAGCCTCGCTTTTACCAGTTCCTCCTTTGGCGTTCAGGCGCTTCAGTTGAGCGGGGGACTGCAATACAACCCGGCAGCGTTGTATAACGCATCTCTCAACCCCGGCATCCGGCCCGATCCGGGCGAGGTCGATCCTCCTTCCTATTATCTCGATCCCAACGCGGGCAGGCCGCCGAGGATCAACCAGTGGAATATCTCGTTGCAGCGCCAACTTACACGAGATCTGATGCTCCAGGTCGCATTCGTGGGAAATCGGGGTGTCTGGCTGCAGGCAGACAACATGGAAGATGTCAACGGAATCTCGAACCAGATCCTGGCTGCGCACGGCCTGAATATCAACAGCGCGGCCACCCAGGCGCTGCTGGTTTCGCCCATGAATTCCCCGCAAGTGATTGGCGCGGGCTTCAAAGCGCCATACCCCGGGTTCCCCATGACCTTAACCTTGGCGCAGGCCATCCGGCCCTATCCGCAGTTCACCAGCATCAGCGCGAAATGGGCGCCATTGGGCAACACCTGGTACGACGGACTCCAGACCACACTGATCAAGCGTTTCTCGCATGGCTTGCAAGGGACGATGGCATTCACCTACGACAATGAAGAGTCGCTTGGGGCGATGGATGCTGTGGGCTGGAATCCCGTGCTTCTCAACGATGTCTACAACCGCGGCATAAACAAGGGGATATCGAGTGAATCGCAACCGTTAGTGTTAACCACCGGGTTCTCCTACAATACGCCCGCGATCACGAGCAGCAAAGTGGTGCGCCTGGTGGTCCGTGACTGGACGTTTGGTGGATTCCTGCGGTATGGCAGTGGAATACCAATTGAGTCGCCATTCGCGGACAATAACCTCAACACGCTTTTGCTGCGCAACGTCGGTACCGGTTCGGGAACCTTCTTCAATCGGCTACCCGGTGCACCCCTGTATTTGGATAGCCTGAACTGTCACTGCATCGATCCAAACAAGACCCTTGTACTGAATCCGGCGGCGTGGTCGGACCCGGCACCAGGGCAATTCGGGGGACAGCCTTACTATAACGATTACCGCTACCAACGTCGTCCCCAGGAGTCCCTCAGCCTCGGCCGGGTCTTCCGCATTCGGGAAGGCGTCACGTTTGAGGTCCGAATGGAGGCCTTCAACGTATTTAACCGTACGGAAATGAACAATCCCGCCGCAAGCAACCCCTTACTCACTCCGACGTATAACAATGGGGTTGTGACTTCCGGTTTCGGTTACATCAACCCGTCGTCGCTCTACTCCCCGCCGCGGCAAGGGCAACTTCTGGCGCGAATCAGATTCTAAGTAAATACGTTACCAAGAGCGCGCAGCCCAAGTCCGTCAGCATCGTGACGGGCTTGGGCGGTATGCATTGGGGGGCACGGCGATCAAGACCGGAATCACTCTACGATGTGTTTACGTCTCGACGTGATCCAACATATTGTGGAGCACGTCGTAGTCGAGCTCGTAGCCGAGGCCCGGCTTGCGAGGCGCTGGCACATAGCCGTCCCGGTCGATGCGGAGTTGGTCCTTGAAGTAGGGGCGATCGGTAATGCCCATGGGCTGCGTCATTTCGAACCACACGTTATTGGGCATGGCCAGCTCGCAATGGAAGTGCACGGCGTGGTCCAGCAGGTCACCCCAATTGTGCGGCTGGCAGAGCATACCGAAACACTCCGCCAGTTGGGCAACCTTCATGCCGCCTGTGATCCCGCCCAGGTTATCGACGATGAACCGCACTTCGTCGAGAGACCCGTAGCGGATGTACTTCGCGTAATCGTAAGGCGAGAGAATGAATTCGCCCATAGTAATCGGGACATCCAGCGCCTTGACCAGTTCGGCGAGCCCCTCCAGGTCGTCGGTCGGCAGACAATCTTCGAACGAGACGTAACTCAGTTCATCCAGCGCGTGGCCCACTTTCATGGCCTCCAGCCGGGTGTAGGCGCCCACGCGATCGAAGAGGAGCGCCATGCCGTCTCCGCCGGTCTTGCGGACCGCCTTGGCCACTTCGATGTCCAGTTTGTAATCCACTTCATTGCCGGCAAGCCATGGGGGGTGGATCTTGTAAGCGGTGAAGCCTTGCGACTTCGCGTGCTGGACGTCCGCCACGAAGTCCTCAACCGTATGAAGATGCTGAGAACTGGCATAGGCCCGCACACGGTCGCGATAGGCGCCGACGATGCGGTACACCGGCAGGTTCACCGCCTTACCGAGAATGTCCCAGAGACAGTTGTTCATGGCGGAGGCGTAGGAGAGCTGTCCCACGTTGCTATGAAACTGGTTGGTGAACTCGGGCATGTCCAGGACGTTCTTCCCGGTTAGCGTGCGCTTGGCGTAGGCCAGCCATCCAAGATTGCTCCAGTTGGAATGGCCATAACGGTTGCTGAGGACATAGTTGCCCTCAATGCCGCTGTGGGTCACGACCGAGGCATACTGTTCGCTGCGGCGGAAGTTGGGACCGCCCTGCCCGGTGTTGGCTTCCTCGGGCTTCAGGACATAGACCTTGACTTCCTTGATGGTGAGGTCGAGATCGCCGGGCTTGATGCCGGCCGACTGGGCCGCCGCGCGGCCCGGATTGGATACGGCGGAATCCGCGGTGAGCGCGCCCGCGGTAGTGGCGCCGAAGAATTTCCGCCGCGATAGATTGGGTTCCGACATAGCGGTCTCTCCTAACTCTCCACCCGAAGCGTCATGTTTTCGAGCACGCCGCGGTCGAACTCGTAACCGAGGCCGGGCTTGACCGGCGCGGGGACGTAACCCTCTTTGTCGAGGCGGATCTTGTCCTTGAAATAGGGGCGGTCGGTGATGCCCATAGGCTGCGTCATTTCGAACCAGATGTTGTTGGGCATGGCCAACTCGCAGTGGAAATGGACGGCGTGATCGAGAGTGGTGCCCCAGTTGTGCGGCTGGCACATCATATTGAAGCACTCCGCCATACGGGCAACCTTCATGCCGCTGGTGATGCCACCGATGTTATCCACGATGAAGCGGACTTCGTCGAGCGCGCCGCGGAGGATGTACGGGACGTAATCGTAGGGCGACGGCATGAACTCACCCATGGTGACCGGCACGTCCAGAGCCGCGGCCAACTCTACCAGGCCATCGATGTCTTTGGTGGGCAGCGCGTCCTCGAAAGAGACGTAGTGCAATTCGTCGAGCAGGCGGCCCACCTTCATGGCTTCGTCGCGGGTGAGCACGCCGACCGGGTCGTACAGCAGGGGCATGTCGTCCCCGCCGGTCTTCCGAACGGCTTTGATGACCTCCATGTCGAGCTTGTAATCGTGCCAGTCGGAGCCTCCGGGCGGGTGAATTTTGTAAGCCGTGAAGCCGTCGGACATGGCATGCTTGACGTCAGCGACGAAATCCTCGACAGTCCGCAGATGCTGGGAACTGGCGTAGGCGCGAACGCGGTCGCGCTGCGCTCCCAAAAGGCGATAGACCGGCAGACCGACGGCCTTGCCGAGGATGTCCCAGCAGCAGTTATCGACGGCGGCGGCATAGGAAAGCTGGCCGTAGCGGCGCAGGCTCGGCCGCCATTGCGAAGTGAGAGCCGGCAGGTCGAGCACACTCTTGCCCGGCAGCGCACCCTTGGCGTACTCGAGCCACCCCAGGTTGCTCCAGTTGGTATGGTAGTAGCGATCCTCGAGGATGTAGTTGCCCTCGATGCCGCTATTGGTGACAATGACGGCGAACTTCTCTCCGGTGCGCTCGGCCGGCGGGCCGGTCGCGCCCCCTCGCCCGCCACGCCCGCTGCCAGCGGGAGCGCCGGCATTGGCCGGAGCCCGGCGTTCTTCGGGCTTCAAGACCAGGACCTTCACTTGCTTGATGGTCAGATCCGGCAGGTCGCCGCGCTTGACGCCGACCGCCTGTGCGGCAGCGAGGCCAGGCTCGGCTAGCGCCACTCCTCCCAGTGCGGGAGCGGCGATGGCCGCGCCCAGGAAATCCCTGCGCGATCCCTTCTTCCCGGACATAACGATTCTCCTCTCTTATCCAACTGCCACTATACTATTTCTACAATACGCCCAAGCTGGATTCGATCAGAAACGCAGTTTCAGCGCTAGCTGGATCTGCCGCGACGGAACGCGCGTCGAGGTGATTTCTCCTTCACTCGCGACGCCAACGGTCGATCCGGGCTGGCCCAAAATCGGGTGGTTAGGAAGGTTGAACAGTTCCCCGCGGAAGTCCAGATGAACGCGCTCGGTGATGGAGAACGACTTGGCAAGCGAGGCATCCAGATCGGCTAACCCCGGACCCACCAGGTTGTCCCGGCCGTCGTTGCCGAACCGGTAAGGCCCGACATTCGGCACGAAGTTCAGGCGATTGACAAAAGCGGCCTGGTTAAACCAGTCGTTAGGAGACGGATTCGGCAGAACGGGACTGATCCCGGTAGCATCCGGCCGGCACGTTCCATCGGTGTTCTGATACGACGAATTGGTACAGGCCATGGAGAAGGGGAACCCACCCTCAAAAGTCAGAATTCCCCCCAACTGCCATCCACCAATGAATGCGTCGACAATCCGGTTGGCCTGAGCGAGCATGTGCTGGCCCCTTCCGAAGGGCAGTGAATAAAGACCCGAAGTGGTCCATTTCTTCCCGAAGTTGAAGGCGGAAAGTCCGCGCTCCGCGGCCAGATTCGCTCCGTTGGGCGGAACATACTCATCGCCGTTGGCCTGGCGGATGCCGCTGCCGTTGTCGATGGATTTCTCATAACTAAACGAACTTAGCAAAGTGAATCCATGGGCAAAGTGATGCTGCAAACGAGCCTGCAGGGAATCATAATTGGAGTGGCTGGCGGACTCGACTGCCTGAACGAATCCCATGATCCCGCCGTATGGGAACGGACGCAGTAAGTTCCGGTTGGCTACAGGCGCGGCCGGAGGGGAGTCGTTATAGTAGACCGTCCGCTGCAAGTGGATGCCAGCCGAACCTACATAGCCCACCTCCAGGGTCGTGGTATTGTTCAGCGAACGCTGCACGTTGACGCTCCATTGCGGCGTGTAGGGCAGCGGATCGCCCCATACCCAGGATGGGGCCAGGGTGGAGAGGGATATGACCGGGAACGGCGTGGACCAATTCGCATTCGGAATGAAAGTGTTCGAGGTGCTACTAATCCGCTCCGTAAAGGGTTGGTTGCGCGTGATGTCGAACGCCGTGTTGCCGACGTCGTGCGGGTAATAGATGCCAAATCCCGCCCGAATCACGGTCTTGGCATTCAGGTTATAGGCCAACCCCGCGCGAGGACCAAACTGATGATAGTCCGTCTTCCAGGTGGTATTGCCATACTCTCCACGGGCAAAAGGAATTCCGGCAGGCAAGGGGTACGGCGGACTGCCCGCGTAGAAATCTCCGCTGCCTGCCCGGACCCAGGTGGGACCGAACAAATCGTTCCATGCCCAGGAGATATTAGTCATGTGATCGTACTTTTCGTTCAACCCCGGCTGCAACTCGTAACGAAGCCCAATGTTGATAGTCAACTTCTGATTGACCTTCCATTGATCGTGGATATAGGGACCTAGGGCCCAATCGCGCAACTGGTCCGCTACCAGGCCCAATTGACCTTGCGAGGTGGCGATGTCTCCCAACAGGTAGTCGGCCATGGAGTTCAACGGCAGAGGCGAGGCGCCGACCAGGCTGGTATACTCGCCCGTATAACTAAACCCACCCCGCGCATAGTCGTCCCCCGTCATATTGAAGCGGATGCGTTCAAAATCCGCGCCAAACTTAATACTGTGTTTGCCCAGGTTCCACGAAAAATTGTCGGTTGCCTCGATGGTCGTGTCCCAGCTCGAGTAGGGGCCATTTTGCGGATCGCCGGGGCTCGAGAAATTACTGATGGTGAGGAGCGGAATACCCCAAAACGCGGGAGTGTCCAGCACGTCGGGAATGCCGAGTTTTCCCACCCAGTTAAAGTTCGGATTACCGGTGTGGAGGTTGCCGTTGATCGACTCCAGCCGGCTCATGCCCAGCTTAAACTCATTCACTTTGGTCGGGCTGATCGCCCAGACATTTCCTAGCATGGCCTGATGAGTGATCGCGCTGTTCACGGTGCCCATACCGGCGAATACCGAACTGCTCTCCGGCGTGTAGCTCGGTTCATTGCCGTGGCTGTAGCGGAACTGAAAGCTCACCTGTTGATTGGCCTGGTAGTCGACGCGCGCCAGTTCTTCGTCGTGGTTGTCGGTAATCAGCTCCGTATTGTCCACGTAATTGTTGGCATAGACATAGTTGAGAACGTTGGTGGGCGTGGCGTTCGGCGCTGGAAAAAGCGATGCGGCCAGGGCGGACTGCGGCGCAATCCTGCTCGAGGGAATGACGTTTCCGGGGAAGGGCGCCTGCGATACAACGGCTGTTCCGGCGGCGTTCAGGACCCGCTGGGAGGGATCGTAAATGACCGTACTGTAGCCGGCGAAGTTGCCCGTGAAGTACGACGGCAGCGGCACACTTCCATAGGCAAGATTCTGCTGGTTTTGCCGCTGGCCCTCGTAATTGACCAAAAAGAAGAGTTTGTCGTGTCCGCTGAACACGTGTGGAATCTGGACCGGACCGCCCAGAACGAATCCAAACTGATTTCGTTTGAGTATCTCGATGGGAGTATGGGGCTGCTGGAAGAAATTCTTGGCGTCCATATCCGTGTTGCGAACGAACTCGAACGCAGCGCCGTGATATTGGTTGCTCCCACTCTTGCTAACCACATTCATCTGGGTAACGTTGTGGCCGAACTCAGCGCTGTAAGTACCGGTCTCAACGTTGAACTCCTGGATGGCGTCGACGGACGGCAGCACCAGGTACGTGCCGTAGTTAAAGTCGGTGTTTTCGATACCGTCCAAAGTGTAATGGACATATTGAAAGCGCTGGCCCGCCAGGTTCAACTGAAATTGAGAGCGGTCTCCGCCTCCGCGCGCCTGGGCGATGTAGTTCGATGGACCATACATGGTCCCGGAGGGAACCAGGTCGGCCAATTGCAGGTAATTGCGTCCGTTGAGCGGCAGATCCTCGATGCTTCGAATTCCGATCACTGTGCCCACGGTGGTGGTCTCGGTATCGAGCGCGGTTGCCACCGCCGACACTTCGACGCTTTGATTCACGTCTCCCACCTGCAGCGAGAAATCCTGGCGAACCTCCTGTCCCACGGCGACCTCAACGTTGGAGCGGACGCTGGATGTGAATCCCGTCTTCGTAACCCGCACGGAATAAGTACCGGGAGGCAAGGCAGGCGCAGTGTAGACGCCGGATGAATTGCTCGTCAGGCTACGCGTGACGCCGGTGGATAGGTTGGTAATCGCCACCGCCGCGCCGGTCACCGTCGCGCCGGTCTGGTCGAGAACTGTCCCAACAATTTCGCCGGTGGGCTCCTGGGGCCAAACGGCAAATGAGAAAAATAGAG
Organism: Bryobacteraceae bacterium; assembly: GCA_049509915.1. Classification (GTDB taxonomy): domain Bacteria; phylum Acidobacteriota; class Terriglobia; order Bryobacterales; family Bryobacteraceae; genus JBEKYD01. The sequence goes on along the minus strand of JBEKZL010000019.1, from coordinate 23,514 downwards.
CTAGAGATGCCAGCAAAGATGCTCTTGGTATTGCTTTCCATGCCGCAGAATGTCTCCCGTGTGTGGATTCTGACATGCAAACACCTCGTTGGCGGTGAAGAAAAACACCGATGTAGACGTGGCGCCCCACCCGGGCGTCACCGCCTCGAAACACTATCACAGAAGTGTGATCGCGTCAAGCAAAATGGGCAATCTGTTGCGAAAAGTGAAATCTGAAGCCTGGGCCGGGGTCACGCATGTATTGCTTGCGTCAAAATCCGAGAACAAGCACCGCGCCGGAACTATATCTACGAAGTGGCTCGCTTGGGTTGGGTGACGGACCGCAGGTCCGTTGCGACCTGCGCGGCAGCGGCGGCGAGTGCCTCCATTATAACGGCGGGGTGGTCGCCCTGGCGCAAGCGCGCCTTGGGCAGCGAGACACTGATGGCCGCATTGACTTCGCCGGATTCCCCGAAGATCGGGACACCAAAGCAAACTCCGTCGTAGACCGACTCCTCGCGGTCCGTCGCGAATTTCTGGGCTCGGACCCGCTCCCATTCGCGGAACAATTCGGCGCGGTCCACGATGGTGTGGTCCGTGAACCGGTAAATCCCGTTGCTACGGAGAAGCTTTTCGCGGCGTTCTTCGGTCTGAAATGCCGTGATCGCCTTGCCTAGGGAACTGGAATTGGGGGGAACGATATGTCCCACCACGTTGCTCATACGGACAGCCTGCGGGCTTTCGACAACCGCAATTACCTCGATGCGGTTGTCGAAGAGCGCCGCCATGCTCGCCGTTTCATGCAGGTCGCGCGTGAGGCCTTGCAGCGGCAGCGCCGCCGTGCGCAATAGCCGCGCCAGCCATCGCGTCGATACCAGGGAATGTACCCCTGGCGCCAAAGCGTATTTGCCCCAACCGCTGGTTGCCACGTAACCCAGGGTCTCGAGTGTTCGCAGCAACCGGAATACCGAGGTCTTCGACAACTGCACCTGGCGCGCGATCTCACTCAAAGTCATGGGTACTTGCCGCAGTTGCAGGAGTTCCAGGGTTTCCAGCGCCTTACTCACAGCACGGGAGAAGTATTGGGCGCCGTCCGCCGGCTTCTTGACCGGGACTTTCTTTTTCGAGACGAGTTTTTTCGACGACGCCATAGATCTGCTCCCGAATTCTCTTTGAACATGATAAGCGAAACGTGTTTCGGTTTGGGCTTTAGCGCACCGTCAAACGAACCAGGCCGAGCAAACTCGAAACCGCGTAGCCGCACCCAATATACACGCCGCACGGCCAGCGGGCTAGCCCAATTTCTCAACAAGCTCGACGCCGGCATACACCGGCACGGGCGGCAGGAGAAGACTGGTACCGCCGTTCTCGGGAGCCATTTCAACCGGCGAGGGGCCCTCGGAGCCCAGACTCCACAAGTGAGCCGAGGCGTATTTTCCGGGGACCCACGTGGTGGCCGGATCGTTTGGGAACCGGATGGCGAAACTGACGATTTGCACCAACTCCCGGGTCCGGTCGGGCGAGGCCGTGCAATACGAAAGAAACGCCGAGAGGTTGAAAAAACGTGCTACGTCATAGGTCCGGCCGAGCAGCATGTGAACGTCGCGAGCAATCATGAATGGGTCCGGGGAACTATCCTTGCAGACAGCCAGGCGGCCTTTGCCCAGCCAGCGCACGTCCACGCGGGGGTGATCCATGCCGGTGGGCTTGCCATCCGCCCGGTTCCATGCCGCGGCCACCAGGACCAGCCCACCCTGCTCCGCGAAGGCCAGCAGCCGGCGGCGCAGCGGCGGCGCGGGCGCGCCCTCGTCCACATAGATCAATGCGTGGAAACCCAACAGAGACGCGGTTGCGGCCACGGACGCTTCCAGGATGCGATAAGCCAGGTTGCGGCGGCCCAACAGGTTCAAGATCTCCCCGCTCGCGCTTTCATTCGGCCCCGCGAAATCCGAGACGACACCGACCGTGCCGAGCGGTTCCAGGGCGCCCCACCCGCTGCGTTGTTCGAAGAATCGAACCGCCGCGGCAATCGCCTTCCAGGATGATAACGCCTTCGCATCGCCGCGCGCCAGGCCGTCTCGCAGGTGGGAGTCCACAGAAACCACCCACCTGCCCCCCCACGCGCCGCTGTCGGCGACGGCTCGCAGGTAGGATTCGAGCAGCACAACATTAGGCGCGCCAGGAGGTTCGAACATTAGCCAGACGGTCTTCCGCGGCGACCGCACCCTGGCTAGCCGCAAGAGCCAACCGTTGGAATCAATCCATGGATTCGCCGTGGGACCGGAGGCCTCGGCCGCGACTGCCTGGCTGGCGATCCCCGGCCATACGGAATCCGCGGCGATCAGCAAATCCTCAGGCGGCAGCAGCAGTCCAGAGGCGGCACCGGCCGAGCGTGCCGCTTCGTCGCCGATAGCCACCAAAGACAAACCAACCGAACGGGCTTTGGCGACGACGGGGCCGAGCGCGGCTTGCCATTCCATGGCCAGGCAGTTGAACGGGGTTCCGTCCAACAGCCCCAACAGCGCGGGGTCGATCCAGGCGGACGGCCAGCGCAAAGGAATCCAATTTTCATTCGTGGGCATCGCCGATCTTCAGTTCGTGTTTGGTCTTCGCCTCGCAAAAGGACCGTTCGGGATTTGGACGCGCCGCTTTTCGCGAAGCGCGCGGAAATCGAACATCACTTCCTGAATTGACGGTCCGGCCACTTCGATGCGGCTCAGGTCGGCCGACCCCGCGCCGAGTTGTTCGGCCAGCAGCAACTTGTTGTCGCAGCGCTCGAAGGGTACCGTGCCCTTAGGCGCCCGCGGGTCGTAGTTCATGGCGGCTATTGCGACGGCGGCCGTGTTCACCACGTTGGTTCCGGCCATCAACACACCCGGCTCCACGGGCGTACACCAGGGGTCGGGTGTCTGCGCGCCGGCCATGGTCTTGATCCCGTCCATGATGGCCAAATGGACCGGCCGGGCGGCGCTCAGGTCGGCGATGATGCGGGGCACGCGGTAGCCATCGTCGCGCGGTGATGCGGGGTCGATTTCGGGCAGCGCGCCCTTAGCGGGCTGGCGCGCTCCGCGGTGCAGGATCTCGATGCGATCGTCGCCATAAACCAGGTCGTTGTCTTCCCACTTGCCGGCGCCGTTGCCGTAGGCTGTCAAGGGAGTCAGGCCGAACAGGTTCTTCATGACCGTGCTGACGCCCGTCGTGGGGTGGTCTTTGTATTTCGCGATGCTGACGAAGACGTCGCAGTCCACGTAAGAGTGGTTCACATCGTAGGCGGGAAACAGGAGCCCTCCGGCCGGCACGGAAAGACGCGCGAACTTCTTGAAGGCGTTGGTGTAGTTGGTGTTCTCGAATTCGACGCGGGGCGCAGCGCGGAGGAACAGCCGGGGATCCCAGTTGGCGTCCATCATATGTTCTTCGAAGGGATCCGTTCGCGGCGCGGCCGCCCCCTCTACCAGGCGGATACGACGCGCGCCCGCCCGCGCCATCAGGTGCATGGTGGCGGCGAGCAGGTTCGGGTGGGGCCAGTGCGTGTCTCCCAACGGCAGGTGCCCGAGCCGTACGGTCGGCCCGCCGTTGAAGTTCAGTTTGATGGCCACGGTCTTGCCTTGAACCAGGCGACCAAGACCTCCCAGCTTGTCGAACATGCCGTCGAGGATCGGCGTCAACTCCGAAGGTTCGTACGTCTTACAGCGTGCGACTGCCACCGGCGCGACGGGCGCGGTAATGGCGGAGACGGTTTTCGGAAGGAGCACGCCGGCCGCGCCGAGGCTGGCAAGCATTTCACGGCGTGATATCGCGTTGCGCATAACGGCGAAATGCCCTCACTCTTGGCAAACACCAGTATAATATGGTGACTCAGCTCGCATAATCGTCGCCACGCCGCTTTGCGGGCATTTCGAATTATCGATATCGGTAGAGCTTTACCCGCTGAATGCAGCGGTTGGGCGCCGAGAGAAGCACTCCACTTCCGGATTGGCCCATATCTGCGACCGTGGCGCAGCACGGAATCGTCGCCGGCCAGATAGCGCTTGACTACCCATTTGCCATTTTCGAAGTGGCCGAAGTGGCCGTTCTCTTTGCCGGGCGATGCCGGTGATCGGCTGCCCGCGTGTGTTGAGCGCAAATGTGACCTGCAGATTGTCGCCAGTGCGCAGGTATTCGTCAGGGCCCGTGGTCACGAAGACCCGTAGCCCCTCACGTCGGCCATGCGGCCGGGCGTGCGGCGATTGCGGGGCAAGGCCACCTTGAGGATATAGCCGCCCAGCTCGATTTGCTGGTCGCTTGCCGTGTGTATCCCAATGCGTCCAGGCATCGCGCAACCGTGACGTTGCTTAAAGGATGCCCGTCGTCCTCGGTGAAAACGGATTCCACCGCGCTTTGAGAGCCGTCGCACGGCGAGTAGTCAAAAGGCGTGATCCAGAATTCCAGCGCCAGCTTGCCGCTCTCGCCCGGTTTGAAATTGTAGTTGCAGGCCGCGTTGGCGTAGGCGGAGCCGCTTAATGTACTGCACTCTCGGCGCTGCGGGCGAAAGCGCCAGCGCACGAAAGCCGGGTGTCAGCGATTGAACCGACGCTTCATTCGGTTCCCTCCGGAGGGGTTTTTCTGAGCCACGCTTCCTTCCAGAACAGAAAGCAGGAGCGGTCGCAGCGGAAGGTGATGCCGGGGCAGTACGCGGTTTCGAGGAGCACGGTGTTCTTGAGTGTGCGGCGCTGTTTGGACTCTTCGAGGAAGATGCTCTCGACCCGCTTGAAGACGCGGAAGCGCCGGCCGGCGAAGCCGCGCATATCGTCGGTAAACAACAGGCCGCGGTTCTTGCCGCGGGCGTCGAGGGTGGCGCGAATCTCCTCCATCGTTTTCACCTGCACCCAATCGCCGGGCTGGAGGTTGAGCACTTCGTCGGGCGACAGCGGACGCACCGTCGCCGGGCCGGCCGAACGCCGGCGCATTTTGCGGCGAAGATAATCCGCGCCGCGCCGCCACATGTACGGCAGGCCGCCCTTGCGCAGGGTTTGCCAGGCGCGCAACAGGGGGAAGGCGGCGGCGGGACGGAGGATGCGCGAGAAGCCGGTGGCCTCTTCCTGCTGGCACATGTCGTCCGAGCCCGTTTGGGCCGGGTCTACGGGCGGCTTCGTCCGGGTCTGGCGCACGCCTTCCAGGATAGCCGCGGCGTAGGCCAGGCCGGGGCGGTTGGGCAGGCGGGAAGCGGCCGCCCGCGCCATCGATACGGTCAGCCGGTTGGCGAGCCACGGCGCTGCCGCCGGAGCCAGGTGCAGGCAGAGATTGTGGGGCTGCAGCTGGTAGCCCATCTGGCGCTTATAGCGGTCCAAACCTTCATTTGGTGTGAGCGAGGCAAAGCCGTTGCCCACAAACTCGATTTCCGCATCGCCGGCGGCCTGGGACAGCACCCAATAGTCGAGGGCGTGATTCGGATAGGAGTCCAGGTCGGCGGCGCGGGACATCTTGAACATCAGGTGCAGCCAGCCGCCGTCGCGGCAGCCCACCATGTAAGCGGCCAGGCGTCCGCCAATATAAGCGCCATGCACGGCGACGCCGGGAGAGCGCCGCACCGCGTCCACAAAACCGGCCCATCGCGCCGGGTCCAGAAAACGGGCGTCGCGGCGCTGCTGGCGGTCTAGCGTATCGCGGTTGAGCGTCATGCCTTCCCGCAGCAGTTCATCCGGGTCGACGGAGCGGAACTGGCAAGCCTCCATTCCGTGAGTGACGTGGCCGCGCTGTTTGCGCGAAATCGACTGGAGGGTGTAAGCCGAGGGACGGCACACGTAGATGCCGCTCGCCATCCCGGGCTGATTGGCGGAGGGGAAACGCAAGCCGCGCGCCCCGGTAGCGCGCAGCGCGGAGCGCACCTGCTCGCCAGTGGCGTCGAGGTGCAGGTGAAAGGGCAGGCTCGAGAAGAATCCGCCTTTGTATTCGCCCCAGAATACCCCATCCCTTCGGCAGACGCGGAGGCCGCGATTCTCCCAAAACGCCGCCAGATTGGATCCGGCTGGCGAGACCGGTGCGCGGGCGGGAGGCGGCGCGACGCCTTCAATCTGTATCAGGTGCTTCGGTGGCTCGACGGCGGCATAGGTACGCATGAGTGTTCGTTGTGTCTCCGATTCTTGTCATCGCCCGAGGAATAGAAAGCGAAGTTTTCGCCAGAGAGACGGGCGCGGCTCCGGCTGTCGATCGGGAATCAGGTGGGTAGCGGAAGGCACGGCGCGGATCAAAATCCGGATCTTACGGCGGCTGGACTTGGAAGGTTCGAGCGCGGGCCGCGAGTCGGCCGTATCGGCGCCGGGGACGATCTCCGCCGGCCGCGCCACGGCTGCCGACTGACGGTTCCGATAGTTCACGCGCAGAACCTTGAGCGCCAGCAGCAGCTTCCTGAAAGATTGCCAGCCGGCCCCGGCCTCCGGGTTGAGATAGCGCCCGCAGAGCGCCCCGAGGGCGGCTCCGAGATCGGCACGTTCCGGCGCGGCGCAGGCGCGCGCCATTACCCGGAGCAAGGCGGCGAACTGCAGGGCATCCCTGGCCGCGGAAACGCCTGGCGATGGCGGATCCTGAAGACGCGCGGAGCCGCCGGCCAGGAGCACGGTATCCGGCCCGATGGCGCCGTGCGGCACGCCCGCCCGATGGCGCGCGGCGAGATCGGCGGCAAGGTCGGTGGCATAGCCCAGGACCTCGCGCGCCTCCAGATCGAAATGGGACAGCCGGGCGGCCAAAGAGACTGGCGCCGCATCACAACCGCGAGCGGGCGCCGAGACGGGTCCCGGAACTTCCGAACTGGTAGGAGCTTGGACCGATTGACCAGTGGCCGGCGGGTTTTCGACCTGCCCCACAGAGCTCTCAACGGTGAGCGGCGTCATGAACGACCTCCTCTCGAGGGGTTTCCAAGTCTGGCGGTAAGAGCGCGCGCATGGGAAGAATGTCCAGCGCTCCGGCGTCGCGCAACCGGCCGGCGCGCTCGAAGATCCGGCGTAAGCCGTCGAGCATGGCATCGGTCCGGCGCGTCAGGTCGGTGGGATGGAACCACAGGTGGAAGACCTCGCCACGGCCGATGGCGCGGTCCAGGCCGCGGTTAGCGCGCAACACACGCAGCCAAACCGGCAGGAAACGGCGCACTCCGAACGCGGGCGTGTACAGCATTGACCCCGGTATGTTCCACAGCCCGTCTTCGAGCTGCGGGAGCACGGTTTGAGGGGTGTGGGCGGTGACGATGTCCAGCAGGTGCCCAAACCGCCGCAGCGGACGCCGGCGAGCGGCGTACCAGGTGCGCTCCTGTCCGCGGAAACAACGGAAGCCGCTCTCGCGAACCACGTCCGCATGGCCGGGGCAGTTCCGGGGGAAAACAATCGACTGATATTCCAACCCGGCGAGCCGCGCCAGCCTCGCCCAGCCTTCCAGTTCGGCTTTGGCTTCCCGGCGGGAGATCTTTCCCATCTCGGCGTGGGTGAGGGTGTGGGAACCGATCTCCTGCGGCACCGGACAGCGGCGGATTCTTTCCACCAGGTCGGCCGCATGAAGCAGCGGGTCGCGGCCGCCATCCTGCAAGAACAGTTTGCCGACCACAGCCCAGGTGGCGCTGATGCGATTGTCGGCCAGCAGGCCAAGCAAACGGTCGAAAACCTTCTCCCGTTCAATGGCGCAGAGCGATTCGAACGCCTCGTTATAGGGCCGGTCCCGAGTGCCCCACAGCAACTCGAAATCGAGACTCACGGTGAACACCGGTTTGGCGAGCGGGAGAGTGCGAGTAGCGATGGAATGCATCACGGTTATCTCGGATTGGCGCTATTGCCGTCGTAGCCCGCCGCCTGCCATTGCGCGAATGTCAGAACCACGTCGCCCGAATCGATCCAGCGGTTGGGGCCGGCGGAAAAAAACGTGTTGAAGTTGGAGATCAGAAGGGCGTCCTGCTCCGGGTTGTTGATGCGGATGAAGCCGCGGTAAGGATCGGTGGTGTTGGTGGTATAGACGAAAGTGTTTTGCTCGATGGTCCACGGTCCCAGGCCGCCGATTTCCGCGCCCATGGCGGTGATGGTGGGATCGTCCACCAGCAGCAGGTTCTGGCTGGCCGTGGCGCTGGCGGTAGTGTAGCCGCCGAATTGGCGCAGGGCGTTATCGTAAAAGACGTTTTGGGCGATGTCGATAACGGGACTGAGCCCTACGTCCCCCAGGTAAATGCCGGCCGAGGCATTGCGGTACACGGTGTTATCCGCGATGGTGACGTCGCCGTTGAAGCTGCCCGAAATGCCGCGTCCGGCCTGATTCTGGGAGGGGTTACCGTTGTTGTAGATCTGGTTACCGCGAATCTCGACCTCCGAAATCGTGGGTATGTTGCTGCCGGTGTGGCCGAGGCAAATACCGTTGGCGCCGTTCCAGCCCTGGCCGCCCACGTTATCGTGGATGCGATTGCCCAAAATTCTAAATCCCGCCGGAGTATTATTGTCGCCGTCGATCGAGATGCCCGCGTAACTCGCCGCGGGGTTCAGGCTGTTGCCGTAGAGTTCGCAGTTCGCCACCGTGACGTTGCTCGAATCGAAAACGATCACACCGTTGAACTGGTGGCCGTGAACCGCGCAATTGCGCAAAGTGACATTGGCTCCGTTGTAAACCATGAAGCCGTCGCGCACCGAGTTGCGGATCTCGATGCCGTCGATGGTCACCCAGGAGCGGGAGGATACCGTGACCAGGGCGCTCTGTAACGGTACATTGACGGTGGTGCCGTCGATCACCGGCATGGCGGTACCGGGCCCGTAGGCCGCAAACGCGACCGGCGCCCCATCACTGCCGGAAGCGTTCACGATCAACTGCTCGTACCAGATGCCGCCGCGGACCAGCAGCACGTAATCGCCGGGGAACAGCCGCGCCTGGCGCACGCGTCCCAGCGTCATCCACGCCGCCGACGGGTTCAGGCCGGTGTTGGTGTCCAGGCCGTTGTAGCTATCCACGTAATACACGGCGGAAAAGGCGGCGGGGGCGATGGCCAGGAGCAGAAAGGCCATGCGGGCCAGATGTTTTGGGTCTTTCATAAGATAGCCACTCCAATCACGGCCAACCGCTCCCTGACGGTCGCGGCTCGGACTCGCGCCCGGGCGCACAGGGGAGCGGCTAACACAGTTATTACCGAACGATTCCTTAGAATGCGCCATAGCCCGTTATCACCACTTTCACGGTTCGCGCCAGCAGATACACATCCAGCCAGGGCGACCAGTTGCGCACGTAATAGTCGTCCAGCTCAACCCGCTCCCGATAGGAGGTCAGGTTGCGGCCGGAAACCTGCCATAGCCCAGTCAGGCCGGGAATCACCTGGCGATAGAGAGTAAACGATCTACCGTATCTTTGAATCTCGCCGCTCACGATGGGGCGCGGTCCGACCAGGCTCATCTCGCCGCGCAGCACGTTGAACAACTGGGGCAGTTCGTCCAGGCTGGTCTTGCGCAGGAAGCGGCCGACGCGGGTGATGCGCGGATCGTTCTTCAGCTTGTGGTCGTGCTCCCACTCTTCGCGCAATTGGGGATTCTCCTCCAGGCAGCGGCTGAGCGCCTGGTCGGCGTCCGGCCGCATGGAGCGGAATTTCCAGACCTGGAAGCTGCCGCTCCCCAGGCCGACCCGGCTTTGCCGGTAGAGCGCCGGCCCGCGCGATTCCAGCTTGATAGCGGCGGCGATGGCGGCCAGCAGCGGCGCACCTGCCACCAGCAAAAGCGACGACATCAACACATCCAGGGTCCGCTTGACGAGGCGCGGCCCGGTCATGAGCAGGTGCTTGCGCAGTTCCAGCGCCAGTAGCCGGCTCACGTCGCGGGTTTCCATGCCGATGGCCGAAATCCCCTGGAAGTGCGGCACTATGAAGACGCGCGAGAAGGTGTGGGCGTATTCATCCAGCAAACCCACCAGCTTGGCGGCGTCGGCGTCGGGCATGGCCACCACGGCGCGGGTAACGCCCGATTCTTGGGCGAATCGGGGCGCGGCTTCGATCGGCCCGAGCACGGGGACGCCATGCACGAGGGTGCCGCGGGCCAGGTCGTCGTCGAAGATCGCCACCGGACGGAGGCCGATTTGCGGCTGGCTTACGAGCTTGGCGAGCACCTCCGCGCCGGTTCCGCTGCCGCCCAAAATCACCGCCCGGTATCCCCACCATGGTTCGTCGGCGGCGAGCGTGCGCGCCATGGCACGGGCCAGAGGCACCGCTATCAGGGCCATCAGCCACGCGCCGAAAAACGCCAGCCGGGAATAGGCACCCGGATTGCGCAACAGGAAAGTCAGCGCGCCCAGCACCAGGAATACCAGGGTGGTGGCGTAGCTGGCGGTGCGCAGTTCCATGACGGGGTTCATGGCCACACCGGGATAGAGCCCGAACAGGCCATAGGCCGCCGCAAACAATCCCAACAGCGGCCACAGCCGCCAGTAGAGGCTGGGAGCGTACTCGCCACTGAGCGCCAGCCGGACAAGCACCGCGGCGGCGATGGCGAAAGCGATGGCGGTAACGTCGGAAACCATCAGGATGGCTCCGGTAAGGCAGGGCCTGGGGCGTTCCACCGCCAGGGCCGCACGCATGGTAAGAGCAGTAGCCATTTATTTCTCCCGCGCCTGGTACAGGGCAGAGGGGGCCGCGGCCCCGGTAACTTCCCGATACAGCGAAAGGGTCTGAGCCAGCATGCTCCCGAAAGTGAAACGGCCGGCGTAAGCCCGGCGGCCGGCGGCGCCCAGGCGCACGCGCAAGGCCGGGTCCGTAATCATCTCGCCGAGGGCGTCGATCATGGCAGCGACGGATCGGCGCGGCACCACCAGGCCGGTTACACCATGTTCCACCGCCTCGGCGACTCCGCCCACGTCCGTTGCCACCACGGGCAAACCGGCGCGCATCGCTTCGAGAATGCTGCGAGGAAAGGCTTCCGAACGGGTGGCCAGGGCGAAGATCTGAGCGCCGGCGAGGGCGGTGGCGACGTGCGGCGTGGAGCCCACAAAACGCACGCGCGGGCGAAGCCCCAGCCGGGTAGCCAGAGCGCGAGCGCGCGAGAGACCCGGGCCGTCGCCAACCAGTTCGCACGTCCATGCCCAATCGCGCAAAGCGGCGAGAGCGCGGAGCAGGGTTTCGTGATCCTTGGGCGGTTCGTACCGCGCCACCATCACGATGTGGGGCGGATCGGACTCGGGACGGGCCAGCAGCTCGTGGGGGATATCGGGCATGCCGTTATAGATCACGCGGTGCTGCGCGGCGCGGCCGATGCGATGGACGGCGGCCAGCCGCCGCTCGTAGGCACAAACGTTGACGATGGCGGCGGCGAGGGGCGCCGTGGCGCGTTCCACAACGCGGTAGAAGCGACCCCCGCGGACGGAAAGCCGGTCGGCTATCGTCCAGCCATGGGGGGTGTAGAGCACCGGTATGCTCATCCGGGAGCAAGCCAGACGAGCCAGGCACCCGGCCTTGGCGGTGTGTGCGGAAACCAGGTCCGGGGCGAGCCGGCGGATGGCGCCAGCGATTTCGCGCACGGCCTGGGCGTCGCGCACCGGATTCATGGGCCGTCCCAAGTGCGGCAGCGAAACCACCCGAATCCCGCAGGCGTCCAGTTCGCGGCTCACCGGCCCGGTTCCGCCCACCAGCACCGTGGGCGAATGGCCTTCCGCCGCCAGCGCCACGGCCAAGTCGCGTACGTGAATGGTGGCGCCGCCCACCGCATCCGCCCGGGTAATGACAAAAGCGATTTTCATAACGCCACGTTCCCCAAGGCTTGTGCCAACACGCTGCGCGCCGAGCGCGCCAGGCGGATGGATTCCGAGCTGAGCCGGTCGGCCAGCCGCGCCTCGCGGTCGGCGTAGGTCTCGATCACCTGGCGGAAGTTGGCCATCCGGGACCGATATTGCTTGAGCCGGACGCGGAACCCGGCAATCTCCGCGGCTTTCCAGCGGTTGTGATGGAGGCACACGGTCCACAGCCCGAAGGGCATCGGCCGGAAGGCGCCCAGTTGCTGCGGAACCCAGAGCAGACCGCGCTCGTCCAGGTGCGGCAGCAGCGAGTAGCCGTCGCTCACGAAGCGCATCCCCTGCTCGGCGAGTTCTTCCAGGGTGATGGCGTCGAAGGAGTGCGCCGGGGCCACCCAAACCTCTGGCGCCACGCCTTCGCGGGCGAAAATCTCGAGTGCCGCGGCGATCTTGTGACGCTGCGCGGCGCGGCTCAAGCCGGCGAATTCGCTGTAGCGGTTGCGGCCGACGATGCCGGCGTCCCCGGTTTCGTAACGATGATGGTAGCCGTGCATGCCGATCGTCCAACCCCGCGCCTGCCATTGCCGCACCCGATCCCAAAAGCGCGGCTCCGGCCAATCGAAGGTCAGGTTGGGGTCGCGATTGTCGGGAACCACCGCCAGAATAGGTTCCACGCCCTCTTCCACCAGCGCCTCTTCAACCTGCCGCCATACGGTCCAGTTCATGGTGGGGCAGATATCGTCGAAGCGCACCAAATAGCGCGTAAGCATCAGCATTTCCTCCCGCCCAGCGACTGCGTCAACGCCTGCTTCAAGCCGTGTACTCCCAGCGCCGCCGCTCCCTTCCAGGTAGCCGCCCGGTCAGCGCTGTATTCGTGCACCGATTCCCCGCCGAAATTTTCCTTGAAGCGGTTGACGCGCAATTTTTCGGCATCCTCGTGGCCGGCGTACCAGCCGCCGAAATCGTAAGTGGCCAAGCCTTCTCCCCGGAAACGCAGGATGTCGGCCCAGTGATGGAAGCGATTGGCGCGGCTCACCAGGGCGGCTTCGCCCGGTCCAGCCTGCCGGAAGAAAGAGGCCGAATGCATCAGGCAGGCGCGCGCGCCGCCGCGCAGATAGGCGTGCCACACCAGAACCCGGCCGCCGGCCGATACGCGCGACAGCGAGAACATGCCGTGCCGCGCCAGGGCGTCCACGCGGGTGCGATTGACCCGCAGCAGTTGCCGGCTGTCGGCGAAGCGATCGTAGAAATCGTAAAACGCCGCCATCCATGGCGCCTCCGGACAGGCGGCAAACTCGTGGCCCAAGCCATCCTGGCCCGCGCGGCGGATTTCATAGCGCGTCTCGCGGTGCATGCGCGCGAACAAAGCGCCGGCATCGCGGCTCAAGTCGAGACACAAGCTATGAAAGTCGTACGAGCGGCAGCCGGCAATCGGCTCGGGCCGGAACTGGTAGCGCACGATGTCGGCTTCGGCGGCGGTTTCGCGCTCGTCGAAGAAGAATTCGGCCACCCGAAGGTGAGCCTTTTGGTAGCGGATCATCGCGCCCCTCCTGCCGCCACTGGAGCCACGCCTTTTTTCGCCAGCAGGCGCGCGTAAAGTTCCTCCCAGCGGTCCAGCACCGAATCCATGCGGTAGTGCGCGAACACGAAGCCGCGGGCTGCCGAGCCGATGGCGCGGCGTTCCCCCTCGGCCATGTTCAGAACGTAGAGAATGGCTTCGGCCAGCGCCTGTGGATTCTGGGGTGGAACCAACCGGCCCCGCTGTTCGGGCGGCAATACTTCGGCATTGCCTCCCACCCGCGTAGCGACCATGGGGAGGCCGCTGGCGCCGGCTTCCAGCATCGCCAGAGGCATGCCTTCGAACATGGAGGAGAGCAGGAATCCGTCGGCGGCCTGCAGCAGTGCCGTCACGTCGTGCCGTACACCCAGGAACCGTATCCGCGCGGCGATGCCGAGTTCCTCAGCCAAAGCTTCCAGCATGGCGCGCTCGGAGCCGTCCCCGGCAATCGCCAGGGTCTGGCGGGGCTCGGCCTGGGACGCGATGGCGAAAGCGCGCGCCATGGTGGCGTAATCCTTCACTTTTTCCAACCGCCCGACCGCCAGCCAGAGGAAATCTCCGCGCGCATCGAGCACTCGGCGCAGCCGCTCGCGGGCACGCTCGTCCGGTTCGTAGGCGCGCAGCGGAATACCGTTGGGAATCATTACCAGGCGCCGCGGCGACACGGCTTTCACCTGGAGGTAACGATCCGCCGCGGCTTGCGAGACAGCGGTGGTCGCATCCGCCAGAAAATCGGTGAAGCGGTGCGCCAACTCGCGAAACGCCGAGCGGTCGGAACGGACCGAGTACATCTTGTGGCCATGCAGGGTGTTGACCACCACCGGCATGCTCACCAGCGGGCGTGCGGCGCGCACCAGCAGGTTGGCGTGAGTCATGTGGCTGTGAACCACGTCCGGGCGTTCCTGCCGGACCAGCGCCACAAAGCGTGCCAACGCCGCCGGGCTGGCCACACCGCGCTGCATTTCGAGCGAGGTGACGCGGATGCGAGTCCGTGTCAGGTCGGGCAGGGGCGGGGCGGGCACCAGCATCGAAACCAGGTGAACGTCCCAACCGCGGCGATCGAAGCCGCGCGCCAGGTCCACCACCTGCGTCTCGGCCCCGCCCGCGGGTGACAGATAAGTCATCACCAGCATCAGCCGTCCGGGACGGCTGGCGATAAGGCGTGGAGTTTCCATGGCGGCTGTCATAACGCGGTCACCAGGCCGGGCTCGGCGGCCCCATGGGGCGTGGTTTCGTCCAATACGCGGTCATAAAGTTCGCTGTAGGCGCGGACCATGGCGGCGAGGTCAAAACGCTCGCTGGCGCGCGCCCGCCCTTGCGCGCCCATGTCCCCGGCTTCTTTGGCGTGCTCGCACAGCCACGTCATGGCCTGGGCAATCTTTTCGGCATTGCCCGGCGCCGCCAGCATGCCGTCGATCCCATGGCGGATCAGTTCCGGAATCGCACCTACGCCAGTCGCCACCACCGGCAGTCCCGCGGCCATGGCTTCCATCACCGCCAGCGGGTTGCCCTCCCAGCGCGAAGTCAGCACGAACGCGTCGCTGGCGGCAGCCACGTCGGCGACGTCCCGCCGCTGGCCTATCAACAATACGCGGGTTTCGAGTGCCAGTTCCCGCAGGCGCGCTTCGATACTTGCCTGCAATTCCCCCGCTCCAGCCAACAGCAGCCGCGCCGCCGGATTCCGCGCCGGACCCCTGGCGAAAGCTTCCAGCAGCGTGGCGTGATCCTTCTGTTCGGAAAACCGCGCCACCGTCAGGAACACGAAATCGCCGTTTGAAAGACCGTGCCGCGCCCGCCATTGCTGCCGCGAAACCGAAGGCACCCCATACCGGGCCACCGGAATCCCGTTGAAGATCGTGGCCGCTTCCGAAAACCCGTATAGCCGCCGAAAACTGGCCGACACTTCCGCCGCGATGGTGACCGCCGCGACGCCGTGACGAAACGCAAACCGCTGCAGCCGGATGCCGACGCGGTCGACTTCCTTATCCGCCACGTTGTGGACCGTGTGGACCACCCGCGGAATCCGCGCCGGCTTTCTCAGACTGGCGGCGACCAGCGGATAAACGTAGCGCAGGACGTAGTTGTGGGTGTGGACGACGTGCGGCTGAAACTCCCCTAATACCTGCCGCAAGCGCCAGTACATGCGGACATCGAAACCCGGGCGCTTGTCCAGATGGAACATACGAATGCCATCGGCGCGCAGGGCCGGTTCGAGGCCGATTTCCGATTCGGCATAGAGGCTCGCCACCGCCGGTTCGTAGCGGCTGCGGTCCATCGAGCGAACCAGTCCGGCCACCATGTTCTGCAGTCCGTAGGAGTGCAGATTGGGAACCACGTGCAAGACGCGCGTCACGGCAGCACCACCTCGGGCGCGGCGGAATACCGCCCCAGCGGGCCGGCGTTTGCCGCCTTGGCCGCGGTCAGCCGCGCCGTTCCCAGCACCAGCGCGAACAGCAGCCAGGTCGGCTTGCGGATTTCCCAGCTCAGCGTGTTGACTCCCACCGTCCAGACCGCCAGCATCACCGACCAAAGCAGCCGGTCCAAGCCCGCCATGCGCTTTACCGCCGCCACCAGCATCCCCAGTACGGTGGCAAACAGGGCGAACCCGACGATCCCGGTTTCCACCAGCACCGAAAAAAAGGTGTTGTGCGCCACGATCCGCCACCAGGTGGGCCAACCCATCACCGGCTCCACGGCGCGCGGATACGCACCCGCGCCAGCGCCGGCCAGCGGCCGTTCGCGAAACTCCTGCCACCCCGCGTTCCAGATCAGCGTGCGGCTGTTGAGCGATCCCGAAGATACTTCCGCGCCGATGGTGGAAAGCCGTTTCCAACTGGTTGCCGGGATCACCGCCAGGGCGCCGGTCACCGCCGCGGCGAGGCCCAAAGCGATCAGCCGGCGCTCGGTCCGGCTCATGTACCGCGCTCCGAGAGGCACGATTGTCCCCGCCAGACAAGCGGTAAGAAAACCCGTTCGCGAGGCGGAAAGCAGAATGGTCAGAAACGCCAGGGCCATCTGCAGCCAATAGATCCACGCACGGGAACGGCTGGCGCGCCGCGCCAGGTAGAACGAAAGCGGAAGGCTGAGCGCCAGCGTCAGCGCCAGATCGTTCGGATCGAAGCCCGCCGTGGCATAGCGCTGGTAGTAGGTCGCATGGGCGCCAAGCCAGCGATGAACCGTGTCGTAATCCGCGTAGAAGGTGCCGAAAACGTAGGCCCGCATGATACCGGCGATGCGCGCCTCGGTAGGGCAGAACTCCCACACCAGCCATGCCATCCCGAGCAATTGCAGGTAGGTCTGGACCTTGACCGCGGTATCGTCCGGGGCCAGGCTCCAGCGTACGGTCACGGTCGCCCAAAGCACGAACACCGCTAGGGCGGCGTGGGTCCGGCTGAGCGGCCGCAACCGCCGGTCGGCTATGGCCGCCAACATTCCCGCTCCGAGCGCCATCAGGCCGAACAGGCGCGATACCGTTCCCAGGCCGGGAATCTCGAACGCCTTCTCGGCCGGAAACGAGAGCACGAAGAGCCAGAGGAATGCGTAGGCAACGCGGCCGGCGGCACTGAGATCTCGGGACGCGGGCATCAGTGCCTGCTGCTGAGTTTTCGTGAAGGCCGGGACTCGGCGTAAATGGTGGGGTGGACCCCCTGGTCCGCGCGGGTCCCCCTGGACCCGCTCTTGCCCCGAACAATCAGGCGCTTGCCACATCGGACAAGCCGGCCTGGAGGCTGCCGAGGCGCTACGCATGGGTTTCGGCCTCCGCTCGCCGCGCCTGCCGGATCACGCGCCAGACCAGATAACCGAGCCCGCCCAGTTGCACCGCCGAGGAGACGCCGGTGGCGATGGCGGCGCCAGCCAACCCTCGCGCCGGAATCCAAACCGCGCAACCCACCAGCGTCACCAGCGTCACTACCACGAAAACCGGCAACTGCGGCCTGAAAGAGCGCGCCGCCGTCACGGCGTAGCCCAATAGCGTAGCCACGTAGCCGATGGCGCCGGCCACCATTAGGCTGGTTAGCAGCCCGGCCTGGGCCGCGTACTCGGGACGAAACATCAGCGTCAGTACCCAGCGCCCCAGCACCACCGAGCAACCGATAGCGCACAATCCCAATGCGGCCGCGAAGGCCGCCAGCCGGCCGCTGAAGGCCTCGAACCTCGCCGCGCCCTCCCAGGCGAACATCTTGGCCAGCCTGGGCGTTACCGCCTGACCGAGGGCGTTGATGAGGGTGTTGCCCACGGCCACCAGCGAAGCCGCCGCGGAAAACAGGCCCAGTTCGCGCGTGCCGCTGTGGTGCTCGATGAAATAGCGCGGCATGTTGGTGGAAAGCGAATTCAACAGCATCACGCTACTGAGCGGCGCCGCCAGCCAGAAGATGGAAAACTGCCGCGAGGCGCGCTGGCGCCAATAGGAAGGCTGGACTGGACCGCGGTGGCCAGACGGCCGGGCTTCGCCCGGCTGAACCGATTGACAATCGGTCCGCAGGTTGAACCACCTGCCCCACAAAAGTCTGGCCCACAAGTGCGACTGCGCGCCGTCTTTCAGCAGAAAATCGCGCGTGCCAGCGCCGGCGTCGTAGATCGCCAGCACGGCCAGGCGCACCGCCACCAGCGCCACCGCGCCCCACAGCACCGACCCGGTCAGGCCCACGCCCACCGCCATCGCCACCAATCCCGCCGGCCCCCTCCAAAGCTGCGAAATAGTGATCCGGTCCATCCGCTCGTGCTGTTGCATCAGACCGTAGTAAATGTCGCTCACCCCTTCGATGGCCTGCGCCAACCCCACCGCCATCACCACCGCCGCGGTCTTCGAACCGTAACCGGCCCAGGCGATGGCGGCGATGACCAGAATGCCCGCCAAAGTGGCGTTCAACCGCAACGCCCGGTAATCGCGAAAGCTGTACTCGTCCTTGGTATCGGTGGCCAGCACCGCCCGCAGATTCATTTGCGCCAGCAGCAGCACCGGCGCCGTCACCGCCAGACCGAGCGCGAATTCGCCCACCATCTCGGGCGTACCCAGTTTGGCGATCGCGCTCAGCATGGCCCAATTGCAGGCCGCATAAACGGCGGTTCCAAGCGAGGTCCAGACGAGGTTCCACTGCCAGGAAAGCGGGCGGCAGACGGGCGCGGGGACGGAAGTTGCGGCCATCGGTCTCAGCTCCGGTAGCTACCCGAAGCGCGGTACGAATACTCCGCGCGTTGATAATCGGAAGCCTTCGACCCCCGCGCCGGCTTCCAGTCGTTCAGAACCGCTCCCAGTACCGGGGTACCGTCGAGCGCCAGTTTCTCGGCCATCGCCAGCAGCAGTTGCTCCGGGGTGTGCCCGGCGCGTACAACCAGCACTACGCCGTCGGTCATGCGGCCGATGCCGCGTGCGTCGGAAAGCGCCAGCATGGGCGGCGTGTCGATCACGATGGTGTCGTAGCGTTGGCCCAGCGCGGCCAGCAAATCGGCGGCGCGCGCGTTATCCACCAGGTTTGGCACGCAGGAACGGTCGGTTCCCGCTGGCAGCACAAACAGGTTGGGCACGTCGGTGGCGCTCACCAGCCGCGCGATATCCATCAGCCGGGTGGGCGTGGTTTCCAGCAGGTAATCGCTCAACCCCCAGTGGTTGGGCACGCGAAAAATGCCGTCCAGGTGCGGCCGGCGCCGGTCGGCGTCGATCACGAGCACCCTGCGGCCGGATTCCGCCAGAGCGATGGCGAGGTTGGTGGCGGTGGTGGTTTTGCCCTCGCCTTCCGTGGCGCTGGTAACGGCCACGACCCGTGGCGCTTCCGCTCCCGAGTGCATCAGCGAGGCCAGCACGCCGCGATAGGATTCGGCCAGGGCCGATTCCCGCTGCCGCCAGGTGACGGTTTCCAGCCAATCGCGCAGGAACTCGCCTCGCACGCCGGGGGGAGGCTCGATCCGCCGGCAAGCGCGAAGCCGGTCTCGAATTCCGGCTGCCTCCTTCACCGAGTACGGCAGGTCGATGGCCGCCGAGGGAATCGAGCCCAGTTCGTGCAACCCCAGCCGCGCGGCAATTTCTCCCGGTACACGCAACTGGCGTTGCCGCCGGTCCCGGCCCATGGCCATCACCAGCCCGGCTACCAGCCCAGCAAACATTCCCACCGCCCCATACATCGGCTTGGAGGGGCGCACCGGAGCCATGGGCAGGTTCGCGCTTTCGGCCATCTGCACATTGTTGGCGCGGATAGCCGCGGCCAGCTCGGTTTCCTTCACTCGTTCCAGAGTGGAATCATACAGCTTGCGATAGGTTTCGACCGAGCGCTTCAGAGTGTTGTATTCCACCGCTCCGGCCGATTGCGCCCGCACTACGCCGGCTTGCGAATCCAGGTCCGACTGGATCAGTTTTTCGCGGCGCACCGACGCCGTGTACTGGCCCTTCAGCCGGTTCAGCAGCGCCTGCCGTTCGCGCTCGATGGCGTTCGAGACCTCGTTCATCTGCCCTTGAATCTGCTTCACTTTGTAGTGCTCGGGAGTGTAGACGGCGCGCGCCTCGGCGTATTTTTCGCGCAGTTCGGTGAGCTTGGCCTGATAGGCCCGCATGGTCTCGCTGTCGACCGCGTCGGAAAGCTTGTCCACCGGCGTCGCGGCCACCAGTTCGTAGTGCGATTGCTCGGTGAAGCGGGCTTCCTGGGCGGTGGTGAAGGAGCTCTGCAGCTGCCGCAGGCGGGCCTCGGCGACGCTGTCCTTCTGTTCGTCGCCGGTGTAGAGCAGGTCGTGCGACATGACGTAGCGTTCCAGGCCGGCTTCGGCTTGGTCCAGGTTGCCCTTGAGTTCGGTGAGCTGCCCGGATAACCACGCGGCGGTGTGCTCGGTGGCGCTCAAACGTTTGTCCAGATTGCGGGCGATGTATTCCTCGGCGATGGCGTTGGCCACCGCCGCCGCCGTCCGCGGGCTGTAAGATTCAAAAGCTACTTCGATGATGTGTGTCTCGCCGCTCAGCCGGACCGTGAGGGCTTTCTCCATAGCGGCGATCACCGCCGGGCGCACATTGGCCGGCTCCGCGGCCGGCCTTGGGCGGAAAGCGGCAAGGATGCGTCCGGACATCCCTGGCCGCGGCTGGAATTCCGGCGACCGTTCCAGGTGCAAACGGTCGGCCACGCTACCCAGCAGGCTGTCAGTCTCGATGATTTTGATTTGCGTTTGCAGGTAGGATTCGATCTCGATCGAACCCGCTTCCACGGTGGGGTCGATGTCGCGGTGATTGAGGAAGTTCTCGTTGATGCCCTGGACTTCGATCAAGGCCTTGGCCTGGTACACCGGCGGCTGGGAGAAAGCCACCGCGAGGGCCACGGCCGCTCCCGCGGCTGCCAGTATGGTTACCCGCCCTTTCGCCGCCCAAAGCGCGCCGAACACTTCGCCGAAAGTCAGAAAAACGTCGGTGGCCGCCGCGCTTTCCGCGGTCGCGTTCACCACCGGGATGCGCGCCTGCGGCGCGTCAAGCCCGCGCGCGGCGTTGCCGGGAAGGGGAGTAAGTTCGCGGCTCATTTCCAGATCACCACGCCGGTGCCCATCTGGATGGCCGCTTCTACCGCGCGCAGGGCGCTGCTTTTGGCCATGCTGTTGGGCACGAACAGAATGTCCTCGGGCAGCAGAGCCAGGTCCGGGCTCTTGCCGTCGAAAATGCTCTTGAGGTTGATGGGAATTTCTTCGCGCTCGCCGGTATCGGGGTTGTTCCGCAACACGCGCGCGCCGCTCATGCCTGCCGTGCGGGTCAGCCCTTCGGCCAGTGAGAGCGCCTGCAACACGGAAATATTCCGCTTTTCGTGCATCGGAAATCCGCCCGATCTCTTCACTTCGCCAATCACGTAGACCAGGCGCGCCCGGGGCACCGTGATCACGTCGTCCGGTTTCACCACCAGCGCGCCAGCCGCGTGTTTGCCACCCATAACGTCTTCCAGGTTCACTTCCGCCACGCTGAACTGGCCGGTTGGATCCACGGTCGCGCCCGCCAGCGGCAGCGCCCCCCGGTCCGTGTGGCGTTCGATGCGCACGATGTACCCCGCGTCCTGCTCCACGCCACCGGCGATAGAGAGCACTTCCACCAGCGACTTGGGCCCGCGCAGTTGATGCACGCCGGGATTCTTCACCGCTCCTAGAACGGAAACCGGCTGGCTGCCTTGCTCGGCGACGTCGATGGAAACCTGCGGGTGCTCGACAAAAACGCCGAGGCGCGCGGCAATGGCCGTCTCCAGTTGACGCGCCGTCAGACCGCCGGCGTCCACGCGGCCCACCAAGGGAAGATTCAACGAGCCGTCGGACTCGATCCGAATGGGTTTTTCGGGAATCTCCGGCACCAACAGCGCGTGAACCACTATCTGATCGTTCGGTCCCAGTATGTAACCCGTCGGGGGATTACCGGGCTGCGGCGCTTGTGCCGCCAGCGCTGCCGCCCAGGCCGCGGCCAACAACCATTCGATCCGGATTATCTTAGTTCTCTTCATGGGCAGGCTTCCGCCATACGGGCCCCTCACGACCCTTCGTTCGATCACTGACTTGTCGGGAGTGAATCGCCGCCCTGAGGCAGCTTCTCAGCAGTTCCTTACACTAAGTGCACTTACCCCTCGGCCGACACCAGAGCCCCTTCGATCTCGACCTGTTGCCCCCGCGCCGCAGACAGCCAAAACCGTCCCAAATGCATTGCACGCTTCCGCGCTAATGCCGCCAGATTGACACGCCGATTTCCGGCGTCGTTCAGAATCCCCGATTCCCAAACCGCGCGCCCTATCCATTGTTCTCGTGTGCCCCCCAAAACCTCCGCGGCGGCGTCGTTGATTTCCAGAATCTCTCCGGAATCTTCATCCACCAACAACTCACCGGCTAACTCGCACGCCCGTAGCAATATCTTCCTTGGCTTCGGTCCATCCGCCGCCGCCGGCGTCAGAGACGCGGTCAGGTAGCGGGTTCCGTCTGTCTCCGCCACTACAAGTAGCACGTTTTCGAGCGGCTGTCCGGAAGCCAACACGTCGAGCGCCTTGGCTCGAATATCGGCCGCGGGAAATAACTCATCGATGCGCTTCCCTTTCAGGCGGCCGGCCGCGCTAAGACCCAGTTGACGCCAGCCTAAGCTCGATTTCTCCACGCGCAGATCGGAGCCGATCACCATGCTGGCCGCGCTTCCCGCCGTGGCAAAAGAGTTCATCTCTTGGTCTTCCTGTCAATTTCGACTTGAGAATAGCATCGGCCGTTTACGGCCAACAAGAATGCGGCGTACCACTGGGGTAACAGGTACCACCCTCCGGTGCGGAATCAAACATCGAAGCTTGGTAGCGATTTTAAGAGTTAGGGACAAACTAAGTCAACAGAAACCGCTGCAATAATCGCGGTAATTGTGACGCACTGCACGTGAGCGCAAAACGATTTAGCTATTTCCCTAGGGGCGCCGGCAAACTGGATAATCAGTATCCGAGATACGGCTTCCGCCGGAGCCTTAGGACTTAGGTAATGAACCTAAGAGTACCAAGGTGGCGGCGCGGGCCACGCCACGCTCGCTGGCGAGACTCTTACGAAGTGCTTGACTTGAGACGGAACACGCAGCGACCGAGGCAACCGGTTAATGCTAACTTTTCGGGCGAAAATCATGGCGCGTGGCCGCAATTAGGCCGTTGCGCTTCGGGAGAGGCGGCCCGCGGTCCGCGTTTCCCCACCCGGCGCTGATAGCTTCACTTGGTGGAGCGCATTCCTAGCCGGGCGCTCCCGGGCGATCTCGAGGCGCCATCGGCGCGTTGGGGCCGCGGGCGGCAGGGCGCGGAGCCTTCGAGGATCTCGCCGGCCGCACGCACCGAACGGATGAAAAGATCGGTCGATTCCAGCAGGTCGGTGCATTCCGCGCAGAGAATATAGTGATCCTCAAAGTTGTTTGTTTCCGCCTCTGAAAGTTTGCCGGCCAAGTAGGCTTCCACCTTCTCGCCGGATGCAAACTTGCAGCGTCGATCACTTCTCACATCTCTATTTCTGTCAGAAATAGAAGATAATTGCAAGCGCTTTCGCTCCCTGCGGCGCCAATTTTAACGGATCTTAATGCAGAGCCGGGACGTATACCGACATATGAGCTTCGTTTGGAAAGTGCTTGGCTTGGGTCTTGTCGCAGTGGCGGCATTTGGGCAAAGCGCGGCGCCTGGGCCCGCATCCCCCCGCCTGGAGTTTGAGGTAGCCTCGATCAAACCGGCTCCGCCGCCGGCTCCCGGACAGATCAACTTCGGCATCCATGTGGATGGCGCCATGGTCCGCTGCACCGGCCTGTCGTTGCGGGATTACATCCGTATCGCCTTTCG
>JBEKZL010000189.1:0-16093 GCA_049509915.1 Bryobacteraceae bacterium | reverse complement strand
CGGCATCCATCTACCTGAGTTACCGGTTCGCCGAACGGATCGGGCGCACCCTCGGCGATTCGGCCATGAACGTCATCATCCGCCTGTCGTCGTTCATCCTGGTGTGCATCGGGGTTCAGATTTTGTGGAACGGGCTAAGCGCGCTGCTAAGAACGCTGGTGAGGCCCTTTTGACGCATGCGAAAAAGGACGGAACAGACTAACACGATAGCGGAGAACTGCATCCTAATGGAACGGAGGCATTCTTATGGGGCGGGCCGCTAGGTCGGCCTCTTCCAGGACCAGTGGCGCCGGGCTCGAACCTTTTCGCTATCGTTGACGAACAGCGGGCATCACCTTCGGACAAGGGACGCCGGGGAAGAACTGCTCGCATTCGCCTTTGATGAACTCGCGCGTGATTCCGCGCTGAGCCACCTCTATCTCGCCCTCCTCGGTGATCGGGATACGGAGCAGACGCCCTCCCTGGCGTGCAACGACGTCCTTACCGTCCGGCGAGATTTCCACCTCTTCGATCCGGAGGTCGAGCGCCCACCGGCTAAGCGTACCAAACGCGGATGGATTGAAAACAGAGAACGACAGATCCGGAGGCTGGCCCCCTGGGGGATTCGTTTGCTGAATCAGCACAGTATCGGCGAGCGCGGCTGTTCGAATTCGGTCTGCGCCGAGCGGCATTGCCGGGACGCCGCTCTTCGTCTCGCAGGTGAACGCGTCACCGGTGACCACCCGCTCCCGGCTATCCAACTGGGCGAAGTACGATCCCCGTCGCAGAAATCCAATTGCCTCTTCTCGGACCCGTCAATACGGCAGAACCTCTGGGAAACCACAGCCCCATTCGACAACTTCCAGACCGTCACGAGGGTTTGATTTCGTCCCATATACGTGCCGGCCGCTGTCAGCGTGTCCTCGCCATCAACGAAAAGCTCCTGGACCGGCCCGGCATGTCCATCGAACTCGCGCTCGACGCTGCCGGTGAGAACATTACGGTACTGGACCTTGCCGCTGTCGGGCGCGACGCAGGCCATCCTTGATCCAGCGGAGTTTAGTGCCACTGGGGCGCCACAGTCGAAGTTTTTCACTGAGGCCCCTTGGGACCCAGAAGCGGGGAGGCTTACCACCCGAGTCTTCGATTCGCCGGCCACCGCAACGCTCCGGTTCGACCCGGACCACACAATCCGGAGCGGCGCCGTCAGGTCTGCCATCGGAGCAGACTGGATGAGCCTGTCGCCCCGGAAAACCTCCAGATCTATCTCTTGCTGGCCTTCATCCACGAGAACAGCCGTCGCCCCATCCGTGCCGACTGCAAAGTGGCTTGGGCGCCAGCCGGGATCGACAGGAAGTGTGCAGCAGTCCCCGTATCGCAGGCTGTCCAGGCGGAACACACTGCCCCGTCGCCCGACGACCACCGCTTTTCCGCTGGCAAGTAATCTTCCCGTCAACACGTTCTCGCCCAGAGCTATCGGGTCTGAGGCCCGTGACGGATCCGCGCCGCCAAACCTGATCGCTTCGGGTTCGTTCCTGACCTGGAACATGTAACCCCACTGGGGCGGGGAGACGGCCGTGCTGGAAGGAAGAAGAGGCAAGGGTGCCCGAAACAGTTCAAAGGGTAGTAGGCGAAGAGACGATCCCTGGTGGGCACCCAATCAACCCAAGACGTCCCGTTTTCGGACGACCCTAAGGACATTGAGACTCTTTGTTTCTGTGCGTCGTACCGAAATGTCGAAATGCCGCCGGCTGACATTACAAAGACGCTTCCATCCGGCTCGGACGCGATGGACCCCAAGTTGAAGTGGCCCGCCCCGATAACCGGAATGTCGGCCCACGCACCGACCCTCATCACCCTTAAAGAGTCTGGCTTACGCGCAAGAACAAGACAATCGCCAAAGAAGACCCCGAACTCGTAGTCCTCGACGGAGAAAGCCGGGGCTCGCTCCTCGCCCAAGGCGAGCAGCGCCATGCGGCGCTCCCCGTGGTCGCTAAGGATTGAAACCGCGGCGAACCGGTTATCTTGGGAGACGCTGATATCGCACGAATCAAGCCCGACTCGCCGACCCAGCGCCGGGGACGGGCGGGGAAGGTCCAATGTGCGAGTGGGCCGACCCGTGCTCAAGTCAAACTCGAATAGGCGCCAGGGATCTCCGCATGCGAAAAGGAAAGATCCGTCGCTCGATATCACCCACGCTGTCGTCGCATCGAGATTCGGCGGCAGCTTTATGGACGCCGCCTTGCGTATTGGGCGTTCGAGAACAAGGGAACGGAGGTCCTCCCTAACGCCGTCCTCTGCCAGGCGGGATTTCACGGCGCCAACCTCGAGCATGAGGGCAAGCTCCGGTTCAGTCTTTCGGAGAATCTGAACCTGCGTCAGCGAAATGTACCGCGCAGTTGGACCCGCGGGCCGAGGCGAAGGGGCCAAGGCTGCGGGATAGCCAGAACAAGTTCGCCGTTATAGTCGGAATTGACGAATGGGGTCTGCGGGCGCTTGCCGATTTGGAGGGACCGGGGCGGCACGTCGCGATCCAGGTAGGCCTTCAGTTCCGCAGCCGTGACTTGGCCGTCCTTGACGCCGTTAATGCCGTCGGCGTCCCCGTCCAGGCCCTTAATTAGGTAGTGCGTAAATAGGCCACGCTTGTTCTCGGCGTCCTCCAAAGAGAGCTCGCCGGCGCCCGCGCTGGCGAAAAGATTTATCGACCCTGAGAAGTGCGCATTGGCCTGCGAGATCAGTTTGTCCCAGCTCCCCACCGTGGCGTCCTCGGGCTCGCTTCCTTTTCCTCGGATCGCCGCGGCGCTGTGGCAGGTATCAAGAAAGATCACAAGATTCTTGGCGCCGATCTTCTCATCCAGGTAATCGAGCACTGCCTTAAACTCGATGGCGCTCACTTCCGGGTGCTCGTTGTCGCCGTCAAACGGCATTAGGTAGAACTTTTGCCCAGCGGTGAGTTCGCCGTGCCCCGAGAAAAACAAGAACAGGGTGTCGGGTCGGGGGCCCTTCTCGAGCTCGTACACCGCGTCCCAGATTTTCTCCCTGGTCGCCTCCTTGGCGTACAGCGCTTTGACGGGGACATTGACGGCGTGGTCCCAGACCAAGGCTTCCGCAAACGCCGCCGCATCCAGGTCGGCGAATTGCAACCATTCCTCCTTCGGATAACTCGGATATTCGCTGATGCCGATCGAGATTGCTCGGCGGACCTCGGCGGCAAGAGGCGCACTGCCGCCGAGCAGGATCGTCGCCAGAAGCAAGTAGCCGATCAGGGTTGCTGCTCTCGATCTAGGCTGAAGTAATACGCTATCAATGGCGTCACGATCAACGCTGTGGCCTTTGCCCATTGTTCAAGTACCTCCGCATGATCGTCGACATCGAACCATCTGAAGAACACGCATCCGACGAGCAGAATCGTAAATACCGCGACCCAGACAAATGTGACCGCAATGGCCAGCCAGCCGAGGAACCTGGGCCGGCTCTCCACGCCTGTTCTCTTGCCGAAAAGGAAGGTCAGGATGGTCGTCACGTAGACCCCGTACGACGCCAGCACGTCTTCGAACACCTTCATGATCGGTTCGCGGAAGTTCTCGGGTGCAACGTCTGAAGCGCGATAAAAGTAGAGCCTTGCGCATGGCACGATCACGACGTCTGCTAGGAATCCGAACGTCCAGATCGTTAAGATCCAGCTCCGTTTAATGGAAGCGTTCCGCGGCCTGTCGTCCTGACCCGTCATTTCGCGAGGATCTCCCGCATAAGGTTTTGGATTTCGCTCTGATAAATCGTCGTAGACGGTGGATTGTCGTCGGACCACCGCCGTCTTTCGATGGCCACCTGGCGCTGAATTGCTGCGCTAACCTCGACCTCAGCCTTGCGGCCCGTGGCTGGCCTGGAAAGCTCCACGCGAAAAAGCGATCCGGCGTCTCAGCCTGCGCAGCTCGTCTGCGCTGCCGAGGTTCAGGCGTTCGGCAAAGGCGGTGTAAAAGACGAGCTTGTTAACTTCCGACTTGAACTGTCGCACAACAAATCTCCCTTGCAGGATCGACTAGACCCTCGCAGCAAGATCGACCTGGGGCGTGGTGGTCACTTCCCGGATTGGGGCAACAAAAGCGCTGAAGGGATCAGGCCAGTCGCCCCCTTCGCCTTTTACTCCCCCGCACGGCGACGCGTCTCGACATCATTATCGGCTCGCCAGCCGTCTCGAAGATGATGACGTAGTCTGTGGTCTCCGTTGGCGTCACGGTGATAGTTCCGCCGCGCGGGGCATCCACCAGTCCAACGCTGGAGAGGTACCCGCGCTTTGCCCCCGGGCAACTCCACCGGAGCTGAGCGCTCCCCCCGATGCTGATTTCCGTAGGGTCGATATCAAAGGACGGTTGAGGCGGGGGAGCTGACGACTGCAAAAACATCGCCACGATGAGCGCGAGCGCAGACATGTTCAGTCCGTATTCTGGCACACTCTTTGGCCAGTGGCTGCGGCCAAATCGCTTCGTGCTAGGACCCGGGCCTGCGGTTTCCGCACACCAGATCCGGAGGCGTTTGTATCCGGGGGCGCGCGAGGGGGTCGGCGAAGACCGCTCCCTCCCGGTCGCGGCTCGGATGCCCGTTTACCCACGGCCGGAGCCACACGCATCCCCCGCCCTGTGCCAACATAGGGGAATATGCTCGGTGCAGAACCGCGGCGGCGCATCCTGGAACTGGTGGGGCGGCAGGGGTTTCTCGACCGTCCCGAGGACTTGTCGCTATATGAATATGACGGCGGGGTGGATAAGCACCGGCCGGACGTGGTTGTATTCCCGCGCTCGACGGCGGAAGTTTCCGGGATCGTTAAGATCGCCAATCAGTATCGCATGCCGGTGGTAGGACGCGGCGCGGGCACGGGGCTTTCGGGCGGGGCGATTCCCGCGGAGGGCGGCATCGTGGTTGCCTTTGCGCGTATGAACCGGATTCTCGAAATCGACCTCGAGAATGAACGCGCCACGATCCAGCCCGGGGTCGTGAACCTGGATGTCACCTTGGCGGTGGAAGGCCGCGGCTATTTCTATGCACCCGACCCGTCGAGCCAACGCGCGTGTACGATCGGCGGTAACGTAGCGGAGAACGCCGGCGGGCCGCACACACTGGCCTACGGCGTCACCACCAACCATGTACTCGGGCTGGAGTTGGTGCTGGCGGATGGGACGGTGGTCGAGACCGGCGGCAAGGAACTGGACTTGCCTGGCTTTGATCTGACCGGCCTGTTGACTGGCTCGGAGGGGACGATGGTGCTGGTGACCAAAGTCGTCGTCCGCCTGATACGCAAGCCGGAAGTGGTGAAGACGCTGCTCGCCATTTACGACAACAATGAGGACGCCGGAAGGACGGTGACCGAAATCACGGCGCTCGGCATTACTCCGGTGGCGGTGGAGATGCTCGACGGGGTGATGCTGCGCATGGTGGAAGAAGCCACCCATGCCGGCTATCCGATGGATGCCGCAGCGGTGTTGCTGATCGAGATTGAAGGCATCCGGGAAGCCGTGGTCGAGCAGGTGGAACAGATCCGCGAGGTTTGCGGCAGCTCCGGGGCGCGGGAAGTGCGCGTGGCGCGGAGCGCGGAAGAACGCGAGCTGCTGTGGAAGGGACGCAAGAACGCCTTCGGAGCAGTGGGCCGCGTCAGCCCTACATACTATGTACAAGACGGGGTGGTGCCGCGCACCCAGATCCCCTCCACGCTGCACGTCATTAACGAAGTGGCCGCGCGCTACGGGCTCACTATCTCGAATATCTTCCATGCCGGCGACGGCAACCTGCATCCCATCATCCTGTTCGACGGGCGCCGGCCCGGCGACCTGGAAAAAGCGCGCTCGGCCGGCGCGGAGATTCTGTCGCATTGCATCGCGGTGGGCGGCACCATCACCGGAGAGCACGGCGTCGGCTTGGAGAAGAAAGAGCTGATGGGGCGCCTGTTTTCGAGCGAAACGCTTGCCACGATGGCGCGGCTCAAGCTGCTTTTCGATCCCGACAACCGCATGAACCCGGGCAAAATGCTGCCCACGGGGAAAGGCTGCATCGAGATCCGCCAGCCGGCGTTGACGAAAGGCGGGATGCTGTACTGAGAGTTGGCAGTATTCAGTTATCAGTCATCGGACATAACGAGAATCTAACGGTCCCGCGGCGGAGTGTCAATTGGTCGCGCCAGGGCCCATTTAGCCCCAATGCTGGAGTTACGTGAAGAGCGTTGCATTTAGCCCACGCTTCTTTTCAGCCGCGGCAGGGCGGTGAGCACGGCGCCGTAAAGCAGCAGAGAAAAGAAGAGCGCTCCGGTATGGCCCTGGTTGACGTCCTGAAGCACCAGGCGGCAGCCGCCGAGAAACATGGCGGGGTAGACCAGGCGCGATAATTCCAGCCGATTCCAGCGCGGGCCGGCCCAGGCGAGCAGAAGGGAGAGACCGGCCAGGACACCGGTGCGCAAGGTGGCGCAATAGGCATGACTGGCGCCGGCGCCGAACACGGCGTGATAGGCGCCCGTCAGAATACCCGCCGCGACTCCGGCCGCCAGCCAGAGAAAGCCGGCGGAAACCGCCAGGCGAAAGACGCGCGTATTCCACGAAGGGCGCTCGGCCGTGCTGTAATGCGCCGCCAGGAGACAGGCGACGGCGGCTGCCGCCAGGCCGGTCCACAAAGCCGCCTGCCGTTGACCTGGCCACAAGGCGGAGCCCAATAGCTGGCTGGCCGCCTCCTGAACCGCGCCCGAAGCGGTCAGCGCCAGCGACAGGTAAATGACTCCATGCACCCGCAGCGTCATGCGGCCAAAGGCGCCGCCGGCCCAGACACAGGCGATCGCGAGAATGTACCAGACCCAAGCCGAAGCCGCACTCGAAAGCAGGATTCGGGCGCCCGCCAGAGCCAGCAGGATGCCGAAGGTGGAATAGGTGTAGAAGTTGCGGCTGGAAGCGCCTTGCCGCTCGAGCCGCACGAAAGACAGCAGGTAACAGGCGGCGGCGCAGACCAGCATGACCGCGGCCATCATCGGCGCCATTGGCAGACCGCCGCTGAGGCTGACGGCAAACGCCACGGCCACTTGAGCCGTCTCAAAGGCCGTGAAGGAGAAGCCGCGAAACAGCGTGCGGACGATGGTGCTGGCGAGGTAAATGGTCAGCAGCGCCACTTGCGCGGCGAGCAGCCACGCAGGGGGAATGGGGGCGTAGCCTTCGGGCAGTCCGCGTTCATTCGTTACCAGCCAGGTGGCCAGCAGAACCGCCAGGTCGGCGGCGGCCGCGCCCAGCCAGCGCTCGCTCAACCAGTGCTCCAGACAGGCGGAAGCTTCGATGGCGGCGGCCACGGCGAGGAACAGGAAGGTGAATGGCAGCACGTCGCGAGTGGCGACCAGCAGGGCGGCGGCGGTTCCCAGGGCGGCAAGGGTGGCGAAGGTGGAGACGACGAGCAGGCTCCTGCGCCAGGAGATCGCCATGCCGAAAACGGCGAAGACCAGCAGGACGGCCGCGGTGGTCCAGTCGCCGATGGCGTGGAAACGCACGGTGGCCTCCCAGAGCAGAGGAGAGAGCACCAGCACGGCGGTCAGGGAGTGGAGAGCGGTTTTAAGGGGTTCGGCAGCCGTGTTTCGAGCCGCCCAGCCGAGCCAGAGCATGGCGTAAGCAATTCCGGCGGCGATTCCGGCCCCGGTGGGCAGAGTTCCGGACTCGGTGAGGGCGCGCAGCAGGAACGCGACTGCAAGACCCAGCAGCGCCCGTCCCACCACCGGAAGGACGCCCGACATGCCTGGCACGCCCGCCAGCGGATGGCCCGGGGGTATCTCCTCCAGCATCTCCGGCGGCGCCGCGGGGGCGCACAAGCCGACGTGCCGCTCGATCGACGCCACGCGCAGGGTCAGTTCGCGGATCTCGCGTTCGAGCGCCTCCCACTCCGGTTGCGGCATGGCAACCTCCTCAGGCTTTGTGGGCCTCTCCCTCCTGCCAGGGCGGCAAGAGCTTCACCAGAATAAACAAGATCGCAAACGGAAGGAGCATCAGCAGGCTCGCCGACAGCAGTCCTTCCCGCTCCCCCAGTTGCAGTTTGTAGGATGTGTAACCGAGAAAACTCTTGGAAAACAGTTGGCCGCCGATCACCACGTTCCAGCGCATGGCGAAGATGCCGATCAGAGCCATGCCGCCGGCCATCATGTACATGGCTTTTCGCCTGGCCTCGGAGAACGTCCACAATTGATTGGCGGCGAGCAGAACCAGCGGCAGCAGGGTACCCAGAAAGATCTGCAGAATCACGTGCGAGCCCCACAGGCGCGTATGAACCATGAAATCCAGGCTGCGGAAGGACTCGTCGGACTCGTAGGTGCGGTGCACCAGGTCCAGCATTTCCAGGCTGAAATCGATGACGAAAGTGTAAAACAGGTAGCGCGCGATGGTGTCGAGACAGCGCATGTCGATGGGGGTCTTGCGCAGTTTCATGGAAACCACGTACAGCACCATCACGGCGGCGATTCCCGAGACCATCGCCGAGAACAGAAACACCACCGGCATCAAGGGGGTGGACCACCACGGGTTGGCTTTCACGGAGCCGAATATGAAGCCCACGTATCCATGCAGCAGAAATGCCGACGGGATGCCGATGACGGTGACGGCATAGCCCACCTTATCGTCGATGCCGCGCGCCTCCGGGCTGACGTTATTCGAGCCGAGAGTGAGGGTGCGGTAGATCCAGCGCTTCGGCCCCGTGGTGGATTGCGCCAGGGCTACAATTTCGGCGCGATATTCCAGCCAGATCTCCACTAACAACACCACCGTGAGGTACCAGAGATAGACGAAGCCGAACATGGCCATGGCCGAGGAGCGATGCGGCGTCAGGTACATTTCAAAGGAACGCTCGGGGTGCCCCAGATGGAGTTGCAGGGGCAAGGGCGCCACCAGCAGGAAGGCCAGGGCCGTGAGCAAGGCCATGCGGTAGGTGGGCCGCACCGCATCGACCTTGAAAACCCTTTCGAGCGACGCCAGGATGAACGCGCCGGCAACCAGGCCCGTGATGTAGGGGTAGAGCACGATCAGCACGCTCCATTGCAACTCCACCTCGTTCGGGTATATGAAACCGTCAACGCCGGGTATCATCGATCGCTCCTATCAGCGCACATCGCCATCCAGGTTCTTGTAGTAGACCTTGGCTCGGGTGGCCATGTAGGGTTTCAAAACCTGGACTTTGCTGGTGCGCAGGATTTCGTGGACAGGGTCTTTGGGGTTCTTGAAATCCACCAGCAGACGGGCGCCGGTGGGACAGTTTTCGCAGCAGGCCGTGGTCAGGCCCTGGGTGATGCGGTGGTAGCAGAGCGTACACTTGTCGATGGTCTGCTTCTCCGGGTGCAGGTACCGGCAGCCATAGGGACAGGCCTGCACGCAGTAGCGGCAGCCCAGGCAGTAGGATTCGTCGACCAGCACCACGCCATCCGGGCTGACGAAGGTGGCGCCGACCGGGCAGACCTGCACGCAGGGGGAATCGGCGCACTGGTTGCACAGTTTAGGGACGTAAAAGCTCTTCAGGTCGGTGCGGGTCGATGGCGGGAAGCCGTCCATCGCGCCGTTGGGCGATTCCACGTGAGGCTGGCTGCCTTCCTCGATCTGGTAGCGTTCCACCCAGGTGCGGAAATACCCCTGTGGCACGTTGTTCTCCTTGGAACAGGCGCGTACACAGTTGCCGCAGCCGATGCACAAGTCGATGTCGACGATCATGCCCCACCAGTGGTCGGCCATGCGATAAGCTTCGCTGGGCGGCGCGGCGCCGGTTAACTGCTCGAGCGTGGCACCGGCCGAGGCCAGAACCAGCAGCTTGCCCCCAAACTTGAATAAGTCGCGCCGGCTGATATCCATGCTCGTCTCCGTATCTCAGAGGTGGGGATTGTGGGGTTGGTGGCAGTTGTTGCAGGCCATGCCGCCGGAGTGTTCGGCGGTCGCCACCTGGGGAAAGTTCTTCGCCTTGGCCGCGTCCCTTTCATGGCAACGGCGGCACAGGTTAGCGACCTCGGGCAGCTTCGGAGGGTGCGCGACGGGGTCGGCGGCGTGTTGCGCCAGCGGACCGTGGCACGCTTCGCACGCTACATGGGCATGTCTGCCGTTGGCCCTGGTCTTGGCTTCGTCGTCGTGACAAAGCACACAGGTGTCCTGCCCGGCGAAGGCTACGGGGTGCTGGCGGACCAGGTCGAGCGCACCCGGGCGGTAGTGACCATATTGCCCAAAAGCCTTGGGGACGATGGCGCTGCGGATGACAAGGAAGGCTGCCAGGGCGGCGAGCAGTACCAGGGCCGGCCGCAAAAGATGAGCGGAATCACGGAGAAAGCGGCGCACTTTACCCCTTTCATGGCAGGTATTTGAACCTGTGCGGTTCGGATTCGCGGAGTGAGCTGAGCAATAATATGACCAAAAGGTCTGATTATCTAAATCAGCGTGTTTTCGAGGGGATTAGTTGTTGTTTACAACGGTTACCGATTGAACATATGGGTGAATTGGGCAAATTCACCCATACAGATGGGTCAGACCGCCAAGAAAAACCACAGGTCGAATGCCACTCAGCTCTTGCAAATGACAGAATTCTGCCTAAAGAAGCGGTAGGGCGGATCCCCTGGTCCGCAGCCGGTTCCCTGGCCTGGCTCGTCGGGGGTGGGGAGCATTCGAATCTTCGAGAGAAGAGCGGGTCCGGTGCCACCCTACCGTTTCTGCCCGTGCGCGATGCTGGGAAAACCAAGTGGCGCCGGGCATGACTGTCGAGGGGTCGCGCCGGCGGTTCAAGTCTTTTTGAACAGTTTATCGAAAGCGCTGCGGGCGTCTTCGGGATTGCGCGGTACCGGAGGGCCAGGGTTCGAGACCTGCGGTCCGGCGCCGTTCGAGGTGCCCTCGCGCGCCACCGTCACTCTAGGCAGGAACAGACCGCAGTCGTTGGCCTTGTCCTTTACTGGAATCCGCACGGGAATCGGTTTGAGGCATTGGAAACGAGTGGCGGGCTCGAAGTGGGTGCATTGTTTGCAACAGTGGAGTTCGGCGTTGCACTTGGGACAATTGCCGCTGAAGCTAATGTCCGGAGGCAGGGCGACCGAGCAGTTGTAACAGCGCGAAGCTGCCACATGCTGCACCAGGCGGGGCAGCCTGGGACCGGTGATATCGATGGGCGGGCGAGGACCCGGTGGTTTGGGGCGGTCGTCTCGAGGGCCGCGGGAATCGCGGTCTGAGTCCATGTACCCCGGCTGTCTGTACTTGCGGTCGCTATCCATGGAGAAGGAACTCCGTTTGTGAAGGAATCGTTCTTACTACGGTACCGATGGTACGAATAGCCATCCGGTATGTTACCTTACGGCGCCGGGCGCGAACGGGCCACCGATTCCACGCGCGGACCGGTCGCGAGGACTTGAGGTGACTGAGGGAAC
Organism: Bryobacteraceae bacterium; assembly: GCA_049509915.1. GTDB lineage: Bacteria > Acidobacteriota > Terriglobia > Bryobacterales > Bryobacteraceae > JBEKYD01. Next base: position 4,725 of record JBEKZL010000189.1, on the reverse strand, counting down.
AGCGGGAACGCCCAAGGCGCGAGGTTATTATCGGAAAAGCACCCGCCAAGCGGTCGAAACCAATATGTACCATGGAATGGGGGTCAATTGCATCCCCCTTCCTTCGGTCTATGCCAAAAAGTTAACCCACGGAACTCCATTTCAGCAGATTGCTGCAGGGCCGGGTGAGCGGATCGTCGAAATGATTTGGGCTCACGCGCAAGGCGAAGCCCAGGCGGCCGGTTCTCTCGGGCAGGATATCGTTGCCAAAAGTAGCTACAGTTCCCTGGAGGCCGAGCGAGGGCAGCAACAGAACTTCGGTTTCTTCCAGATGGCCGGAGGAATCCACGCGGCCCAGGACCACTTCCACGCGAACGTCTTCCGGCTTCAACCCCGCCAGGTCGATGGCGGCCCGCACGGCAACGGTGGATCCGCTGAAAAGCGTGGCTCCTGGGGAAGCCGTGGCGGACTCCACAAAACGAACCCGTTCCCAGACCGCGCGCACCTTGGCATTCCACGCCGCTTTGTCGCGGGCCAGAGCGTAATCGGCCGCCTGCATCCGCAAATGCTGCCGGTGAGCGGGCTCGTACAGTTCGGCCATGTACTCGCGCACCATCCGGCGGCAATCGAAGTGAGGCGTAATGTAGCGAAGCGACTGCTTCATTCGCCGCACCCACTCGCGCGGGGTCTGCTCACGGCGCTCGTAATACATGGGCACAATCTCGTTTTCGAGGAGGTAATAAATAGCGCTGGCGTGGAGCGCATCCTGATCGTCGGCGTATATTTCCCGCTCGCCGATGGCCCAACCGCCGGAGTGTTCGTAGGCTTCGTCGAACCAGCCGTCGAGGATGCTCAGGTTGATGATGCCGTTGCACGCGGCTTTCATGCCGCTGGTTCCGCATGCCTCTTCGCCGCGTCGGGGCGTATTGAGCCACAGGTCGACGCCTTGCACCAGCTCACGGCCGACCTTCATATCGTAGTCTTCGAGAAAGACCAAGTGCTTCCACAATTCCGGATCGCGGGACAGTTGCACGATCTCGCGAATCAAGGCCTTGCCGGGCTGGTCCTTGGGATGGGCCTTGCCGGCGATGACGATTTGCACCGGCATGTCCTTGTTCAGCAGAATCTTCTTGAGCCGTTCCATGTCGCGAAACAGAAGCGTAGCCCGCTTGTAGGTGGCGAAGCGGCGCGCGAAACCGATGGTGAACGCGTTGGGATCGAGCGCCTCGCCGGAGTGCCGCAGTTCGGCGGCCGAAGCCTTGCGCCGAAGCGCCGAGGTCTGCTGCCGCCCGCGCACGAAATTGACCAGTCGCCGTTTGCGCCTGCGGTGGGCCTCGAACAATTCCTCGTCCGGTATGTCCACGACCTGTTCCCAGATCGAAGGATCGTTGAAACGCTCCCGCCAATCCGGTTCCAGGTACTGATCGTAGAGGCCGGCCAGATCGCCGTTGAGCCAACTCGGCAGATGCACGCCATTAGTCACCGAGGTAATCGGCACTTCCCAGACCGGTAACTGCGGCCAGAGGTCGTGGAACATCTCCTGCGATACGTCCCGGTGCAGGCGGCTGACGGCATTCCGATAGGACGAGGTGTTGAGGGCCAACACGGCCATCGAGAAACGTTCGTCTCGGTCGAACGGATTGCGGCGTCCGAGGCCCATCAACTGTTGAAAGTCGATGCCGATATCCGCGCAATATCCGGAGAAATAATGATACATCATGCCCGGATCGAACAGATCGATTCCGGCCGGGACAGGCGTATGGGTGGTGAAGACGTTGCTCGCGCGAGTCGCTTCCACGGCCTCCTCGAAGCTGAGCCTGTTCTCTTTCATGTAGACGCGAATCCGCTCGAGCGCCAGGAATGCGGAGTGGCCCTCGTTCATATGGAAGACGGTAGGCTGCAAGCCCATCGCCTCCAGCGCCTTGATACCACCGATACCCAAGACGATCTCCTGACGAATGCGGGTATCGTTATCGCCGCCGTATAGAGAATCGGTGATGTCGCGATCCTGCGGCAGGACGTTTTCCGGGACGTTGGTATCGAGCAGGAACAGTGTGATCCGTCCCACGCCGATTCTCCAAACCTGAACGTACACATCGCCGGTGGGCAGTTTCACGCCGACGCGGAGGTCCTTGCCGGCCGCATCCTTCACCGGGGCCACCGGGAGGGTATAGAAATCGTTGATCGGGTAGCGCTCCTGCTGCCAGCCGTCCGGATTGAGGTACTGCCGGAAATACCCCTGCTGGTAGAGGAGGCCGAGGCCGATCAGCGGATAATCCTGGTCGCTCGAGGACTTGAGGTGATCGCCCGAGAGGATTCCCAGGCCTCCCGAGTAGACCGGCAAACACTCCGTGAGCCCGTATTCGGCGGAGAAATAGGCGATCAGTTTTCCGTCGGCGGCCGGATTTCCTTTGTGGGCGCGGGCATCGTAGGCCTCGCACGACAGACGGTAAAGCGCCAGGTAGCGTGGATCGGCGGCGGCCTTTCCCAGGGTCGCCTGGGAAACTCTGCCGAGCATCAGGACCGGGTTGTAGCCGCAATCGCGCCACAAGGCCGGGTCCAGCCGGCGAAACACTGCACGCACGATCGGTTCCCAACTCCATAGGATGTTATGCGCCAACTCGCTCATGCGAGCCAGAGAGGCGGGGAGAACCGGGCGGACCAGAAACTCTCGTAAGGGCTGTATGTGGAAAGGCATACCGGAGTAGCCAACCTTTCAAGATACCAAATCGGCGGGTACCGCTTGTTCCGATAGGGTGGAGTTGGCGATTTGGGGATGTGCCAAGCGGCCGGCACCGGTTTGATATAATGTTGACGTTATGGCAATTCCCAACGTGAAACGGTTCCGGCCCTACTGCCCGACCTGCAATGATAACTTCACCGTGATGGCGGTGCTGCCCAAGGAAGCGGACGTCGACGGGTACCTGGCGGACGCCGTGGTACGCCACGACCACAAGGCCTTTCAAGAAGCCAAGGCAGGACACTTCAAGGTGCGCGTCGGCCAGCAAAAGCAGAAGAAGGCCAAGTAAGGTTTCAAAGCCTGGATTGCAGGTTGCGTACGGCCGTGAGCGCGGCCTGCGCAACCTCCGGGTTCGGATCATCCTTAAGCTTGTTCAGTTCCTCCAGGCTGCGCCGATCCCCACTGGCGCTCAATACCTGGGCTAAACCGATTTTTTCCAGCTTGGTTCCGCTCCCCAGCGGGCCGTATAGCGCCGCCCTGACGGCGTTGTCGCGCGCCAATTCCGTCAGATATGGCTGAGCGATTCCGCTATAGGAAGCCGAATCCAGGTTGGTGACGAGGAATTGGAGCGGGCTGAACTCGCTCATTGCGACTTGGCCGTGCATGACGAGGGCGAAGGCGAGCGCCAGACGAGCCGGCGGCTTCACCTCGTCCTTCCAGGCCTGGTCCAGCATGGGGGTGTCGACCGGATTGCGGAGGCGGGCGAAGCCTTCGGCGGCGGAGGCCCGCAGCTTGTCGTCCTTGTCACGAATGTACTGCTGGTAGACGGCGCGATTGGTTTCGGCCGGCAGCATCGCCAGGGAGGTGAGCGCGGTGCGCTTGACGCGGATGTTGCCGCCGCGGTTCAGCACGTCGATCAGGCCGGGGCGCGCGTTCAGATCGCGTAGCAGCCCGACCGCTTCGATGGCTGCGGCCTGGACCTTGGGATCCAGGTCGTTCATAAGGAATTCCAGGTGCGGCGCGGCAGCCTCGACGCGAATCTTCTCGAGGGCCACGACCGTTTCGTAGATCAGGGTGCTGTCCTTGGAAGTCGCGAGTGGCTCCATGGTTCAGTACCGCCACCAGGGCCGTCACCACTTCAGGCCGAACCGTAATATAACGGTCGATCACCTGGTCGTTGGTATCGGTAAATCTGCCCTTGAGGTCCGTGCCCACGCGGCGCAACGACGCGCCCACGCCGCTCTTAAAGTATCCCGGCAGGTAAAAGTTGACCAGTCCATCGGTGGCCAGGATCTGAATCTGAGCGTCGGCGTCGCGGGTAGCCACCACCAGCGGATCCAGGCTGCGCGGCGGCCCAATTTCGATGATCTGTTTGACCGCCTCGGCGCGCACGTCTACGGAGGGATCGGTAAGATATTGAGCCAGGCGGGGGACGGCGTTCGGACCGGCCTTGGCAGCCTCGCGAACGTCCTTGGGACGCGCGGCTTGTTGTGCCGCCAGAGCCGCCGCCAACGCCAGAAGCGGAACCACGATTCGAAGACGCACCATCTCTCTACTGTAACTCGACTGGGCGGCCTTCCGTCCATCCGGGCGCTCAACCGATCCGGCGAGAAGAAGAAACATAGCCGCCGATGAACAGCCGTTGAAGAACCCAAACGATTGATTCGCGTTTATCCGGGTTCGTGGGCAGGTCGAATTTACCTTTTTCCCGGCTCCCGCGCCAGGGGGGCGGGCCACGATTTAGCGGAACGGCACCAGGCTTAGCGAACAAACTCGACGGTGATTCTGTGCGGGACCACGCCGGCTTCGTAACCGAGGTCGAGCAGTTTCTGAACGGCGCGGGGCACCACTTCTCCCGCATCCAGGGTGTAGTGGTTGACGTACATGCCGACGAATTTCTCGGCCTGGCGGGTTTCGAGCTCGCGGGCGAACTGGAGCGCGTAGGACAGCGCTTCGTCATGATTATCGAGCGCGTACTGAATGCTCTCGCGCATCAAGCGGCAGCATTCGCTCTGAATCTCGGGTCCGAGGCTGCGCAGCAGCACGTTGGCACCGAGCGGCAGGGG
>JBEKZL010000188.1:0-15931 GCA_049509915.1 Bryobacteraceae bacterium | reverse complement strand
TTTGAGAAATCCATCCATCTCATAACGAGATCGAATCCCCAGCATCTGTCGGGCTTGATAGACGGTCAACCTGCCGGAACGTACACCCTCGGCGGCGAGTGCCTCGGCCGCCGCTCTAGCGACACCGCCTGACTCGGCGGCGAACTGCTGCACGATCTCTTCAGGGACGTCCAGATCGACGCGCACAGTGGGTATCCTCTTCGAGTATTATCGCGCAGTTTTGTAATCTTGAGGGGAGCGCCCGGCTGGGCGGCTGGGATACGATTGGCGCAAGGCGACCGCGGCCGGGCTCGGCAACTCCGATCTTCCACGCCACTCCGACGCGCCGCTACTTCCCTTTCGGTTCCTCTCCCCTCCGGTACCAGACGGGGAATTCGATGGCGTAATATCGCACCTGGTGCTGGGGGGCGTTGGGGAAAACGACGCGGGCCAGCAGGTGCAAGGGGTGACCGGGCTGGCATTCGGGGCGGATTCTGGCGACGGTATATTTGGCCGACGCGCCGGTATGGTCGTAGTCGCTCCAGGGGTCGGAAACGCGCACGCTGAGGTCGACGCAGGCATCGTTCGAGAACAACTCGGCAGCGCGGAAGGCGCGAACGATTCGCCGGGGGCGGCATTACCGTCGCCGTTTCCCTCGCCCAGGGTGAGGTCGGAATGATTGGTGGCCTCGTGGAAGATATCCATGGCGCGGCCATCGGCGAGGAGGAAATTCTTAAAGGGCTGTGCGGGCGGAAACAGCGGCAGCTCCAGGGTGCTGCGCTCCTTACCGCGGACGGCTTCGATATTGACCAGCGGTCGGGAGGGATCGCTCACCGTAACCGCGACCGGAACGCTGGCCGATTCGCCCGGTGCGAGCGCGAACAAACGGCTGGTGGGAACGTCGAAGCTCACGCCCTTATCGGGACTCTCCCAGGTGACGGAGGTAGCGGGCAGACGCAGCGTGCCGGAATTCCAAAATTTGACTTTCAGAGGAATCGGCCGCGAGGCGGTCGCCCAGCTTGCGCCTTCGATTTCATAGCCGGTCGCGAGCGGCGCGGCGGGCTCGCCGATGGCGACCTGCCAGGCGTCGCCATCGAGGTCGAAACTCAAGCGGCCCTGCCCGTCCGCTTTGAGCGTGGCTCGCCTCAGGTAGCCGTCGCGCAGCCGCAGGTACGCCACCGGGCGGGAACTTGCGGGCGCAAACGAATGCGGCGGCGTCGCGACGGACAGCTTCACTTCGGGAAGCGTGGCCCCACCCGGCACCCATTCCCGCACGGCGCAGCGGAAGCCGCCGACGGAAGCATTCTCGATTACAGTAAAGCCAGGCTGGCGGCGGCTGGAGGTGACTTCCCAGCCCCACACCGCAAAATTGGGATAGACGTCGGCGTGGCTGAAGACCGCGGGCTTGAGCAACGGGTTGGCGAAGGCGTGGATGTGAAAATCGAGCGTTTTGGTCACTTCCGGGAAGCCGTGCTCGGAATCGAACTCCTCGGTTTCATGGGAGCCGCCGCCGAGCGGCCAGATGGCGTTCAGGCGCCGGTGGTAGAAACGGATGAAGTCGCGCTTGCCGGTGACCAGGCGGGTGCGTACACCGGCGTAGTTGGCGCGGAAATCGTCGAAATTCCATTCGGCGGCGAAGCCCTTGGGGCCGACGGTATACTCGGTTGGCCCCATGAAGCTGGAGGCGCTCGAAAACAGATCGGGATACTTGCCGGCGATCCAGAAAGCCATGAACCCACCGGCGGAATAGCCGGTGACACCGCGATGGTCGCGGTCGGAGATGGTGCGGAGGGTATGGTCGATGTGGTCGACCAGCTCCGGCAGGTAGAGCGGAAACTCGCCGGTGGTTTCGATGGGCCCGGTATCGGCCACGATGACGTCGTGGGTTCCCACATACGCCGCGATGGACCGGCCGTAATCGGCCTGCTCGGCGGATCGCTCATAACCGTGCAACCAATAAATGACCGGGTAGCGCTTTTGCGAGCCCGCATAGGCCGGCGGGAGATACAGCCGGTAGGTGCGAGTGTCGCCCATCACCTGGCTGGGGTGGGAGCGTTCTTCGGGCTGGGCCATCTGGGCGCACAGCGGCAGGGAGCACGCGAGCAGGGCGAACAGCAGCCTGGATGACTGTGCCACTAGAAGAGCCATAAACCACCCAGGATACAACAGGGGAGTGGAGTGGTTTCGGGTAAGTTGTTTATTTGCAATGGAGAATGGCTGCGACCGTTTCCGGAGGGCGCGGTTCGTGGGCATCGGGCGAAAACAACGGTCGTGGGGCGGCACTGCGGCCGAATTTGTTTTTTCAAACCGCCTCAAGCGGTTGCCAGGACCGGACTTCTCCGGACCGGTCGCGCACCCGTCAAGGCCAGCCACGGTGGCCGGTGGCTGATACAATCAAAGGTCACTTAAATGCGTAGAATATTAGTGTTCCTCGCGACCCTCGCCCTGGCTGCGGCGATCGGAAGCGCACAGAACAAGCCGTCCAAGTCTCTGGACATGTACTTCATCGACACCGAGGGCGGGCACGCTACGCTGTATGTTTCCCCCTCGGGAGAGTCGCTCCTCATGGACACGGGCAACCCCGGAGGCCGCGATACCGACCGCATCATGGCTGCCATTCAAGCCGCTGGCGTAAAGCAGATCGACCACCTCATCCTGACGCACTACCACGTCGACCACGTGGGCGGTCTGGAGGAATTGGCGAAGCGGATTCCGATCCTGCATTTCATCGATCATGGTCCCACCTCGGAGCCGAAAGAGCAGGTGGCGGGATTCCAGAAAATGTATGCGGAGATGTACGGCAAGGTCAAACACACGGTGGCCAAGCCCGGCGATAAGATTCCGTTCGACGGCATTACGGTGGCGGTGGTTACGTCCAACGGCGAGGTGTTGAAGACGCCTCTTCCCGGCGGCGGCAAACCCAATCCGGCTTGCGCCAACTTTAAGCCGCGGGACGAATCGCACGTTGATCCCGATAACCCGATGTCGGTAGGCGTCGTGTTCACCTACGGCAAGTTCCGCACCATCAATCTGGGCGACTTCACCTGGAACAAGGAACAGGAGTTGATGTGCCCGAATAACCCGATCGGAACGGTCGATCTTTACCTGACCTCGCACCATGGAATCGACCAGTCGGGTTCGGCCGCCCTGGTGCACGGCCTGCAGCCGCGAGTGGCGGTGATGCACAACGGCGCGTACAAAGGCGGCGCCGTTCAAACCATGCAGGTGTTGCACACGTCGCCGGAGCTCCAGGACATTTGGCAGCTCCACTGGGCGTACGCGGCCGGCCTGGAATATAACTCGCCGGCACTGTTCATCGCCAACATGGACGACAATGCGACCATTGCAAACGTGCTGCTGAACCCTCCGCCGACGTTCGGACAAGGCCCGCGGCCTGCCGGCTCACCCCCGGGCGCGCCGCCAGCCGCCGGTGCGCCGGCCGCTCCTCCACCTGCCGGCCGAGCCGGCTTCCCGGGGAGAGGCCGCGGCGGTCACACTGGCCCGGCGTTCTGGATCAAGGTATCCGCCCAAGCCGACGGATCGTTCACCGTGACGAACACCCGCAACAACTTCAGCAAAACCTACGCGGCGCGGAAATAGCCCGAATTTGTGGGGCAGGCCCTCGGCCAGGCCTGACGCGAGGGCACCATCCGCAAACGGGCACTTAGCGGCGGTTTCGGGAAACATATACTTGACAACTCCCTCCGTTCCCCGTCTCCGCATAGAGGATATGCAAGCGGTCATTGAGGCGGCTTGCCAGGCGCCCGCGCCATGCTCTCGGGAGGGTTACCCCTCCTGAAGGCTTTAGCCCTTTCGGGCTGGGTTGCTCAATTTCAATGCAGAACCGGTTCCAGAGCCCCGCTGTCCCGGAGTCTCGAAAGTGTCGGCGCCCGACACACAATTCAAATCCGGCATCCCTACTAAGGACGGGGACCGATCCCTGTCTGCCATCATCGGCGCCTCGCGCGGCTGCGTAGAAACAGAGGCAACAGAAACGGCGCTCCCAGGCCTGCCAATTCCAATGGGTATCCGATTATTCTTCCCGCCCCTTCGAAAGCCCACGGCATATGCTCTATGGGGAGCCAAGACGCCGAGGCTGACCAAGCGAGATAGAAGGCCGTAAAGAGGTAGACACAAGCAACCTGCCTTAAATCTGGGCGCGCCTGTTTGTAAACCTCGTAGCTATGCTCCGACGAGACAATCGGAAATTGGGGGCGTTCGAGCGCTGGCTGAAAGAAATCGGTGCGGCCTCGCTTCAGGCGCAGGCTTCGAAGTGGCAAGATCGGAACGAACAGCAGCACGAACCATTCGGTCGTAACATAGGAGCCGAGTAGTCGCGCTCGCCGGCATACGTCGTCCCGAAACCCTGGATCAGGTTGGGCATTTATTTGCCTTTTCGCCTTGGGCCCTGGCGGTTGGGATTCGCCAGCGATCGCCGCACTTGTTGCGCTTCGCGCCGCGTGATCTCTTCGTCAGGCACGGAGAGCGCTTTTCGTGGGGGCAAGTCAAGCCGGGCGGCCGCTTCCGGGCCTTCGATCAGTTCCGATTGAGGCCTCATGCCTCCATGATGGCACAACCGGTTGCCCGGACCGACCGCTTGCTGATATCGTCTCAGAAATCGGTGCCCAAGCCCCCTCCGCTTCCGCCTCGCGCCTTCTTTGACGCCGTTCCTAATATCATAAGGGAGCGGAAATTGTTAGAGCGGCTTGGAGACGATTGTGGCCGATTATAACGATGCCGGGCGCAACGGGAATCTAGATCTGCGAATCGACCACCGCGTGGTCGGCGCCGACGGGCGCCCGGTGGATCACGCGCTGCGCCTTACGGTTTGTGGGTCGCCGAAGTGGCCCGATAGTTTGGCACGTGTCGCTCTTACTCTTCAACATCCGATTTGACGGCTTCGGCTATGACCGCCATTTTATTGACGTCCATGGTGTGCGGTGCGCGGGCTGGCATCGGCACTTTTGGGACGGTGGGAAGCTAAACGCTCGCGGGAGAGTATCGGCGGAACTCTGGCCGGCTGCCATGACCTTCGAGGAGTTCTTGGTGCGAGCTTTCGCGGAGATGAACATTTGTTGCGAGGTCAACTATGAGAATTCCTTGCTCTGAGATCAAAGAATCGGTCACTGAGTACCTGGAAGATCAGCTTCAGGTGTCGGTATTTAGGAATCATTGTGTTCTCACTCTCCCTATTGTGACCCTTGACGGACGGTGGGTATCCGTGTTCGTGGAGGAGGCGCTTGAGGGGAGCTTTCTCGTCCACGACGGCAGTAAAACCGATTCCGAATTGTTTTCCCAAGGCGTGAAGATGACCGACGCGGACGCCGAGATGAACGCGGCGATCGCGGCGCGATATGGCGTCAATATTCAGGACAGAATCCTTCAACGAATCTGTCGCCGCGATGAACTTAGTGAAGCAATCATCGCCGTGGGTCAATGCGCGGCCATGTTGACTACGCAGTTGGTGTGGGCCCCTATCGAGTTAGATGAAGGGCGCGTCAGCAGGGATGTGGCCGCGGCGCTTACGGCCTGGAGACGTCCCGACGTGTACATTGATGAAAACGTGGAGATCGAAGGGACCAGCGGCAAGCACATAGTGACATTCGTCGTGCGCAAGGCTACACGCAAGACCGCTATCGATGTTTTATCGGCCGGACGCGGCCGATCTGTTCAGAAGGCTAGGGACTACGACTACGCGTGGCTCGACGTAAAGCGTAGATCCAAGGAATCCTACGAGGGGTATGGCCGCTTGGCAGTGATAGCTGGCGCGGAAACTTGGACTAATAAGGCGTTGGGCATCGTTAAGCAGGCTTCCCACGACACAATCGCGCTGCCGTCGGAGCGCGAGGCGGAACTCGGGGAGCGAATTCCAGAGGCCATGTCTCGATTCACAAGCCCGGACTTTTCGCCGGAAAACGTAAGGCCGTTCGCTCTGGATTGACGGCCCGAGCGCCCCCTGTCTGTGCTCAGAGGCGATGGAGGGCCCTGCCGCCGTCTCTCTCGCGCGTCGAGGCGGTCGGCAGCGTCGAGCGGGCGCACGAGGCGGTTTCCCAGGCGGAGGCCGCGGAGGTCACACTGGCCCGGCGTTCTGGATCAAGGTATCCGCCCAAGCCGACGGATCGTTTACCGTGACGAACACCCGCAACAGCTTCAGCAAGACCTACGCGGCGTGGAAATAGATCCGGGAACCTGAGTACCTGGTTTCGCAACAACCGCTCCCTTACGGTCGCGGCGCGGACCGCAGCATTTCCGCGACCGTAAGGGAGCGGTTAGCGGACCTAAACCGCGAAATCCCCAAATCGGTTAAGCTTCCCGCGGCGCTCCGGCCGCCGACACCCGCCGCCAAAGCGCATAATAAATGTGATCGTTGTGCGTTACGTCGACCTCCATGGACGCGAGAATTGAGGTTGTGACCGGCGCCGCCGAATCCGCGGCTGGGGACAAAGGGAAACTCCGGGCGGACTATCGGCGGGCCGCGCGGGCAGTACTGGGGATTGGTCGCGGCTGCATCGCCGGGTTGGCGGCCGTCGCCTTAGTGACGTTCTGTGCCTTCCACCTGCATCTGAACCTCTCCACAACAGGCTCTCTGTATTTTCTGATTGTGGTGCTGGTAGCGGTTATCGAGGGTTTTTGGGAAGCCAGCGCTACGTCGTTTGTCGCGGTCAATTGCCTCAACTACTTTTTTGTCCCTCCCGTGCTCACCTGGAGGGTTTCAAATCCGCAAGACTGGATCGCGCTCGCCACTTTTGAGATCACGGCGCTGACCGTGAGCCGGCTCTCGACACGGGTGCAGGCCCAGACAAGAGCGGAAGCGCGGCAGCGAATGGAGATCGAGAAGCTCTACCAGTTGAGCCGCCGCATTCTCCTCCTGGATCGCCGCCGGACCATCGGTCCGCAGGTCGTGGCCCTGATTCAGGAAATCTTCCGCACGGAATCCGTGGCCCTGTTCGACGCCACGCTGGCGCGCCTGGATGCGACCGGTCCCCGGGCAGACGACCTCGAGCAACTGGCGCGCGACGCCTACTTCCAGGACGCCGCGCTCGAGGGCGAAACCGGGCACGCGTCGGCGCAGGTGCTGCGGCTGGGATCGAGACCGGTGGGCGCGCTCGCGCTCTACGGTCCGGAGGTGGGTCGGCTTACGATGGCATCGATCGCCTCGCTCGCCGCCGTGGCGCTGGAGCGGGCGCGATCCTTCGAAACCGAGAGCCGGGCCGAAGCGGCGCGGCAGACCGAACAACTTCGAACCGCGGTCCTCGACTCGCTCGCGCACGCGTTCAAGACGCCGCTGACGGCGCTACGGACGGCAAGCTCGGGACTGCTGGAAGCCGGGCGCCTTTCCGGCGACGACCTCGAAATGGCCGCCCTCATCGACGAGCGGGCGGAACACCTGAACCGTCTGACCACCGAACTCCTGCAAATGGCGAAAATCGACGCCGCCGAAGTCAAGCTGCGGCAGGAGCGCATTTTCGTGCTAACGCTGATTGAGGATGCCGTCGAGAAGCATCGCGAAGGTCTGCATGGCCGGCGAATCGAGATATCCGATACCGCGCCGCACCTGGATGTTTGGGGCGACCGCCAGCTTCTCGGCACGGTGCTGGAGCAATTCATCGATAACGCGTCCAAGTATTCGACCCCGGGTTCTCCGATCTCCCTTGTCGCCGAGGAGAACATGGGAGAGATCGTCATCGGCGTACATAACGACGGCCCGCCCATCAGGGCCGCCGATCGGGAGCGGATCTTCGAGCGGTTCTATCGCGCCGAGGAATCGCGGTATCGGGCGCCGGGAACCGGACTCGGGCTGTCGATCGCCAAGAAAGCCGCGGAAGCCCATGGCGGACGTACCTGGGTAATCAGCGAAGTAGGTGCCGGGACTACGTTCTTCTTCGCATTGCCGCGCGGGATAAAGGCCGAAAACAGGAGGCAATCGAGTGCAGTCGCTGGGCAAGGTACTGATCGTTGACGATGAGATCTCCATTCGGCGGGCGCTCCACAGCGCGCTCCAGGGAATGGGGTTCACGGTGGAAGATGCATCTACCGGGGAAGCGGCCATGGATCTGGTGCGGCAATCCGAATACGATGTCCTGCTTCTGGACATTAACATGCCGGGGATGGGAGGCGTTCGGGCGTGCCGCGAAATACGAAAAAGTCTGCCCCGGCTGGGGATTCTCATGCTGACGGTGCGTGACAGCGAGGAAGACAAGGTTGCAGCGCTCGATGCGGGCGCGGACGATTACATCATCAAGCCATTCCACGTCCGCGAACTGGCGGCGCGAATCCGGGCCGCGGTTCGGCGTTCCCGCGCTTCCGCGGTCGATCCCAATACCGTAATCCGGATCGGAAACATAGAGCTGGACCCGGCTCGAAGGCTGGTTCGTAAAGCTGGCGACCGGGTTCACCTTACGCCCAAAGAGTTCGACCTGCTGCACCACCTGATGGCCCATGCCGGCCTGCCGATGATGCACGCGCGCCTGCTGCAGGCGGTATGGGGTCCGGAGTATGGGGGCGAACTGGAATATCTTCGGACGTTCGTTCGGCAGTTGCGCAAAAAGATCGAAGACGACCCGTCCGACCCCACCTATCTGCTGACCGACAGCCACCTCGGTTACCGGTTCGCCGAGGCGAAGCCGGTAACCGTTGGGGAAAACGCCTGAAACGAGCGGACTAGGACGCGGTAGTCGCCCGTGAGCGATCAGGCACCAGCGTAGTGCGTCCCGTACTGCGGCTGGTTTTGACGAAAAAGATGGCGCCATAGATCGCCCATACAAGCGCGACCCCCAGGGCCAGCAGCGGCTCCATTTTGGTACCGTAGCCCATGAACGGCCCCACCAGGTAAAAGGCCATGCACACCAGGTTCGCCACCAGGCCGAAAGCCGGAATCGCCAGGTGTTTGAGCGCGCTGAATTTGGGGTGCTTGTGGTATGCCACCATGCAGATGGTGCAGCTCAGCCCATATAGCAGGAAGGTGCCGAAATTGGACGCCAGCGTCACCACCAGCAGCGAATTCGGCAGGGCCGCCATTTTATCGTGCGTGCTGTAGCCGAGGCTCGACCAGAAACCCGGCGGCAGCGCCTTGATGGTGGCATCGGTGGGTGCGCTGCCATCGCCGAACGCCATCAGCACTCCCACGCAGCCCACCACCGCCGAAATCACCGCGAGCGTCCAGATGGCCCGGTGCGGTGTCAGCCGTTCGGAATGCAGCAGTCCGAAGTGCTCAGGCACCTCCTTGTCCTTGCCCATCGCATAGGTCACGCGCGCCCCGGTATTCATGCAGGAAAGCGTGGTGCCGATCAGCGCGAGAAATACCGTGAACGCTTCGCACAGCATGAAGATCCGGCCGCCGCCAGCCCCGAACGTGGCGTTCCCCACTACGATCATCATGTCGCCGATGGGCGCCGCCGATCCGCTCGCGGTCTGCATGGTGTAGCCGCTGTTCAAGAAGAAATTGGCCGCGAAATACTCGAACAGATAGCACACCACGCCCTGCACCAGCAGGGAAGCGATCACAGCGATGGGGATGTCACGCTTCGCGTTGCGTGCCTCGCCGCCCATGGAGGTAACCGATTCGAAACCCACCAGGATCAGAATCGCCACCGTAGCCTGAATAAACGCCCAACTGAAATTATGGAGACCAACCACCGATCCCGCGCTGGAGTGCGACAGGAAGTTGCCCTTCTCGTCCTGGGTCGGATAGGCGACCAGAAACGGCACCGGTTTGCCGGCTGCGTCCAGTACTGGCTTCGGCACGCCGGCGGCATCGCGCAGAACCACGTCCGTCGACTGGCCGCCGACAACCTGCTTTTCGGTGGCAAACTGGTAAGTGTAAGCGTCACCCGAGGCCGGGTCGAACTGGTAACCCACGCTGCCCGCCGGATGATTAGACCGGTAGCCCAGCGCCAGCACTGCAAACACCACCAGCGCGGCAATCTGAACCACGTTGATGGCGACGTTCACCGCCGTGGAACCGGTCACGCCGCGATTGGCGATATAAGCCACCACGAAAGAGAACACGATCGCGACCAGCATCATGAACGCCGGTCCGGGATTGGACGCATTAATGAAGTTGGGCCAGAGGGTCCCCGCCAGGTAGCCGCACATGATCCCCATCACGCCCACCATCACGCCAGGGTAAATCCAATAGTAGAGGTGCGAGCCCCAGCCCACGATGAACTTCGAGAGCCTCGCGTACCGCCAAGCCGTGGCATGGTTCAGAAAAGACTGTTCGGCGAAATAATACGAGCTCCCGGTCCCCGGATACAGCTTGGCCATTTCCGCATAGCAGACCGCCGTCGCCAGGCACAATAGCAGGGCGAACACGATCCCGATCCACATGGAGGGCGAGGTGTTGCCCTCCGTGGCCTGAATAAAAAATGTCAGCCACAAGAACGCGCCCGGCGCGATGAGCGCCATGGCGTTCATGGTAAGCCCTGTGAGACCCAGGGTAGGTTTCATCGTCACTTCGGGTTTATCTGCCATCGTTAGTCTCCTAAATTGTTCTACGAACCGCGATCTCGGAACGGGGGAGAAAGGGACTTCGGGACGTGCCGCCCTCTCGCCAGCACTTATTTTTTCGGCGCTATGTAGGCAATCAGTCCCAGCGTCGCCGTCGTTTGGGTTTTGGCGCTGCTTGGCTGGTTGTTTTTCTCAAAAAAGGGCGCGTCCGACCAGTCCGTGCGGAATTCCGCGCGAGTCATTAACCATCCGGATATCTTGTACTCGCCAGTCAGCGTAAACTCCTTTACCGTCTGGGCGGTTCCGGTGGTAAACCCGTTATGGTCGTCGTAGAATTCCAGACGCGAGGCGATCGCATAGTTCTTGCCGATCGCGTACCGGGCCGCGCCTGCCACTCCGGCCCACGTACTGGCGCCGGGGCCGAAGCTCTTATCGTGGCCATAATCGACATTGAGGTACCAGGTGAGATTGTCGGTCTGGTTGACGGCCACGGCGCTGTCGTAGATATTGCGCCAGCCCTTAGTGGTGCCCGGGTGCTCGGGGCCGACGTAGTCGGTATTGGTCCAGGTCACCTTCTTCCATGCATAGGCACCGCTGAAACCATAAGTCTTCCCGCTATTGATGGGTTCGACATTGTTCCAGCCGTTGACCACCTGAACGCTTCCGGTGAAATGGGAGCCGACCGGGAATTGCAGCCTAAGCCCGGTATGCGAATAGGGAATGGCATAGGCGAAAAGCAGCGAGCGCGAATAGTTAAAGTTCTGATTGGTTTGAATGACTTCCGCTCCGGCGGAGGTTACAAACTCTCCCGCATCGAGCTCGACGCCGTGCCAGGACTTCGGTTTGAGACTGACATAAGCCTGCATGAAATATTTCCAGGCGTTCGGATCGCGGTTGCCGGCGTGAATGATGTCGAAGTCTTCACCGAAACCGACGTCGAGATGAAACCCGACCGGAGCCGGTGCATGGTCGATCGTCACCATGCCCATGCCTAAATGCGCCGTGTCGGAGCGCACGTCGAAGGCTCGCAGCCCGTTGAAGCCGGAAGACGGATCGTTGAGGTTGGCGTCTACGTACCCGTCTAAAAGAAAGTCGAACTCCGTACCCCACTGCCTCAAGGGCGAATCCGGCGGCGCGGCGGGCGCCGGCGCAGCGGCAGGTGTTTGTGTGGCCGGAGGATTATCGGGCGTCTGCGCCTGGACGACAGCAGCGACGCTCAGCAGAAGCGCAGTGGCAATGGTCGTATAATACATTCCCCGCATGATAAACCTTCCTTCGAACTTGAATGAGAGTTATTCGGGCACGGAGACGAGATGCGTGCCATCGAAGGCGGTGCGGACCGGGCCAGCCGCCATAAGGATTTCTTTAGGTCAAGTGTATGGCCTGCTCCAACCAAAACGAAATAAATAATTTCTATTTATGTAATCCAAAGAACTCTTGCTGTTCTATCGGCGGATCCGCACGAAGGCATTAGCAAGGTGCGGCATCCCGGCCGGGCGGCCGCAAGCCGTATGGGTTTCCGGCGGGCACCAGCGGGGCCGTGTTGAAGCCGTACCGCCCGGCGTGTCACAATTACGGTTCATTCCATGGAAGAACTGAAAAAGCTGATACGGGAAGTGCCTGACTTCCCAAAACCCGGAATCCTGTTCTACGACATCACCACCCTGCTTAAGGTTCCGGACGGGTTTCGGGCCGTCATCGACGGACTCAAAGAGCGCTATCGCGGAACCCACATCGACCTGGTGCTGGGCATCGAAGCGCGAGGATTCATCTTCGCGCCCGCCTTGGCGTACGCTCTCGGCGCCGGCTTTGTGCCGATGCGCAAACACGCCAAACTTCCCGCCGAGGTGGCCGCGGTCACCTACAATCTGGAGTACGGTAGCGACACTCTGGAGGTGCACCGCGACGGGATTGCCGCCGGCGCGCGGGTCTTGATCGTCGACGATCTGCTGGCCACCGGAGGCACGGCCGCCGCCGCGGCACGCCTGGTGGAACAACTGGGCGGCCAGGTAGCCGGTCTGGCGTTCGTGATCGAGTTGACCTTCCTCGGCGGCCGGACCAAGCTCCCCGGCTACGAGCTCTTCTCGCTGCTGCAGTACGACAAATGAGCGCTACGCGCCGGGCGCGGGTACGCGCGCTGGCGAAAATCAATCTCGATCTGCGGGTTCTGGGGCTCCGGCCGGACGGCTACCACGAGCTGCGCACCATCTTTCAGACCGTGTCCCTGGCGGACATCATCGACCTGGAATTCACTCCCGGCCTACAGACGCGGGTCGATCTGGCCGACCCCCTGGCCATACCGGACAACCTGGCGCAACGCGCGGCGTGCCTGGTACTGGAATCGGCCCATGTTTCCGGAGCACTCACGATCCGGCTGAGCAAGCGGATTCCCATGGGAGCGGGCCTGGGCGGTGGTTCGAGCGACGCCGCCGCGATATTGCTTGCTCTGCCGGTTCTGGCCGGCTGCCACCTTCCGTTCGAAGCGCTGCTGTCGCTGGCGCGCCAACTGGGAAGCGATGTGCCCTTCTTCCTTCTCGGCGGCCGCGCCGTGGGCATTGGGCGCGGCACGGAACTGTTTCCGCTTCCCGACAGCCGGATGTTCGCGGGAGTGCTGGTGGCTCCCGGGCTGCACGTTTCCACTCCCGAGGCCTACCGCGCCTTGAGCCCCAGTTTGACAAGTGAATCCCAACAAAATAAAATAGTTAGTTTCCAGTCGCAAGCGTGGGAATTGGCTGGCTCAGGTGCTCGTGTTAATGACTTTGAATCGGTGGTACTCGAACAGCACAAGGTGCTGGCGGAGCTGAAGCGGCGCTTGGCGCGTTGTGGAGCGGTTCAAGCCATGATGACCGGTAGTGGTTCCGCGGTATTCGGTTTGTTCCCTTCGGCCGTGCTGGCGGCCGCCGCCCTTCGTTCCGTCGGAAAGGAAAACGCAGTTCGCATTTCTTTGGTAACCAGGGCGCGCTACCGATCGTTGTGGTGGCGCGCTCTGGCGGAGCACTCTTCTGGTAAGATATGGCCGCCCCGAAGCCGATACATGCCATGATGCACGACCGCATCCAGATTTTTACCGGTACCGCCCATCCGGCTTTGGCGTACGAAATCTGCGCCCACCTCGGCATCGCCCTGGGTAACGCCGACGTGCGCCAGTTCGCCGACGGTGAAATCCGCCTGCAGATCAATGAGAATGTGCGCGGTGCGGACGTGTTCGTCATTCAGCCCACCTGCGCCCCGGTGGAGCGCAACCTGATGGAGCTGCTGCTGATGATGGACGCGCTCAAGCGCGCCTCGGCGGAGCGCATCACCGCGGTGTTACCCTATTATGGGTATGCCCGCCAGGATCGCAAGGACAAGCCGCGGGTCCCGATTTCGGCCCGCCTGGTGGCCGCGGTGCTCGAGACTGCGGGTGCCAGCAGGGTATTGACGCTGGATTTGCACGCCGCGCAGATCCAGGGTTTTTTCGATATTCCGGTGGATCATCTGTTTGCGTCCCCGGTCATGATCGAGCATTTTCGCAGCGGCTCCTCGGCGGATTGGACGGTAGTATCGCCGGATGCGGGAGGAGTGGAGCGCGCGCGGGCATTTGCCAAGAGATTGAATGCGCCGCTGGCGATTATCGACAAGCGGCGGGAGGAAGCCAATATCACCGAAGTGATGAACGTGGTGGGCCACGTCAGGGGCCGGCATTGCCTGCTGGTGGACGACCTGATCGATACCGCCGGCACGCTGGTGAAAGGCGCCGAAGCTCTGATCAAGAACGGCGCTTCCGGGGTTTCGGCCTGGGCCAGCCACGCGGTGCTGTCCGGCCCGGCCGTCCGCAGGATCGAGGAGTCGGCGTTGCAGGAAGTGGTTTTTACGAATTCGATCCCGCTTTCTAAAGAGGCGCAGGCTTCGAGGAAGATCAAGTCGGTATCGGTGGCGCCCCTGCTGGCGGAGGCGATCAAATCGATTCACGAGGAGACTTCGGTCAGTGTGTTGTTTATTTAGAGGCTGTCAGCGATCGGCGGTTAGCCTTCAGCTGACCCGCGTCGCGTCGAGGGCGTGAGTTAAAAGCTGAGAGCTGAGAGCTTAGTTTCGCGGAGTACACGAACCCACGGTAACCCGGGCCATCAATTCCAGGCCTGGGCCAACGGACTTCGCCTCCGCCAGGAGAGTATCGAGTGAAAAGAGATATTACCGTCGCCGCCGAGGTGCGTGCCTCGCGCGGCAAGAACGAAGCGCGCCGTACGCGTCGTGACGGCCGCATTCCGGCCGTCGTCTACGGAGCTTTCCAGGATCCGGTCAGCGTATCGGTCAACCCGCGCGAGATTTTGAAAATCGTGCGCAGTTCGACCGGCTTCAACACTATCTTTGACCTGGCCATCGCCGGTGGCGAAACCACCCCCGTCATGGTGGTGGACCAGCAGACCGATCCCCTCAAGGGCACTCTGCTGCATGCCGATCTGAAACGCATCGATCTGAGCCGCCGCATTCGCGTTACCGTGCCCGTGCACGTCGTCGGAGAGCCCGCGGGCGTCAAGGTGCAGGGC
Source organism: Bryobacteraceae bacterium (assembly GCA_049509915.1). Taxonomy (GTDB): domain Bacteria; phylum Acidobacteriota; class Terriglobia; order Bryobacterales; family Bryobacteraceae; genus JBEKYD01. The sequence continues at coordinate 977 of JBEKZL010000188.1, read as the reverse complement.
GGTCTGCTCGAAATCATTACCCGTGCCATCGAAATCGAGTGCCTGCCGGACGAGATTCCGGAGTCCTTCACCATCGATGTAAGTGAGCTTATGATCGGTCAGAGCAAGCGGTCGAGCGATGTGGCGATTTCCGGCTCCATCAAGCTCATCAGCTCGCCCGACACCGTGATCGCCCATATCGTAACGCTCCGCGCCGAGGAAGAAGCCGCGCCTGAAGCCGCCGCGGCCACGCCCGAAGCCGCACCTGCCGCCGGCACCGAACCCGAAGTCATCAAGAAGGGCAAGAAGGACGAAGCCGCCCCGGCCGAAGACAAAGGTGAGAAGGGCAAGAAGAAATAGTTCTCTATGTTCCTGGTGGCCGGCCTGGGGAACCCCGGCGAAGAGTACGCTCTCACGCCGCATAACCTGGGTTTCCTCACCGTGGACCGGCTGGCGGAACGGCATGGGCTTCGTGTCACGCGGAAGGACTCCAAAGCGCTCACCGGTGTGGGCGGCATTGGCGGTGAACCCGTGATGCTGGCCAAGCCGCAAACGTTCATGAATCTGAGCGGCGTTTCGCTCGCGCCGTTGATGGAAAAGCACGCCATCGGGCTCGATCGCCTGGTGGTGGTTTACGACGATCTGGATCTGGGCTGGCTGGCGCTCAGGATCAAGCCGAAAGGTTCGGCCGCCGGACACAACGGCATGAAATCCATCGTCGCCTGTTTGGGATCGAGCGAGTTCGTTCGGGTTCGGTTGGGAGTTCATCCGGGCCACCCGCTGTCGAGTGGGAAGGAATATCTGCTGGCGCCGTTTCGGCGCGCGCAGAGCAAGGAATTGGATGACTTCGTCGGCTACGCGGCCGATGCGGTGGAATCCATAATTGCCGAAGGCGTCGTTAAGGCCATGACGAGATTCAATCGTCGCGCCCCAGGCTTAAATGAAGAGGAAGCATGAGGATTTACGAAGAGCTGTTTATCGTGAAGCCGGATGCTCCG
>JBEKZL010000187.1:0-22732 GCA_049509915.1 Bryobacteraceae bacterium | reverse complement strand
ATGATGGCGAAGGACGAGTTCGATCCCCTGGCCCCGCAGCGCGAGGCGGCCTTTTTCTACGGGCTATTTCTGCGCGGCCACGACGTGGAGGACTTGCGCCAGGATATCGACGTACCTCGTGCGACGATCGATAAGTGGTTGAAAGCCAGGGACTTTGAAGCAAGTTTTAGAACCAGTCTGCAGCGCGTCTATGCCTACCGGAAGCAGGTGCTGGCGATTTTCGACGGCCTGGTGCTGAACGAGCAGAACCGGCCGCGGTTACAATAGGGTTTCGCAATCAGGTTAGTCCCCCAGATTGGTAATGTGGGAAAGAACCGGCGACGAGATAGCCGGCGCTACCGGGAACCGCTACTCCCCGCTTTGCTGCAGGAGTTTCGCCACCAGTCCGGTCCAACCGGTTTGATGGCTGGCGCCCAGGCCGGCTCCCGTGTCGCCGTGGTAATACTCGAAAAACAAGACCAGGTCGCGCCAGTAGGGGTCGTTTTCGAACATCTCATGGCAGGCGCAGACGGCGCGCCGGCCGTTTTCGTCGCGCAGAAAAATGCGGGACAGGCGCCGCGATATTTCCGTCGCCACTTCCCACAGAGTCGCCATGCGGCCCGACCCGGTGGGACACTCCACCTTATAATCGTCGCCCAGGTAGTGGTGGAAGCGCTGCAGCGATTCGACGATCAGATAATTGAGGGGGAACCAGACCGGGCCGCGCCAGTTGGAATTGCCGCCGAATAATCCGCTGTGCGATTCGGCCGGCTCGTAATCCACCGAATGCAGCCTGCCGCCGGCGTTCAGGACGTAGGGATGGTCGCGGTGGGCGCGCGACAGGCTGCGAATGCCGTAGGGCGAGAGAAACTCGTTTTCATCCAACATGCGGCTGAGAATGCGCCGCAATTGATCGGGGTTGACGATAGCCAGTAACTTGCGTTCGCCCTTGCCGGGGACCGCCATGGAGGCCACGTTGTGGGTCAGGTCCGGGCGATGGCGAATGAACCATTTCATGCGGCGGTCGAAGCCGGAAAGCCGCTCCATCACGCGCGGCTCGATAGTCTCCACCGCAAACAGCGGGATCAACCCGACCATGGAGCGCACTTTCAGCGGCCGGCGCTCGCCGTCGGGCAGGCGGAGATAATCGTAGAAGAAACCGTCCTCCTCATCCCACAGGCTCACGCCGTCGTCGCCGAGATGAGTCATGGCCCTGGCGATATAGAGAAAGTGCTCCCAGAACTTACTGGCGACGTCTTCATAGGAGGAATCTTCGCGCGCCAGTTCGAGGGCGATGGCCATCAGGTTGAGACTATACATGGCCATCCAGCCGGTGGCGTCGGCCTGCTCGATGAAGCCGCCGCCGGCGAGCGGCTCGCTGCGGTTGAAGACTCCGATATTGTCCAGGCCGAGGAAGCCTCCCTGGAAGACGCTCCGGCCTTCGGCGTCCTTGCGGTTCACCCACCAGGTGAAATTGAGCAGGAGCTTGTGAAAGATGCGCTTCAGAAAGTCGCGATCGCCGCGCCCACGCCGCTTCCGCTCGATTTTGTAGACGCGCATGGCGGCCCAGGCATGCACCGGCGGATTGACGTCGGAGAGATTCCACTCGTAAGCGGGCAACTGACCGTTGGGATGCATGTACCATTCGCGCAGCATCAGCACCAACTGATCCTTGGCGAAATCCGAATCGATGAGCGCCAGCGGCAGAGTGTGAAAAGCCAGGTCCCAGGCGGCGTACCACGGATACTCCCACTTATCCGGCATGGAGACGACGTCGCTGTTGTAGAGGTGGGTCCATTCGTGGTTGCGGCCGCGGCGGCGTTCGGCCGGAGGCGGCGGGTAGGCGGGATCGCCGTTGAGCCAATCGCGCACCACGTAGCGGTAATACTGCTTGGACCAGAGCAGGCCGGCGAAGGCCTGGCGCATCACCGAGCGGGCGTCGGCGGAGAGGTTCTGGGGAGTAACGGCATCGTAGAACCGGTCGGCCTCGCTGGTGCGGTCGGAGAAGACCTGGGAGAAAGCGGCCCCGAAGGGCTCGGCGGCGGCGGCATCGGTCAAACGCAAGGCGATAGTCTTCGATTCACCCGGGCCGAGCGAAAGACGGTGCCATGCGGCGGCCTTTGTGCCGCGCGGCTCTGGATTCACCGCGCCGGTGTCGCCTTCGACCACGCGGCGGGCGATGCCGTCCTTGACGAACGGCGCGCGGTTGGGGGAGCCCCAAAGCGCCAGGCTGTCGGTTTCGTTTTCGGTGAACAGCCAGACCGGCGAGCCATCGGCGTGGAGCCAGCGCCGGCCGTAGTGGGGCTCGTCGAGCGCGATCGCGCCGGGCGACGAAAGGCGAAGCGAAGGCTTGGCTAGCTTAGCCCTATCCGGGGGCCATCCCCAGCTCCAGGTATTGCGGAACCAGACGGTGGACAGCAGGTCGAGCGAGGCCGCCTCCGGCCCCCGATTGGCTGCCGTCACGCGGATTAGGATGTCTTCGGGGGTGGCCTTGGCGTATTCCACCAGCACGTCGAAATAGCGGTTCTCGGCAAACAATCCGGTATCGGCCAGTTCAAACTCGGGTTCGTCGCGGGTGCGGCGGCGGTTTTCTTCCCGTAATTGCCGGTAGGGGAAGGCCGCCTGCGGGTACTTATACAGATACTTCATGTAGGAGTGGGTCGGAGTATTGTCGAGATAGAAGTAATACTCCTTGACGTCCTCGCCGTGATTGCCCTCTTCCCCGGTGAGGCCGAACAATCGTTCTTTGAGGATTTCGTCGCGGCCGTTCCACAAAGCGATGGCGAAACAAATGCGCTGGTGACGGTCGGATATGCCGGCCAGTCCGTCTTCGTTCCACCGGTAGGCGCGGCAGGCGGCATGTTCGAAGGGGAAATATTCCCAGGCGTTGCCATCGGAGCTATAGTCTTCGCGCACCGTACCCCAGGCGCGTTCACTCAGGAAGGGGCCCCAGCGGTTCCAATGAGCCCGCCGCAGGCGCGATTCCTCGATGCGCGCCTGTTCGGCCCCGGGCGCGTGATTGGGCATCAGGCCACCAGCAGGGAATGGTCCGGGCAATCGAGGGGAATCTTGGATGCGATCCGGTCGATCAGGCCAAGACCGTGTTCGGCAAGGAAGGGAAGGATGGAGTAGAGACGCTCCTGCAGGTGCCGCTCGGGATAGATGAGATTGTAGAGAGAGTGGGCTTCGCGGGTGGCTTGCAGGTCGCGGCGCAGAATTTCGCGCGCGGTTTTACGCCGGATCTTGTCCACCTGGTGGTGGATTTTTCGGTTACTGGTATCGAGAGCCTTGGCGAGAGTGGGATCGAAAGCCAGCAGGTCGGTGCGCAGCCGCGCCACGGCCGCATCCACGGTTTCGGCGGCGGCGCCTAGAGCGGCAGTGAGTTTTTCGGGCAACAGGCGCGCGGCGATCTGTTCGCGTAACCGTTCTTCGCCGTGGAAAAAACTGCCCAGGGAGAGGCCGTAACGCTCCAGGCTCGATTCGCTGGCGGCGTCCAGAATGGTGAAACCGGCCCGCGGCACCACGACCGGCATACGGCCCAGAACCACGCGATAGATGGCTTCCGATTGCGCCAGATAAGCGATTTCCGCCGGTCCACCGATGTAGGCCACCGTGGGCAGCACGGAATCCTGGATGACGGGGCGAAGCAGCGCGTTGGGCGAGAGAGATTCGGCGCGGCCGGCCAATTCTTCGTTGCTCAGCCGGCGCGCCCCCAGCCGGTAGTCGCCGCCGCCATTGCGCCGCAAGGTGAAGCGTTTGCCATCCTCCAGCAGGAAGAAAAGCGAGGTATGCGGCTCGACATGCACCTGGGCGTGGTAGCCGGCTTGGGCCAGCGCGCGATTCCGTTCCAGCACGTCGTGGGTGAGCTCGCTCGCTGCAGCCACGGCTTTCCGCATGGCGGGCGCGGCCAGGACGCGAAATTCCGGCGACATCGGATCCAGGTGGGGAATATCGTAGCGGGTCAGCAGGCGGTCCAGCAAGCGGCTGAAAGCCTGCCCCATAGTGCTGCCTGGGCGATAAGCTTCGGCAACCAGGTCGGTCACTTCCCCGGCGTACGGGAGGCCCGCCAGAGCCTGGCGCAGCCCGTCCAGCGGCGGAGCCTTCAAAACCACTTCCCCCACGGGTTGGCCGGCCGTCTGGGCGGCCACTTCCAGGCGCAACGGGCAATGTTCGGCACCGTATACCCAGGCGTGGTTCACCTCGGCGAAATCGTGGTCTTCGGTCGCCAGCCAGAAAACCGGCACGGCGGGAATTCCATTTTCGGTAAGCCACTGGGCCAGGCGGGCGGCGTGCAAAGCCTTGTAAATGGTATAAGCCGGCCCGCCGAACAGACCCACCTGCTGGCCGGTGACCACGGCGACGGTACCGGCTTCGGCCAGCCGATCCAGCGCCTTGCTGCCGGGGTTTAAGCGCGCCATGCCCCGGACCAGCGCCGCGCGCCGCTCCGGCGGGAGGTCGATCGACCGGGCAGCCGCGCGATACGCGCTCAGATCGCGAAACGGATGAGTGTAATAGGGGACCGTGCGCTCTGGATGATAGAGCACGTCCGAAAACAGGCGCGTGGTGTGAGGCAACTCGGCCTGGCGGACGCAAGTAGACGACATGGTAATCGATCAGCTTAGCAGATGACGGGCGAACACCCGAAGTTGCAAATCATACAGCAAACGACATAGCAGCAGCGGCAAGAAGCCGCTCCATTTGCCGCGGCTCAGTTGGCGCTACTACCCCGCGGGCAGCATTTTGGAAATGTCGTTGTAAATCACGAAGGCCACGATCACCATAATGAACACGAATCCGAGCTTGAAAACGGCTTCTTTCACGTTCAGGCTCATGTCGCGCTGCAGAATGATTTCAATCAGCAGCATGAGAATCGAGCCGCCATCCAGGATGGGGATGGGCAACAGGTTGAAGATGGCCAGGTTGAGGCTGACGATCGACATGAAGCCAAAGAATTCGGCCGGGCCCTCGCGCGCCGCCGCGCCGGAAAGCTGACCGAGGACGATCGGGCCGGCAATCGTCTTGGTGGACATGCGGCGCTCCGCCATACCCTTCAGGAACTGGACGATAATCAGAGCGTTCTTGGCATTTTGTTGCAGCGATTCCCTCAGCGCCGGGCCGAGGGCGAGGCGGGTGGTCACCAGGTGCAGTTTGGGCTGCGGCTGCACCCCGATCATCCACTTGGCGGGGCCATCCAGTTTGGCGTAAACAGGCTGGGCCGTGAAGGTTTCGGTTCGCCCCTTGCGGTCCACCTGGATTTCAATCGGCTTGCCGCCGCTGGCGGCGATGGTTTCCCGAAACTTGACCTGGGAATGAATCGGCACCTGGTTCACCGAGAGGACCAGGTCGCCCTTTTTGAGACCGGCCTTTTCGGCCGGGAAACCTGGCTCGATGCCCCCCAACTCGATCTGGCCTTCCTCGTCCCAGCCGGCGTATCCCACTCCGGAAAGCTGGCTCAAGTAGGGAGTCACGGTAAAGTTGAGGCGGTTGCCGCTGCGCTCCACGGTGAGCCGCATCGGCCGGTAGGCGCTTTGCACTTCCTCCAGGTTGACATCGTCCCAGTTGGGATTGGCCTTGCCATCCAACCCCACGATCCGGTCGCCGTCTTGTAGACCGGCCTTGGCGGCCGGTGAGCCGGGCTCGACGTGACCGATCACGGCCTGCAGGTCGATGTCGGCAGCGCGCTGATACTTCACCATGTACAGCCCGGCCAACAGTCCCACGGCCAGCACGAAGTTCATGAAAGGCCCGGCGAAGTAAATAATCAGCCGTTGCCAGCGCGGCCGGTTCATGAGATGGCGGGGATCCTCGGAGCTTTCCTCGCCCGCCTTCGCGCTCGCCATCTCGGAGAATTGCTCGCCAGCCATTTTGACGTAGCCGCCCAACAGGATCAAGGAGAAACGATAGTCTGTTTCGCCGCGGCGGAACCCGAACAGCCGCGGGCCAAAACCGAAGCTGAACACTTCCACTTTGACGTTAAAATAGCGGGCCGCCCAATAATGGCCCGCCTCGTGGATCATAATCATGACCCCGATCAGGACCAGCAGCCAGAGAATGTCTTCACCCCAAGCGAACATAATGCCTCACGCCGTCACCGCGCCGGCAACCCGCGCTCCCACCAGCTCCCGCGCCAGCACACGCGACTCGGCGTCTGTATTCAGGATATCGGAGATCGATTGAGGGGAGCGCGCCGGCATGCGCGCCAGCGTCTCCTCTACCACCTCGTAGATGCCAGTAAATGGAATTTGACCCTCGAGAAAGGCCTGTACGGCTATCTCATCGGCCGCATTCAGCGTACAAGTAGCGGAACCGCCGGCCTCCTGGCACCGGTAGGCCAGCTTCAGCAGCGGGAACTTGGCGAAATCGGGCGGCAGGAACTCCCATTGGCGGGCCTGGGACCAATCAATTTTCGGCACCGGCGCCTGGTCCCGGTCCGGGTAGCTGAGCGCATACTGGATGGGCATGCGCATATCGGTGGCCGAAATCTGCGCCAGCACGCTACCGTCATGATATTCAATCATGGCATGGACGCTCGATTGCGGATGCACCACGACGTCGATCTGTGAAGGCGCCAAATCGAACAGCCAGCAGGCCTCGATGACCTCGAAGCCCTTATTCATGAGCGTGGCACAATCGATGGTAATGCGGTTTCCCATGCGCCAGGTGGGGTGCCGCAGCGCTTCGGCCGAGGTGACCGATGCCAGCGCCTCGGCAGGCGTGTTGCGGAAGGGCCCGCCGGAAGCAGTCAGAATCAGCCGGGAAACGGCCTGCCGGTTACCCGCCCGCAAACACTGGTGGGCGCCGTTGTGTTCGCTATCCACCGGCACCAGTTCGGCGCCGTACTCGCGCACCGCTTGCATCACCAGCTTGCCCGCCGAAACCAGGACCTCCTTATTCGCGAGCCCGACCCGTTTTCCCTTCCGAATGGCCTCATAGGTGGCGTTCAAGCCGGTGACGCCCACGATCGCCGAAATCACCGTATCCACTTCGGCAGCGGTTGCCGCCGCAACACGGCCGTTATCGCCCCAACCCAATTCCGGCCATTCCGAACGGGGCAAAGATGTTGTTTCCAGCCTGGCGATGAGACGATCCAGATCGCCGGAAGTCGCAACCACGGCCGCCTTGGGACGGAACTCGACAATTTGCGATGTGAGTTCCTTCACATTTTGGCCCGCCGCCAAAGCGTGGATGGCATACTTCCCGGGGTTTCGCCGGACGACATCGAGAGTGTTGGTTCCGATGGATCCGGTCGAGCCGAGGACGGTGATCGTCTTCATTACAGGTCCAAGAACTGAAGTGCAGGCGCTTTCGCCATCATAACACGCAGTTTCCGCGAACCACCCCGACGGGCGGCACGGCTACGGAAGCTGCTGCACGGCATAAAGCCCGAACTCAGGTTCATAAAGGGGAGGATTGCTTCAGGGGTCTTTCTTAGAGGTTAGTCTCGCTTTGGTGGGAGTTGCCTCCCCGGCTTACTTCTAATAATAGTAGATTCCGATTTTGGAAGCAAGAGAAATCTCATTTTTTGTTTTGGTCTTGGATCGACTGCGTAAATTCGTATAATGCATTGATAATAAAGAATAAATCAAGATCCCCCCGGCCTTCGCCAAGGGAGCGGTGAAAATAAGTTGTGTCGCGTTCAGTACTAGAACCTCCAGAGGGAAAGCCGACTGTGGGAAGTTTCCGCTTCAGGCAACCGCGCCGCCGGCTCATGGTGACTCCTGTGAAGGGTGAAGGAATATAGCCGCCAATGAACGCAGATGAAGAAATCAATGGAGTTATAGGCGTTAATCCGCACCCTGAATTTGATTTTTCACAGCCTCCAAAGGGCCGCACCGCTCGAGCGGCAGCGCGGACGAAGGCTGGGGGGCGCTACGCCGTACAATGGCACTTGTGAATACGACCTTTTTTGGAAGTTGCGCTTTGCGGGCCATCAGGCGCGGTGAAACGACGGCTCGGATGCGCCGTGCCGTGGCTGGCTGGCTGGTAGTTCCGCTGGCGGCACTCACGCTGATTCCCGGCGATTCGGTGGGAGCGGCGGCGCGTCCGCCCAATCTTGTCGACGACTTTGCAGGGCATCCGCGTTTGATCGTCATCAGCGACATCGGCAACGAACCGGACGATCAGATGTCGCTGGTTCGGCTGCTGTTGTACTCGAATGAACTGGACATGGAAGCGTTGATCGCCACGACGTCGACGTGGCAGAAGAGCGCGGTGCACCCGCAGACGATGCTGACGCTGATTCAGGCCTACGGCGCGGCACGGCCCAACCTGCTTTTGCATGCAAAGGGCTGGCCTGCGGCCGAGGAACTGGCGGGACGGGTTTTCGCGGGGCAGCCGGGGTACGGCATGGCCGCTACGGGTGTGGGCAAGATGTCGGGCGGCGCCAAGGCGATCGTCGATAGCGTGGATCGCGACGATGCGCGGCCGCTTTGGATATCGGTGTGGGGCGGGGTGAATACTCTGGCCGAGGCTCTGATCGAGGTGCGAGCTACCCGCTCGCCCGTGGAAGTGGCGAAATTTGTGGCGAAACTCCGGGTCTACTCGATTTCCGACCAGGACGATGCGGGGCCGTGGATCCGCCGCGAGTTTCCCGATCTGTTCTACATCGTGCAGCCGTCGGCGCCCGACGGCGGCGGATACTATTACGCCACCTGGACCGGGATCAGCGGCGACGTTTTCTACCGCAATGGCGCGGGCGCGGACTCTTCAAAGGTGACCAATGGGTGGCTGGACTCCAATATCCGGAGCAAGGGCCCGCTGGGAAAATTGTATCCGCGATTCGCCTACATCATGGAAGGCGATACGCCTTCGTTTCTGGGACTGATCGACAATGGCCTGAATGCCTATCGCAGGCCGGACTGGGGCGGCTGGGGCGGGCGTTACGTCTATCGCCAGCCTTATGGCGAAACCCATGCAATCTGGACGCAGGGCGGCGACGTGTCCTCGCGCGTCACCTCGCAGGACACGGTGATAGGAGCGGACGGCGGGACTTACACCTCGGACCAGGCTACGATCTGGCGGTGGCGGGACGCTTTCCAGAACGACTTTGCCGCGCGGATGGACTGGACGATTGCGGACGTCGCCCATGCCAACCATAATCCTCTGGTGGAAGTGAACGGGAGCGCGGGAACGGCTCCCATTACGATCGATGCCGAGGTTGGCAAAGCGGTGGTGCTCGACGCGAGCGGAAGCCGCGACCCCGACGGGCACAGACTGCATTACAGGTGGTTTCACTATGCCGAGGCCGGCGGCACGGGCACCAATCTCTCTTCAGTCACGCTGGCGGGGGCCGACACCTCGAAAGCAGCAGTGACGCCGACGGCCGTTTGTCGCCAGGCGTGGCTGCCGAATGTTCTGCCCTGCTCCGGTACTGGCGTGGCCCACATCATTCTGGCGGTGACCGACGATGGCCTGCCGCAGCTGACTTCTTATCGGCGAATCATTCTGACCGTACACGCCGCAGGAGCGCGCTGAGCGGGACGAGGTTCTGGCTTGCGGCGGCGGAAGGCCAGTATACTATGGGCATGGCGTCCGTGATCGAGATAGGGACCCTAATCGACCGCGACCCCAAAGTGCGCGGGGGACGGCCGAAGATTGCCGGGACGGGGCTGACGGTAAGCCGGATCGCCACCTGCTACCGGACGGGCATGACGCCGGAGGAGATTGCACTGGATTATCCCCATCTGACGTTGGCACAAGTCCACGCAGCACTGGCGTATTATCACGTCAACCGCGATGAGATCGAGGCCGACATAGCCGAGCAGGAAGCGGAGGCGGCCCGCTGGGAGCGGGAGCTACCGTGCAAGCCCGCTCGTCCATGAGCCGCGTCCGTCTGTATCTTGATGAGGATTCCATGCGGAAGTCTCTTGTATTCGGCTTGAGAGCTCGCGGAGTCGACGTTCTGACCGCGGCTGAAGCAGACATGGTCAACCGCCCAGATGAAGAACATCTCGCGCTAGCGGCGGGTTCCGGACGAGCGGTATTCACATTCAATACCGGCGACTACTGCACCCTGCATCAACTTTGGATGGGCAAGGGACGTACCCATGCCGGAATCGTTGTTTCGCTTCAACAGCGCTATACGGTCGGCGAGGAACTGCGGCGGATCGCGCGGCTTATTGGTCTTCGGACAGCTGAACAGATGGCGAACCGGCTAGAATTTCTCTCCTCCTGGGGCTAGCCTCTCACTCCTCCAGCCGCCCATACTTCCCCGCCCAATGGACCAGGGGGCGGCCTTCGGAGACATGGGCGCGGAGCACGCGGCCGATCAGGATGTCGTGATCGCCGGCGGCGATGCGGCGGTCGACGGCGCACTCGATGGCGGCCAGAGAGCCATTGATCAGGGGTACATGGAATTCACCGCTGTGCCAGGGGACGCCGGTAAAGCGGTTTTGGCCGCGGCGTGCGAAGCGCTCGGAAATCGGCCGCTGATCTTCCCGCAGAACGCTGAGGCCGAAATGTTCGGCGGTGCGGAAATGGTCGATGAGGGTGACGGCATGGCCGAGACAGATCAGCACCAGGGGCGGATCGAGCGAAAGCGAGGTAAAAGAGCTAACCGTGAGGCCGTGCGGCGCGCCGTCGGAGCCGGCGATAGCGGCGATGGCAACGCCGGTGGGAAAGCGCCCGCAGGCCTGCCGGAACAACTCGCTCGAAACGCTGGCTGCCGAAGTCTGGGCACGATCGCTTGACATGGAGTAAATTCAATCTTATCATGTGGTTGACCGATGCGAGGGGAAAGACTTGGCAAGTCCTCGCCCGTGAGGAGGAGTGTTTTGATCAAGCTGGACATTATTAACGAAGTAGTCAACCGCACCGGTATTACGAAGACCAAAGCAGAGATGGCGGTCGAAACCGTGTTCGAGTCGATGAAAAAGGCGCTCGAACAGGGAGACCGGATTGAACTGCGGGGATTTGGGGTATTCAACGTGAAGCCGCGCAAGACCGGGATCGGCCGCAACCCGCGCACCGGCGCGGAGGTATCGATTCCTCCCGGTAAGGCGGTGCGTTTCAAGCCCGGCAAGGAACTGCAGACGCTGCAGTAAGCCGGCGCCGCGTCAACTATCCGTGTCCACTCAGGATTTCCCTCGGGCGCCCTTCCCGTTTGCCGCATCCACCGGCGACGCCGATGCGTTGCCGATGGCGTCGGCGGTCGGCAGCGGCCCGCCCCGCGAACGCTACTGGCTTTACGGGCTGCTGTTCACTTTGACGGTGCTGTCGACGTCGCTGGTGGGCGCGGCGATGCAGTTCGACTTCGACCGCAACGTGCCCTTCGGGTTGGAACGTAGCTTCGAGCTGTATCCGTGGTTTTGGCAGCACCCGGCCGAGCTGGTGCGCGGCTTGCCGTTTTCCTTTACCTTGCTGACGATTTTACTGGCCCACGAGTTTGGTCACTACCTGGCCGCGGTCTATCACGGGGTCGACGCCAGCCTGCCGTATTTCATGCCGTCGCCGGTGCTGGGTACGTTTGGCGCTTTCATCCGGGTGCGTTCTCCGATTTATTCCAAGCGCGTGCTGTTCGATATCGGAATCGCCGGACCGCTGGCGGGGTTCGTGTTTCTGCTGCCGGCGCTGGCGGTGGGGATTTCGTTGTCCAAAGCGATTCCGGGCATCGGCCACCAGGGCAGCATTCAGTTCGGCACGCCGGGTTTAGAATGGCTGCTGGGCCACGCGATGTTCCCGGCGTGGCACTCGTCAGATTTATATCTCCATCCGGTGGCGCGGGGAGCGTGGATGGGCATGTTCGCCACGGCCATGAACCTGCTACCGGTCGGGCAGCTGGACGGCGGCCACATACTGTACTCTTTTTTCCCGCGTCTTCACCGCCTCGCGTCCACCGGGTTGAGCCTGGCGCTGCTGTCGGTGGGATGCGTGGCCGTGGCGTTGAACTGGCTGGCTCTGCCGATGGGGAGATTCTTCTGGCCGGGTTGGGCGTTTTGGGGAGCGGTGCTGCTATTGCTGGGACGCCGGCATCCTCTGGTTTACGATTCGACGCCGCTCGATCGCGGACGCCGGCGCCTGGGCTGGATCGCTCTGGCTGTTTTTGTGCTGTGCTTTACCCTGGTGCCGTTCGCGGACGGCGGCCTGTAAGCGGCATGAAGATCACGGCGACCATTATCACCCGGGACGAAGAGCGCAACATCGCGCGGGCGATTGAAAGCCTGCGCTGCTGCGACGAGATTCTGATCGTGGACAGCGGCTCGACCGACCGCACCATGGAACTGGCCGAGAAACTGGGCGCGCGGGTGGTGGAAGCCGGGTGGCGCGGCTATTCGGGGCAGAAAAACTGGGCGGCGGAACAGGCGGTCAACGACTGGATCCTGTCGCTCGATGCCGACGAAGCCTTGAGCGAAGCGCTGGAAGCGGAAATCTGGAACCTGAAGAAGACCGGACCGCGTTTCGATGCCTACACCATGCCGCGGCTGGCCCGTTACCTGGGCCGCTGGATCCTGCATTCGGGCTGGCATCCGGACCGCAAGATCCGTCTCTACGACCGGCGCAAAGCCCGCTGGGTCGGCGACTTCGTACACGAGACCGTGATGTTCGAAGGCCGCGTTGGGCACCTGGAAGCCAACATCCTGCACTTCACCTGCGAATCGCTGGCCGAGCACGTCAAGACCATGGACCGGTATACCACGCTGGCAGCCCAGGAGCTGGCGGCGCGGCGGGTGAAGGTGCCGCTGTGGCGGGTGATGGCCGCGCCGGTCTGGACGTTTCTGAAAACCTATTTGGTGGAGCGCGGATTTCTGGACGGATTCGAGGGCCTGGTGATTTCCTACATGGCCGCCTTCTACACGCTTCTGAAATATGCGAAGGCGAGAAACATGAGCGGATGAGGGTGTCAATTCGATTCTTAGCCACAGATGAACACAGATAGATCCTCTCCTGTCTTTATTCTTATCTGCGTTTATCTGTGTTCATCTGTGGCTAAGATTCTTGCACGCTTCGCTGCTCCGCCCTGCCAATTACTGCGAGGCCGCGGATGAAGGTACTGCACGTCGATGCGGGGCACCAGATGCGCGGGGGCCAGTGGCAAGCCCTGCGGCTGGCAGAAGCGCTCGCCGGGTTGGGAGTGGCATCGACGCTGCTGGCGCCGGCCGGAGCCCCGCTCTACGAATTGGCGCGGCGGCGCGGGGTGCGAGTGGAGCCGTTGAGCCTGGCGCGGCTCGGGCGGCTCGGGCGGCAGCACGAGCTGGTACACGCGCACGACGCCCGCTCCCACACGCTCGGAGCGCTAACAGTCGGGGTCCCGCTCGTGGTGTCGCGGCGGGTGGCGTTTGCGATTGGCGATTCGGCGGCGTCGCACTGGAAATACGGCCGGGCGCGGCGTTACATCGCGGTCTCGGAGTTCGTAAAGGCAGTGCTTGTCGAAGGCGGGGTGGGGGCGGAGAGGATCGAGGTGGTTTACGACGGGGTTCCGTTGCTGGAGCCAACCGTGCCGGCTGCCCCGCCCTTGATTCTGGCGCCCGACAACGCCAGCGATCCGCGCAAGGGCGCAGCCGTGGCGGCGGAAGCGGGTCGACTGGCGGGAGTTAAGATCGCATTTTCCGGCGATTTGGAGCGGGATTTGCGGCACGCGAGCGTATTCGTGTATGTGACCGAAAACGAGGGGCTCGGCTCGGCGGCGCTGCTGGCTATGTCGGCCGGGGTACCGGTGATCGCCAGCAAGGTCGGAGGCTTGAAGGAAGTCGTCGTCCATGAAGAGAGCGGTCTGTTAGTGGAAAACCAACCGGGCTCCATTGCCCGCGCCATCCGCCGGTTGCTGGACGACCGCGACGCAGCCGTCCGCATGGGCGGCCATGCGCGCCGAAGGGTCGCCGAGATGTTCACCATCGACAATATGGCGCGCCGGACGCTTGACGTATACCATAGGGTACTGTCGTGATCGAAGCCAGTATTGCCCTCCTGTTCGGCCTGCTGATCGGCAGCTTCCTGAACGTTTGTATTTACCGGTGGCCGCGCGACCTGTCGGTGGTTCGGCCCCGCTCGCACTGCCCTTCCTGCCAGAAAACCATCGCCTGGTACGACAACGTTCCGGTGGCTAGTTACCTGCGGCTGGGCGGCAAGTGCCGCGCCTGCGGGGCGCGCATTTCCCCCCGGTACCCGGCGGTGGAACTGATTACCGGGCTATTGTTCGGCTATTTCGTGTGGTATGTCGGGCCGACCGCGCTGGCGATCAAAATGTGCGTGTTCTGCGCCATGCTGGTGGCGCTGGTATTCACGGATTTCGAGGAACGCATCCTGCCGGACGAATTCACCCTGGGTGGCACGCTGGCGGGGCTGATTTTCGCGGCCTTCGTACCGTTGCGCGACCCTACGGCGATGGCGGTGCTGTGGCTGGTGGGGGTCGGATCGTCGGAGCGTTTTATATGGATCTTCAGCGCGGCGTTCGGCGCGGCGGTCCCGTCGCTACTGCTTTGGTTCGGGGGCTGGATCTATTTCAAGCTGCGCAAACGCGAGGGACTAGGCTTCGGAGACGTGAAGCTGACGGCCATGATTGGGGCTTTTCTCGGGCTGGAAGGCGCGTTGTTAGCCCTGGTGGTGGCGTCGCTGCTGGGCTCCCTGCTGGGGTACCTCTACATCAAGCTGACGGGCAAGGACATGGCTACCTATGAGCTGCCGTTCGGCGGGTTTCTGGGAGGGAGCGCGATCGCCATGGCGATCTTCGGCAAGCAGTTGCTGAACTGGTACGGGACGCTGTAGGGGAATTTCGGTCACCCGTCCACGCCCAACCGCTCCCTGACGGTAGCGGCTCTGACGCGCGCGCCAGCTACGATCCGTGGTAGTAGGTTCGTTGGGCGCGGTAACCTGGACTCCTTAATAGTCTCGTCCAAAACTTCTTACTCGGGGTTTCTGGCTACATGCTTCATGTACTCACATTGCGGCGGTTATTTATTGCATTGCTATTTTCCTTTGGTCTGGCGGCGCAAACACCGGATACGGCGGTCCTAAACGGCCGGGTAGTGGATCCGAGCCGCGCGGGCGTCGGCGGCGTTGCGATCGCTGTTAAGAATACGCAAAGCGGCCTGGAGCGCAAGACCACGACGGATGCGGTTGGCAACTTCGCGGTGGAGGGGCTGCCGGCGGCCGGCCAGTACACGGTGGAAGCGGTGAAGGCGGGGTTCACAAATGGCTGGACCGAAGCTTTCAACCTCTCGGGAGGAACGACCGTCGGAATTGTCATACCCCTACACATTGGCGGCGAGATAACCGCGGTCACGGTCACCGGCGCGGCCGGCGGCGTACGCACCGACGCGCCCCAGATCGGCAATTACTTGAGCGCGGCGGAGATGGAAGAGATCCCCCTGTTCGACCGCAAGATCACGTTTCTTCCCATGCTCAACGCCGCCAATCGTCCGGCCATCAACCAGGGCGATATTTTCATGAACGAGAACCTGTTTACCACCAACGGCGCGGGCCGGCGGCAGACCTGGTTCGAGGTGGACGGGGCCACCGACAACGATAGCTGGGGCCGGCAAACGACTTTCAGCAACATTCCGCTGGCGGCGGTGGGGGAAATGACCGTGCTCAGCAACGCGTTCACCGCCGAATACGGCGGCAGCACCGGCAGCGCGGTGAACATCGTGACCAAAAGCGGTGGCAACCAGTTTCACGGCGAGGGATTGTACATGGGGCGGCCTTCGGGCACCGAAGCCGCGCTGGAGGGTTTCAACAGCGCCACGGCGACCAGCGGCAACGACCTTACCAACGACACGCTCAATCAAGTCGCCGTTTCGCTTTCGGGTCCGTTCGGCGCGAATCATCGGACGCAATTCTTCGCGGCCGGCGAGTACAGCATGGAAAACAAGGCGTCGCCGGTAATTTCGCCGGTCGCGCCCGGCAACTTCATCGGCCGCTATCGCGACTGGCTGGGCTTCCTGCGCATCGATCACCAGATCAACGATCGCAACAACCTGTTCTTCCGCAGTGACGTGGATGCTTTTCTCGACACCAATCCCAACGGCATTGTGGGCGGCAATTCGCTGCCTACCGTAGCTCGCACCTTTAAACGCCGCACCTACTCGGAGGAAGTGGGCGAGACGGCGACACTGAGCCCGGCCTGGATCAACAACGTCCGCCTGCAGTTCCAGCTTGCCGATCCGATCACCCAGTTCATACCGGCGATTTACGGGACGGAATTCTCGGTGCCGATTTCGACCGGCGGCACTTTCACCAGCGGCACTTCGCAATCCGCGCTGCTGATGAACCGTCAATATGAGTTTGCCGACATCCTATCGTCGGTACGCGGGAAGCACGAGATCAAGTTCGGCAGCGATGTCATTCACGCTCACACCGGCGGGAACAGCAAGGAATTCGGCGGCCCAATCTATCTTGGGGAATTCGTTTACAAGAGCTGCACGCTCGGTCTGGCGCCCTGCGAAAGCGCAAGCTATCTGGATAACATCGCGAACGTAGCCACTTACACGCAGAGCTACGGCAACGCCGCTTACACCGTTGACGACACGCTGTGGTCTGTGTTCGCGCAAGACGATTACCGCGTCCGCCCGGACCTGACTCTCAACCTGGGCCTGCGCTACGAACGCCAGACTTTTACCAACTCCACCAAGGATTTCGCCCCGCGCGTGGGTTTCGCCTATAACGTGAAGGGCGATGGGAACACGGTAATCCGCGGGGGCTTCGGCATCTACTATTCGCAGATCGTCGATAATTCGGAAGCGAGCTACGCGCTGACCGGACCAACCGGCGTTTTCAATTACACCGCCGCGCCCGGCCAGGTGGGTTTTCCGGCCAGCGTGGCCGCCGCGCCGCTGCCGGCTTTTCCCGCCGGCGCGGTTGAGCCGCTGCGCAGCCTGTACATCCGCCCGGGAATGGCGTCTTATTACAACCAGTTCTTCCCCACTTCGACTCTAGTCGGCTATCCCAACGGCCTGTACAGCCCTTACTCCAAGCAATGGACTCTGGGTATCCAGCGCCGTCTCAGCCGGGGGTTCGTGCTGAGCGTGGATTACGTCGGCTCGCACACGCTGAAGATCAACCGCCCGCTCGACGTCGATCCGCCGTCTCCTTTCATCCGCACCGCGCCGGGGCAGACGCGGTCGGCGCAGGCGGCCAATTGCACACGCCCGTATTGGATCTGGTGGTACGCGCAGAACGATATGACCTGCAATACCGGCACGGCCACCAACCCCCAACCGCCCTACTCGGTGATACAAAGCGACGTGAACGACGGGTACGCGTATTACGATGCGCTTGATGTCAACCTAAGCCGCAGCTTCACGCGGCACCTGTCGATGCTGGCAAGTTATACGTGGTCGCACGCCATCGATAACGTCGATCCCGACACGACCAGCCAGAACCCCAACGACCCTAACTTCACCGGAAAAGTGGAAAACGGCAACGCGATTTTCGACCAGCGGCAGCGTTTCGTGCTGAGCGGGGTCTATATCGCTCCCTATGGGATTCACGTGGGCGGGATAGCTACTTTGGCGTCGGGCCTGCCGTTTAACTACACTACCGGCACGACTAACAGCGGAGATACCGGGGCTACCACGGATCGCCCGGTGATCGACGGGGTGGTGGTGGGCAGGAATGTGGGACGCGGGCGATCGATCTACGACATCGCGCCGTTTGTGGAGCGCTCGTTCACTTTCGCCGCGGAGCGCGTGCATCTGACTTTGCGGGCCGAGGCGTTGAACGGCCTGAACCACGCCAATTTCGTGGGCTACAGCGGCACTTACGGGAACGGATCGGCGCCGGGCACAGGGTTCGGCGCACCGCTGGCCGGAGTGACGAACCAGTTGCCCGCGCGGTCGCTGCAGTTCACGGGACGGGTGACGTTCTAAGGTGGAACCGGCGCGGTCAAGACATCCGACCCAGGATTCGGTACAACTCAACGTCGTCCACAATCAGGATCCCGTGATCTCGGCAAAACTGCGCGACCTCGGGACAGAGCAGATGGCTGTCGCGCGCGCAAAGCTGCTGTTAGTTTATCAGCCGGGGTTCTGTTCGGCAGCGGCCGGATAAACCGCCGGTTCACTTCGGAGTGAAGGTGGAGTCTGCGCTAAAGCGCTTGTAGTCGCTGTAGCCGATGCGCAGGCGCTCGCGCTGCGGGCCGGTGCGAAACTGCAAGGTATCGTCGGCGACAGTGTAGGCCGGAAACCAGTGCCTGCCATCCACCGGATGGCGCACGGTGGTGAAGCGAGGGAAGAGATTCTCCGACTTCATGGTGCGGATTTGCGGCACCGCCTGGCCCTGGAGCCGGACGATGTTGAGCTCTTTCTTCTCCACCCAAATCATGCCGTCGAACAGGCGCTGGCCGGCGAGGATGCCGCGCGGCCGGATCTGGAGTACCCAGCAATCGACGTCGTCCACGGTTTCGTCACCGCGAAAGGTGGTTTCGTAATTCCAAAGCCGGTCCTCGGTCAAAACCACGGGCTGAATGTCGCGGATATCGGCGAAGTCCTCGGGCGTCAGTAGCAGGTGGACCAAAGTGTTCTCAGGCTTGCCTACGAGTTCCTCGGTGCGCTCGCGCTGAGGTGAGAAAATGATGTCGCGTACTTCGCGATAGTGGCCGCGCACGGCGCCGTGATCGTCCAATTCGTCCAGAGCCACGGTTTGGCGATAGAGATACTGGTTGCGCTCGGCCTCGGTTTCGCTTTCTCGATGCGCCACCAGTTTCACCAGGTTAGGCGGCGGCGAAGGTTCCTGGCCGGGGACGCGTTTCGCCAAAAGAGCGAATGTTACAATGAGCGCGATGGCCAGAACGCTCGGCGGTTTCCGGGCGACGCTATGGGTCGGTTGGATTGCGCTGGGCGTGGCGGGGTTGGGATACGCGCGGTTGAAGGGCATTCCGAACTGGGCGGCGCTGCCGATCCTAGCCGCCTTCCTTATCGAATATCCATTCTATCTGGTGGCCGGTTTCGCGGCCGCGCGGGAGCGACTGGGCGGCCCGGCGCTACCGGCGTTTCTGGTGGTGTCGGCCACGCTGCCTTATCTGGCCGCGGCGCCCGCCATCGATTTCCGCTGGATGGCGCTGGCGCAGTTGGCGGCGCTGGCGCTGGCCCTGGGGCTGTGGTACCGGGTCCTGCCGGTTTCGGTGCTCACCGACCTCGGCCTTCTGGCGCTGGTGGCGTCGGTCTACATGTTCAAGTTCTTCGATCCGATTTATCCCCAGGTGTTCAAAATCAGGCTGTCCTTCCTGGGGCATCTGACTCTAATCCACCTGGGTGTGTTGGTGCTGACGCTGGAGCGGCGCATCCACGAGACCGGCTACGGTTTTTGGCCCGCCCGGCGCGATTGGCGGAGCGGCGTTATGAATTACCTGTATTTCCTGCCGGTGGGCGTGGCGCTGGCACTGGGGCTGCACGCGGCGCGGGCGGGCGCGGGCGCGCCGATATGGCTGGCGCCAGCCATTTTCTTCGGCATGTTGTGGACGGTGGTTCTATCCGAAGAGTTTTTGTTTCGAGGAGTGTTGCAGCAGTGGCTGGAGGAGTGGACCTGTCGCCGCTGGGCCGCGCTGGCGCTGGCTTCGCTGGCATTTGGCGCGGTGCATCTCTGGTTTCGCGGGTTCCCCAACTGGCGTTGGGCGCTGCTCGCCGCCGCGCTGGGCTGGTTCTGCGGGCGGGCGCGAAACCAGGCGGGCGACATCCGTGCCGGTATGGTGACGCACGCCTTGGCGATCGCGACGTGGATGGGTTTTTTCGCGCGATAGCGGCTGGCTTCCAGTTTTTAGGATCTCTCTAGAAATAAGTTAGTCAGCGGGATAGGTGGTGGGCGTCGATTTCGTAGTTCCAGTCGCCGTGAAACTTGTCGCGGCGGATTTTATTATTCCGGGATTTCCCATTTTTGGGCTCCCGTCCACCCGGAAGTGCACTCCGAGCAGCCTCTGTTGGGAAGCCCTGGACAAAACTTAGCTTAAGGATGTTTACACCAATCCCGAACTCATCGCGCCTGCAAGCGGGACGCGGCGGGCGCGGGGAAGATCATCGGGCCACGGCGCGCGGCGGCGTCCATCGGCGCTCGACGGCGAACGAACGAGGCCTTCGCGCCCGCTGCGAATTCCGGTACCGAACCCGCCCGGCCTCGTGCGGCGCCGCCGTCA
Source organism: Bryobacteraceae bacterium (assembly GCA_049509915.1). GTDB lineage: Bacteria > Acidobacteriota > Terriglobia > Bryobacterales > Bryobacteraceae > JBEKYD01. The sequence continues at coordinate 2,694 of JBEKZL010000187.1, read as the reverse complement.
TGCCGATGCGGGCGCGCTCGGCTCCCTCGCCAGGGAGCGCGCGTGCCCCGTCCGTCGCTATCCTATAAGGATGCGTTGGCTAGTCACGATATTTGCATGCGCGGCTTGGGCGCAGACGCTCGAAATGCCACGAACCATTCGGCAGGGCAGCGCGTTGCGGATCCATGGGTCGGGTGCAGCGGTAACCGCCCGAATGAACGGCCGCACCGTCCGCCTATTTCCGCAGGCAGACGGAGTATCGTTCGGCCTGATGCCCGTGGCTGTGGATCAGAAGCCCGGCGCGTACAAAGTTGAGCTGCTCGACAGAGAGGGCGCGGCCGTCTCGACTCCATCCATTGAGGTCGTCGACGCGCATTTCGCCAAGCAGAACGTTGTCATCCAGCAGAGCCTTGCCGAGCTGCAACCGTCGCCCGAAGAAACGGAAGCGTTCACAGCGTTTCGGGATGCCGTCTCGGAAGTACGCTACTGGTCCGAGCCGTTGTCGCTCCCGGTGCGCGGCTGCATGACCTCGCCCTTTGGCGTGCAACGCTATTTGAATGGGAAGCCGACCGGGGATTTCCACGGCGGCCTCGATCAGGCGCCGCCCGCCGGCACGCCGGTCCGCGCAGTGGCGGGCGGCGTGGTGAAGATTGCGCGCGAGTGGACCCTGCGCGGACGCACGGTTGGCATCGATCACGGTCAGGGCCTGGAGTCGATCTACATGCACATGTCGAAACTCGCGGTAACCGAAGGCGCGACCGTCAAGGAGGGTGACGTGGTCGGTTACGTCGGCTCTAGCGGGCGCTCGACGGCGCCACACCTGCACTGGTCGCTATATGCGAACGGGGTTCCCGTGAATCCGCTCGACTGGGTGCAAGTTGCAGCATGCTCGGCGACGAAGAGGGCGACGAAGAAGGGGCAACACATTGGCAGCCGCTGATCCACGCCGGCGGTGCGGCGGGACTCGAACCAGACCCGATCGGGGGCAAACGCGGCGGACACGGACCGCTGATAGCGCTGGCGCCACCGCGTGTATGGGTGCACTTTGTGTCTGGAGCGCTGCGGCCGGAGATACTCGATTTGTGCTAATATGCTCGGCCGGAGCTGGCCTGCTGGTGCGCGCCGCACGGTCCGGCCCGTCCCGGTTGGCAACCTGGTGGCGGCGCACTGGAGAAGTCCTGATTTCGCTGGAGGAGACCGGAAGACATGAACACGAGATGCCTGCTGACTGCGGTGGCCGTGTATGCTTGCGTGTCGTGCTCCGCGCCGCGGTCCGGCAATACTCCCGCGGCTGACACGCCGGGCGGGATGCCGAAGGAAGTACGGTTCGTACCCGTGAAGATCGACGGGCCGGTCCATAACCCGGCCCAACATACTTACTGGTGGGGGCCATTCGCCGAATGCTCTTCGGTTTTAGATATTAACGGCGACGGCCTGCTCGATATTGCCGCCGGCAGAAACTACTACCTCGCGCCCAAGTGGACCAAGCATGCCGATTTTCGCGATGGCGCCGCCACTAACGGGCCGGACATCGACGATAATTTCGAAGCCACGGTGGACGTCAACAACGACGGGCGCCCGGACATCATCAGCTCCGGTTGGATGCTCCGGCAAGGCATCTGGTGGTATGAGAACCCAGGTAAGTCCGGCGGGAAGTGGCCCGATCACCAGATGCTCGCGGCGGACGGCCTGGAAGGGATGGTGATGGGGGACCTCTCAGGGCACGGCCCTAAGGACGTGCTGGTGAATTTCTTCGCTAAGAAACCTGGCCGCGGCCTGATCTGGTTCGAGCACCTCGACCAGGCACCGTGGTTCAAACAGCACACTCTCGGGCCGGAAAATGTCGGTGTCAGCCACGGCAACGGGATTGGCGACATCAACGGCGACGGCCGCATGGACGTGGTCACTACCACCGGTTGGTTTGAGGCCCCCGCGCATCCCGCCGAAGACCCGTGGATCTGGCACCCCGACTGGCAATGGCAATCCTATGTGCCGCCCACCGGCGCGGCCGCCGGTCAGCCGGCCGGAAGTGCACCAGGGACGGGAGCCGGCGGCAGTTCGGGCGCCGGACTGCCGATTCTCGTGGCCGACGTGAACGGCGATGGCTTGAACGACGTGATCATAGGCTCCGACCACGGCTACGGCCTGGCGTGGCTCGAACAGAAGATGGTGGACGGCAAGCGTACCTTCGTGAAGCACTGGATTGAAACCGAGTATCCCACCATCCACACCATGGTTCTGGCAGATCTGTACGGCGACGGCAAGCTTGAACTGATCGCCGGCAAACAGATGTTCGCGCATAACGGCGGCGATGCCGGGTCGTACGACCCGCAGTTTATCTTCTATTACACCTTCAACGGCGGCAACGTCCAGCGCCACATCGTCACCTACACTCCCGTCGCCCAGTACTTTCCACCTTATGACGACCCCCTGAATTCCAGCCAACCGCCGCCCACCAACGTGATTGGGCTGGGCATGAAAGTCAACGCCGCGGACATGGATGGCGACGGGAAGGTCGATATCATTGTCGCCTGTAAGACCGGCCTGTACATTCTCTACAATAAAGGCGCCGTCACTCACCAGAGCGGGACTCCGTCGAACAACTACCTGCCGTCACGGGAGAGCTACCCGGGAAACGTCATGTGGGAAACCGGCGGAAGGCCCGGAGCGCCGGCCCAAACGCCGCCTCCGGGACAAAAGAAGCAGTAGCCGGGC
>JBEKZL010000186.1:0-15390 GCA_049509915.1 Bryobacteraceae bacterium | reverse complement strand
AACCAGGAGGGCCGCGGCATCGGCCTGCTCAACAAGCTGCGCGCCTATGAGTTGCAGGATCAAGGCGCCGACACGGTGGAGGCCAACCAAAAGCTGGGCTTCGGCTCCGACTTGCGCAGCTATCTGCTGCCCGGCGCCATTCTGCGCTGGTTCGGCCTGAAGGCAGTCCGCCTGCTTTCCAACAATCCCGAAAAAGTGGAAGCCGTCGAGCAGGCCGGCGTGCGGGTAGCGGAGCGCGTCCCCATCCAGGCCGGCGTCCTCGATACCCGCGAAGCCTACCTGCGCACCAAGAAAGAAAAGATGGGGCACTTGCTCGAAGGCGTGTAAGTGCCGTCGGGAACCCGCCCGAGTCGGAGCCGCGACTGTGAAGGAGCGGTTGCCCCTGGTTCCCGCATGCTTCGAGATAGTTCCAGCGACCCCTCCTTCACAGGCGCGGCTCGTTTACTCCAGCGTCAGCGTGATGTATCGCAGCCTGCTGTCGCGCTCTACTTGCAGCACCACCGGGTCGGTGGGTTTCAGGCTGTTGAGCACCTGTCTGAGCGCTTCCACGCTGCTGACCGGTTCCCGGTTCACGGCGTAGATCACGTCGCCCCCCTCCAGGCTGTCGCCGGTGTAAGCCGCATCGCCGGTGAGCGCGGCCACCACCACGCCGTACTTTTTGCGCAACTCCGGAAACATATCGGCCACCTTGGTATCGATGTCGATGCCCAGTATCCCAAGCCGCTTCACGGTATTCTTGACGGGATCCACCATGTCGGCGAAGCGTTGCGGGTCGTCGCCGCGTTCGGCCACCGTTACCGGATAAGTCAGCTTTTCGTCGCCGCGCCGGACCTCTAAGTTCACCTTCTGCCCCAACCGCAGGCGGAACAAAGCCATTTCGAGTTGCCGCGCGTCCTGCAGCGGGCGTCGGTCCACGCTCAAAACCAGGTCGCCCACTTCGAGGCCCGCCTGGGCCGCGGCGCCATCCGGAGCTACATCGCTCAGCACCACGCCCCAATCGCGCGCCAGGCCCAGGCCGGCCGCCAGATCCGGTGTCACCGTTTGCGCCACCACGCCGATCTCGCCGCGGTGTACGTGGCCCTCCTTGCGAAGCTGCTCGTAGATCGATCTTACGAGGTTGCTGGGAATGGCGAACCCCAACCCCTCGCTGCCTCCCGATTGGCTCAGGATGAAGGTATTGATTCCCATCAGCAGACCGTTGGCATTCACCAGCGGTCCGCCACTGTTGCCGGGGTTGATCGGCGCATCTGTCTGGACGTACGCCATCACGTCGTCCGGCTTAATCTGCCTTGCCACCGAACTCACCACGCCCAAGCTAACCGAATTCTCCATTCCCAGCGGACTGCCGAAGGCCATCACCAATTGGCCCTGGCGGAGCCGGCTGGAATCGCCGAATTCCAGAAACGGCAGTCCGGAAGCTACCACTTTGATCAGAGCCAGGTCCGAGTCGCGGTCCACGCCCACTACCTTCGCCTCCAGCATCTTGCGCTGCGCCCCGATTTCGCCGGGATCGGCCGGAATCCGCACCCGAACCCGCCGCGCACTGACAACCACGTGATTGTTGGTGACGATATATCCATCCGCGCTCACGATCGCGCCCGAGCCGGTGTCGCGCTCGCGGGTGATCGCCGCCGCTTCGGTGCGCGACTCATCCGGGGCGCTGAGCCGGTAACCGCTGGCGTAAATCTGCACCACCGCCTTGCCAACCCGGTTCGACAGCGCCTCCAACTGCTGGCTCAAGCCATGCAGGGCGTCGATACGCTTCTCCTCAACCGGCGGTGTACCGGCGGTCTGGCCCAGGAGTGAGCCGGCGGTAACTCCGAGAAAAACGAGCAGGGCAGGGAATTTCATCGCTACTACATGTGATGCTACGACAGGACGCGTAGTTACGAGCCATGGCCCGAAGGGGCTAGGCGGCGTCCGAAGCCGCGTCAGCCGGCGGTAGGCCACCCCAGATCAGAATATCGGGGCACAAGTCGGCGCCGGCAGTCCAAACCAGTGTGCCCGCTTCCACCAGCATCTCCCTGAATCGCGCCTCGTCGCTCCGGATCTCGCGAAAACCGGGCCTACCAACATGGGCCCGAGATCTCTCTCGGCTGCGCGGCCATCGGTCAGCGTGAGTTCGACGCGATATCCGCCGAGCGGCTTCGCTTCCCGGATGCGAACCAGTCTCATGTCTGCTCCCTACTTAGCAGAAAACTTCGTCCACGCCCGCGCATTCATATCATGCAGAATAGGGCGATACCAGGCATATTCGGGATGTTCCTCCAGGTGCTCGGCAGCGTGAAAGTCGCGGCCGCAGGCGTGGCCCAGGGCGGCGAAAAACGTCAGCCGTTCGGCGCTGGCGGCGTCGGCGACTTTGTTCTGCACCGCACCCACCGGGGCGAACGGGCCTTGCCACGTGGGCATGCCGCGCGGCGAAAGATCCACGTGGCCGCACAGGGTGCGCTCGCACGGCTCCTCTTTTCCGGTAAACGTATCGAAGTGGTCACCTAAGAAGCGTTCGCCGGCCGCCACGTCGATCTTGCCCTTGTTCTCTTCCATTAGAGTCAGCCATCTGACGTGGCGCGCGTTTTCGCTGTTGCTCTTGTCGCTCGGATCGAACCTGGTTTCCTCGTGCATCAGCTTGGGGTTCACAGGAAAGTTGGAGCCGACGAAATACCCGTCGCGGGTGCGCTCCAGGTTGACGTTTTTCAGGCCCAGTTCCAGGTCGGCGATTTCGTTAGTCTTGCGGTCGGCCACCAGCCAGTTATTGGCGTAGCCGCCGTTATTGCCTTCTTTCATGATGCGGGCGAAGTCGTCGATGGATTGGGAATACTGCATGGCTTTGCGCGCGCGAACGAATTCTGGCACGCCGTCAGGGTCGAAGCCGATGAATTCGCTGATGGTGGTTTCCGTGATGACGATCCCGGCGGCGTTCAAGCCGAAATCGTCGCCGGAGTGGATTAGCCCCGGCATACCATCCATCACGAAGTGGTAACCCCGAGCGGGCTCGATATCGAAGACTACGTTCCAGCGTTCGCCGGTGGCATAACTGGTCCAGTTATTGTGTCCGATAACTACGCGCCCGTCGGTGGTATAACTGCCCGTGGCCACAAACGCACTGCAGTGGTCGCTGGCGCCGGAAGCTTTGTTCCCCTCGCGCCACTTGTCGTAGTAGGGCAGCTCGAGCCAGCCGTTCAGTGCCACCAGATCCCAGATGTCGAGCTTCACCCCGTGCGCCCTCAGCCCATCCGCCATGCCGTTCAGTTCGTCGCGGTACTCGCTTTCGACGTGCGGCCAGAGCACCTCCCGAGCCACTTTGCGAAAATACGCCCAATTCTTGTCGCCATGAGTGAGCTCGCTCGACACGGCCTTGAAGTTATCGGCGATTTCCGGCGCCAGCAGATAGCCGTGCTGAAAACCGATCTCCGCCGGCGTCCCTTCCAGGTGAACCGGAATCCAGCCGTTCCGCTCCGCCGCGCGGGAAGCTTTCTTGAGCCGGGCATCGGAGCCGGCCTGTCTGGCATGAAACGCGCCGGCCATCGCCACCAGAGCCAGGCCCACAAAAAGGACCGTCTTCCTCATTGGGTTATTATAATGGCATTGGAGGCGAACCTGTGCAGGATACGGTGACCGTGCCCCAACTCACTCATCAGGTAAAAGCCGGCGGCTGTGCCTCCAAGCTCAGCCCCAAGCTGCTCGATCGCGTATTGGCGTCGGTGCCGCGCTGGCACGACGAGAACGTGCTGGTGGGGTACGACACCGCCGACGATGCCGGCGTCTACCGCATCGCCCCGGACCTCGCTCTGGTTCAGACTGTGGACTTTTTCACGCCCATGGTTGACGACCCGTTCACTTTCGGCGCCATCGCCGCGACCAATGCGCTCAGCGATGTCTACGCCATGGGCGGCCGGCCGATCTCCTCGCTAACCATCGTGGCTTACCCGCCCAAGGGCGATCCCGCCGTTCTCGAAGCCATCCTGCGAGGCGGCGCCGAGAAAATGCACGAGGCTGGCTGCTCCATTCTGGGCGGCCATAGCGTGGCCGACGATGAAATGAAGTTCGGCTATGCCGTCACCGGCCTGATCCATCCGGACCGCATCCGCACCAACGCGGGCGCCCAGCCTGGCGACGCCATCGTTTTTACCAAGCGCATCGGAACCGGGGTGATCTCGACCGCCCTCAAGCGGGGACTGGCCGCGGACGAACACGTGGCGGCGGCCGCGGCGCAGATGACTACGCTCAACCGGCGGGCGTGTGAAGCCATGCTGGCGTACCAGGTACACGGCTGCACCGACGTCACCGGGTTCGGCCTCATCGGGCACGCCAGAGGATTGGCGCTGGCGAGCAAAGTCACCCTCGAAATCGAGTTCGACGCCATTCGATTCCTCCCCGGCGCTCTCGATTACGTCCGCATGGGCGCGCTCCCTGGCGGGATGCACAACAACCGCGATTTCGCCGAGTGCGTGGTGGAAAAGATGCGCCCGCTCGATCGCGAGCGTGAGGCCCTGCTCTACGACCCGCAGACTTCGGGCGGCTTGCTGATCACCCTGCCGCCGGGCGAGGCCGCCGCTCTGGAGCGCACGCTCGAAGGCGCCTATTCGATCGGCCGCGTAATCGAACGGGCCGCCAAACCGATCCGCCTGGTCTGAGCATTCGACGATCCTCTGAAGCCGTGAAAGAATCGCGCGTATCGCGAATCGATCCCATGGCGTCGCTCCGCGCCAACTGAACGTAGCACCTCCTGTAGCACGTCGGAGCGCGGTCAATCGACAGCCGGCGGCCGGCGGGGATCCAGGTTCTCCCACACATAGGCATAGAACCGGCGGGCCATGTGGAAGCCGCACCGTATATACAGCCGGACCGCATCTTCATTAGCGGCAGTGACAGCGAGACTGATGCGTTTGGCGCCTTCGCCGCGCAGAGTTCCGATCGATTGGCGCAGCACTTCGTACCCCAGTCCCGCGCCCCTGGCGTCCGGCGTGACGCAGAGCTCGGTAATTTCGGCGACATCGCGGGCAACGAAGCTCGAAAGCACCATTCCCGCCACCGAACCGGTGGTCGAGTCGAATGCGATCGACGAAGCGGGTGGGGAGAAGCCGGGGAACCGCACGATGTTGGTCGCCAAACACCTGGCTCCGTCGAGGGTGCCGTACTGATCGTTAATCTGGGAATCGATGTGCTCGGCATGCGCCAGCGAAAGGGCCGTGGCTGCCGCATCGTGATGGCGATCGTTCCAGGGGTCGATGCGGAATCTTCGCTCGGTCGACGCGCGGCCCGGCGGCAGTGGAGTATCGGCGTCCAGCTTCATTAACAAGCGTTCGAACAAGCGCACAAACGGCTCCCGCCCCAGCGCCCTGGCCGAATCCTCGCTCAATAGCATCAACTGGCTTTCGACGCGGCGCACGCCCGCCACTCCAATCAGCGCGTAGAGCAGCACGCGGAACAGGGTGGCTTCGCCATGACCGTCACGCCAGTCCGGCCGCACGTAGACGTCGGCGATCAGGCCTTTATGGTCTTCCAGAACGGTGCAGCCATAGCCGGCGACTTCGCCCCCGTGCAGCAGAGCCGCCCCGCGAAGATTCCCCGCGTCAGCCAGTTTGCGTATCCGGCCGGCGAACCTCGAAAAATCGCAGTCCAGCTCCAGGTTCCATTCGATCGCCTCTTCGAGGAGCAGCGGATCCAGTTCGCGCCCGCTCAAATGGCGGATATCGACGATCTGCGGGACCGGCGTGAGCCGATCGATCTGAGTGGCCATTGCCTCGGACATCCTCCGCAAATTCTTATCGGTTCCGCGCGAAAATGATTGAGCGACTGTCCGGAATGTCTTTTTGGGCCCCGGGTGGCTTTGGCTAACCCGCAATTTTTCAGGCGTGAGGGGAAGAGCCTGATCCAACTGACGGGGAATCGGCGAGGGAGCCAGGCGGGGCAGGCATCATTTTGTGTAGGTCTGTCAAGTACTGCGTCGGTGCTCCCGTCACCTTAGAGAAAATCCAGGCTAATTCGCTTTCGTACCGGCGGGCAGTGCGCCGATTTCGCGGTCGAGCGTACCGGCCAGGCGGGCCAGGTTCCAGCGCGCTTTTTCCAGGGCATATTGCGCATCGTAGACGGCAATCCACTTGTCGTCCTCCGACATGCGAGCGGCTTCCACCTGGCGCAAGCTGAGCCGGCCCTCCTCCAGTTGTGCGAGGTCGATCGAAAGCTGCTCGTGGGCGACGTCCAGATCGAGACGTGCCACCTGGGTCGCGGTGCGCGCTTTGCGGACTTCGCGGAAAGCCTTTTCCAGGTCGCTGGCAATGCGATTGCGGGCGCCGGCGAGCTCGATTTTCAGATGGGCCAATTCGGTCTCCGACTGCGCCATTTGCGCCCCAACGTTCGGGCTGAACAGGGGCAGTTGAAAGGACACGCCGACTTCGCCGTTATTGCGTTGGAAGTGGTTGAAGAACTCGGCGTAGTTGTTGAACTTGGCCATCATGCCGTACTGCGCCACCAGGTCGACGCGGGGAAGGCGGCCGGCATGGGCGGCGCGCAACTCCAGTTGTTTGGAGACGATTTGCGATTGGATCTGCCGGATCACCAAGCTGGCTTCGAGCGCGGCACCGAGGGTGGCATCCTCGGATTGGGGCAGCTCCGGCGCCGCGCGGTCCTCGCCGGCGGCGCGGACGCGGTCTTCGGCCGAGTGGCCGAGGGCGACCGCCAGGGCTCCTTCCGCGTCGGCCTGATCGCTCTCCAACTCCTCGACGGTCTGGCGGAGACGGGCCGCTGCCAGCGCGGCTTGTTTTTGCTCGAGGGGCAGGGCGCGGCCCTCCCGCACTTGCGCCTCGATGGCGGCCAGCACGCGTTGCTGGCTCTGTTGCTGGTTGCGCACCAGGGCGGCCAGACGGGCGGCCCGCTCCGCATCCAGGTAAAGCGCCGCGGTCCGGTAAGCGATTTCATCCCGTTTGGCTTCGGTTGACAGGGCCGCCCCGCGCGCGTCCTCCTTGGCTTGAGCGATCTCCAGGCTCTGCTGGCGATTAAACAGAAACTGCTGGGCTTGGGCCTGCACCACCGAGGGCGCGGCGCCTTCGATGCTCATGGGATAGCCATTGCTGTAGGCGAGGCCGCTGCCAACCGTGACCTTGGGCAGGAAGGGATCGCGCGCCGTCCGAATCCCCAACCGCGTTTTCAGTTCGTCGAGCCGCGCGAGGGCCAGGTCCGGGTTCTGTTTTCCGGCTAATTCCATAGCCTGGCGCAAGGTCAGGGTGACGACTTCGGCGTGCGCGGCCGCGGCAAATGCAAGCACTGCCAAAAGGGGAAGCCATCCTGGTTCAGGCCTGCGTGCCTGGACGGTAGCGCACACTCTAGCTTGCGCAAAACCGGCGCTTGCGCCGGCACGGGCAGGCGGAACCGCCTGCCCTTCCACCTCCACCAGGGACCGGCCAATCTTCCTCGAAGTCGTCATGCCTCGATTTTAGCGTTCGGCCGGCAGCGTTCGGATCGCTCGGTTACGCCGCGGCGGCCAGGGCAAGCTCGGAGTCTTCGATGGTTGCTGCTGCGGCCTTGGTGTCGAGCGACGATTCCTGGCTGGCGCGGCCGATCCACAAGGTGATGTCGTCGAAACGCCGGCCGGCGGAAAACCCCTCGACGGTTTCGACCACTCCCTCCACAATATCGCGCACCGGCCGATCGGCGGCATCGGTGATGTAGCGCACCAGGCGCTGCCATCCCCATTCTTCGCCGCGCGGATCAGTAGTACCGCAGAGACCCTCGGTGTAGGCCACCAGCAGGTCGCCGGGCTGGAGAGTGAGTGCGCCTTCGCGCCATGCGGAGTGGCGAAGCATGCCGATAACCGGGCCGCTGGGATCGAGCTGGATGACACGCCGTCCGGTGCGCGTGCGCCGCAGCACAAAAGGCGGCTCGTGGCCGGCATTAATGTAGCGCAGGCGCCGGGTCTCCGGCTCGAAAGATGCCATGAAGAGAGTGGCGAAACAGCCATCCGGGCAGACTTGGCAAAATAGGTCATCCACACGTTCCACCAGCTTGGGCAGGCGCTGCCAGCCAGCCGAATCGAGGGTGCGCACGATGCTGTGAAGCGAGCCGCTGAGCAGCGCCGCGGGCAGGCCTTTTCCGGCTATGTCGCCCACCCCCAGGTGAAGTTCGCCTTCCGCGGTGCGGTAGTAATCCAAATAGTCGCCGCTCGGACCGCGCGCTGGGCGCCATCGGGCCTCGTATTCGAGTCCCGGAATGAAGGGCTGGGAGTCGAGGGAAATTCGATTCTGTACCTGGCACGCGGCAGCAACTTCCGCCTGGAATGCGGGAATCTCGGGCAGCGGCCGCGAAGGAAAAACGGAGGGATGAGTGCTAGCCATGAGAATGTCTTCCTTATATCAGGACAGACGTTCGGGCGGCCGGAAACGCTATCCTGCTTTACCTAATTTTACGTACCGCAAATTGTTGATCAACAAGCACATTGGGCCGTTATGCCACAACCTCGAAAGAGCCATGTCGAGCGGTGGTGCGTTACAATGGCGGGATCTTCACAATGCAGGTACTTCAGGCTGGCCCCTACAAGCTGATCTATCTGGAACTCCAGGCGGAGATGGTTGCGACCATTGCGCGCCAGGCTGGGTTCGAGGCCAAAACCAAGGAGAACCCGCGCACCATCCAGGTGGATCTGAACACTCCCGGCCGGCAGGCGCCGCTGCTGCTGTTCGATGCCGCCGATCCAGCCAACCTGGGCTGGTTTTCGCGCTGCCAGTTTTATGTGGACGGCCGCTCGGGCGCGGTGATGCAGACGCCGTTGACGCTCGCCAACAAACGCGACCGGAGCGGGGTTGCCTCGCGTAGCGCGGTACGGCTGACGATCGCCAAGGAACTGCCGGCGAGTTTCCGCCTGCCCGGCAAGCAGGCCCTCAACGAGCCGGTCTTCTACCACCTGCTGGGTAATTTTCTAAACGCCCTCATGAAAACGGGAGTGGCCGTCTGCGGCACCGGCGCCGTAGAACCTCTGGCGGGGCGGACGGAGAGCGTGGGCACGCGGAATTAGCCGCGGTGCGGGCCGTCAACCCGGCCGTCGTCGGTGATAATGAAAGCATGCCTTGCCTCCTGCTGCTCGCGGTTCTGGCGTTCCCTCGTCTGGCGCTGGTTCTCCTGTTCCTGTTCACCACCTACTTGCAACACGCTTATCACAACATTCTGATTCCGGCCTTGGGCTTCGTGTTTCTGCCGCTCACGACGCTCGCCTACGCCTGGATGGTGAACAGCCACCAGCCGATCGTCGGGCTGAATGCGGTGATTTTGGTAGCGGCGGTGTTGGTGGATGCCGGCGGCCTAGGCGGCGGGGCGTGGCACCGCGGCCGGCGCGATTACTGACGTTCCCTTTCCTCCGGAGAGGCTGCCCCCATGCCACCACTGTCCACCTGGGCAGCGGTCAGCGCCGCGGCGACAATGGATCCTTTGGCCGATTGATTAGATTTAACCACGATTTCCGGCTATCCGCTTGAGAGCCGCCGCCCGCTCAAATTACAATTGGAGCATGAGGAAAGTATTCGTCTCCGCCGTTTTGCTATCGCTGGCCTCGTTGGCGGCCGGTCCCAAATTCGACACGAACAAGATGATCGGCGGAGCCAACGCACCCATTACATTGGAAGTATTCAGCAGTTTCGATTGCCCTCACTGCCGGATTTTCCATGAGGACATCGCGCCGCGGCTGATGAACGACTATGTGCTGCATGGCAAGCTGTGCCTGATCAGCCGCGAGTTTCCGCTGCCGCCTCCGGCCCATCCCTACGCGCGCGACGTTGCCGTCTACGCTACCGCCGCGGCGCGTCTGGGCAAGTACCAGGTGGTGGCCGACACCATGTTCCGCACGCAGAACAGTTGGGCGGTGAGCGGCAGGTGGTGGGAAGCAATGGCGAGCGTGTTGACCGCGGACGAACAGAAAAAAGTTCAGGCGCTGGCCAAGGATCCTGGTGTTCAGGCCGAAGTGCAGAACGACCTGGCGCAGGGGGAGCACGACGGCGTCAACTCCACGCCCACCATTTTCATGACCGCCCACGGCCAGCGTACCGCGCTACCTCCGGGATCGCCGAATTACGAATTGCTGAAAAGCCTGCTGGATAATTCGCTGTCGAAATAGGCTCCTGCGGGCGCAAACACGCGGTGCCGTAACCGAGCCGCGACCGCGGTTTCCGCGCCTGACCCGCGAAATTCCCCAGATCGGTTAAGCACTCGCGCCGAGCGGCAGCAGCAGCGCGAGCCGGTTAGAATGGAAATAAGATGAGAGTTTGTGTATACGCCCTGGCGGCGTTGTGGTTGAGCCGGGCCGCGGCGCCGGGCGTGGACTTGAGCAAAGCCCTCGGAACGCCCTCGGCCCCCATCACCGTCGAGGTCTTCAGCGACTTCGAGTGTCCCGCGTGCAAGGCGTTCCACGAAAACGTGCTGCCCCAGCTGATGCGGGATTACGTGATTCCCCGGCAAGGTGTTCTTGGCGAGCTTCGAATTCCCGCTCCCCATGCACCAGCATTCCCGCCAGGCCGCGAATTATGCCGTGGCCGCGGCGCGCGTGGGAGCGTATTCGCCGGTGGCCGACGCGTTATTTCGCGGCCAGGAATCCTGGTCGGCCAGCGGCAATGTCTGGGGAGCCGTGGCTGGGGCACTGACTCCGGCACAGCAGAAGCGGGTGCAGGCGCTCGCCAACGACGCCGGCGTTCTAGCTCAGGTACAGAGCGAAATCGGCGTGGGGCAGCGCATCCCGATCACCGAGACACCGACCATCCTGGTGATTCGCGGCTCGCGCAGCATCCCGATTGCCGGGCGCCTGATAAGATACGAATTGCTGAAGCAACTTCTCGATGACCTCGCCAAGCGGTAATATTTTGCGAGCCGGAGCGCTGTCATTGCGCGTCCTGCTGGGCGCCATATTTATTTACGCGGCCTGGACCAAGCTGCGCACGCCCTGGGAAGTATTCGCGATTTCGATCGATTCCTATCAGATTCTTCCTCTGCGCGCGGTGGAACTGGTGGCCCGCTCCCTGCCCTGGTTCGAGCTATTGGTGGGAATCCTGCTGTTGGCAGGGCTCTGGCTGCGCAGCGCGGCCGTCGCCACCAGTCTTCTGCTAGGCGTATTCTTCGGGCTGATGGTGCGCGCATTCGCCACTGGCCAGCAGATCAACTGCGGCTGTTTCGGACCGGGCGAGCTGATCTCGTGGAAGACTCTGCTGCGGGACGGTTCCCTGCTGGCGGGATCGCTGGCGCTGACCTGGATGGCGTTCGTCCGGCGGCGGGCGGCGGCGTGATGGCCCCATCGGCAAACGACGTTACCGGGCGCGAGCTGGCTTACCATGAGCGGCTTTATTCGGGTTTTGCCCAGTGCCACTTCGCCCGGCCGGCGGTGCGCGCCCTGCGCGAGCACATGGCGACCCGGATACTCAAGGCGACCGGCACCTGGGGCCGCTCGCGGGTACTGAGCCTCGGGTGCGGCATCGGCGATACGGAACTGTTGCTGGCGCGGCACGTGAACGAGATCGTGGGAATCGATCTTTCGCCCGCGGCGATCCGCCAGGCGCGCGCCGACGCCGAGCGCCTGGGAATAACAAACGCCCGCTTCGAAGAAGGCGAGATGCCGGCCGGGGGCGCCTTCGACGCCGTCATCGCCATTTTCTTTCTGCACCACCTCCCGGATAGCGCGCTGGCTGGCTTGCCGCGCCGCTTGCGCCAATGGCTGCGTCCGGGCGGCGTGTTTTATTCGCTCGACCCCAGCCGCCAGCGGCTTTCCGGTGTGGTGGGCCGCCGCTTGATGCCGGGTTTGATGAAGCGCTACCAGTCGCCCGATGAACGGGAGTTGGAACCGGAGGCGACCGCCACGCGATTTCGCGACGCGGGCTTCCAGGTGCAAGTCGACATGTACGACTTCGGCTCCACGCCGCTGGCGGGCCTGCTGCCTGGATGGCGGGCCGGCTACCGCGCCGCCCGCGCCGTCGACGACGGGTTGTTGCGCATCGGCGCGCTCCGCCGCCGCGGCAGCAATTTCGAGCTGCTGGCAAGAGCGGTTTGACTGTGATTTGCCGGCGCGGCGCACTGCCAAGATCGACCCGTCGGCGGCGCTGCGGCTAGAATGATCGATATGGATGCTCAACCGCAAGCGAGGGTTCAAATCGGAATCATCAAAGTCAGCGGGCCGTGGGTTTGGCTGGCGCGGCTGATCCTGATCGGCATCGTCGCCGGGATCGCTTACCTGTTTCCACCTCTCGGCTACTGGCCCATGTGGGTTTCGGCGATGGGCTGGATTGCCTTTTCCGTGTACTGGGGCCTGGCGGCTAAGAACGCCGCCCAGGCGAAAAGCGCGGAATCGGCCCGCTCGCGCCGCGTACACGAGGTGCTGACGAACGTCGGAATCCTGCTACTGTTTCTTCCCCTTCCCGGTTTGCGGCAAAGTTTCCTGCCCGCTTCCCCTGCCTGGGTCCCGGCGGGATTGGCCGTGCTAACCGCGTCTGTGGCGCTGGCGATCTGGGCCCGGCGGCATCTCGGCCGCTACTGGAGCGGCAGGATCGAAATCAAGACCAACCACGAACTGGTGCGCGCTGGTCCTTATCGGCTGCTGCGCCATCCCATCTACACTGCCATCGTGGGGATGTGCGCCGGCACCGCGCTCGTCGACGGACACGCGCATGCCCTGGCTGGAGTCGCGGTTACGCTGTTCGCCTATTGGCGCAAGGTCCGGATGGAAGAGGCGAAACTGCGCGAATCTTTCGGCGGCGACTATGAGGATTACCGTCGTGCCACGTGGGGAATGATCCCTGGTTTGTTTTGAGCCGCGATCGGTTTCCACAGGCTAAGGGTGTGTGCCATGAGGATGGTACACTGAAGTTAAATGAGGATCTGTCTGGTCCTGTTAGCGCTGGCCGGGTTGGCGCTAGCGGATGCCCTGCCCAAGAGCGAAACTCTGCGCGGCACTCTGCAGGTGCATGCGAGCGGGCCGGCAACTGTCACTACCGACGACCATCGCACCATCGCGCTCGATGGCGATGAGCCGACAAACAAGGTGCTGGCCGATCCGCGGCTGAATGGTTATTCAATCGAAGCCAGAGGCCATTTCACGTCCACCGGCCGGTTCCTGCTGGACCCCTCCCACCTGCGCAGCCTGATGGTGCGCCAGGACGGCAAGCTGAAATTGATCACCTACTTTTGCGGGGTTTGTAATATCCGCGCCTATATTCCGGGGCCGTGCGCTTGCTGCCAGCGGGAAACCGTGCTCGAACTGCGCGACCCGGACGAAAAATGAACCTGCCTAATCCGTATGCCGCGAACCGCCTGACGGTGGATGGGATGGAGGTGTTCTCGCTGGAGGATGCCGCCCACGGCATGGAAGTTCGCGTGGTCCCATCCATCGGCAACATGGCGTACCGGATCGAGGTGCGCGGCCGGAACATCCTGTGGTTCCCGTACTCCAGCCCGGCGGAATTGCGGGAAAAACCGGTACTGTGCGGCGTACC
The DNA here is from genome assembly GCA_049509915.1 of Bryobacteraceae bacterium. Taxonomy (GTDB): domain Bacteria; phylum Acidobacteriota; class Terriglobia; order Bryobacterales; family Bryobacteraceae; genus JBEKYD01. The sequence goes on along the minus strand of JBEKZL010000186.1, from coordinate 1,936 downwards.
GTTGCTGGCGCCATGGGCCAACCGCATCGACGGAGACGCCTACTGGGCCGCCGGAAGGCGCTACACGCTAAACCCGGGGCTCGAAAATGTGCGTCGCGACAACGACGGCAAACCCATCCACGGCCTGCTGAATTTTTCGCCGCTTTGGAGCGTAGTGGCGCTCGAGGCGGGTTCGGATTCAGCCTCTCTCACCAGCCAATTGGAGTTCTGGAAGTACCCGCCGCTGATGGCGCAGTTCCCATTCGCGCACACCATCCGGGTAACGTACCGGCTGGCGGCGGGCTCGGTGGAAGTGGAAACCGTGGTCGTCAATCATGCCCTGGAAGCCATGCCGGTAGCGATCGGATTTCACCCTTTCTTCCGTTTGGGCGATGCCGCGCGCGACCAATGGCGCGTGCACGTGGCGGCACGCGAGCGCCTGCTGCTCAACGCCGCTATGATTCCCACCGGCCGGAGCGAGGCTAACCCCTTCGCCGATTCCCAGCCGCTGGACGGCATACAGTTGGACGATGTGTTCGGCAGCCTGGTACGCGACGCCGACGGCATCGCCCGCTTCTGGTGCGAAGGCGTTCGCGAGCGGGTGACGGTAGCCTATGGCCCGCGCTACTCGACGGCCGTAGTGTTCGCTCCCAAGGGCCGCGATTTCCTGTGTCTCGAACCCATGTCGGCCGTCACCAACGCCTTTAATCTGGCTCACGCTGGCGTGTTTCCCAACCTGCAAACGATCCCGCCAGGCGGCGAGTGGCGGGAGAGCTTTCGCATCGTGCCCAGCGGATTCTGAATCCGCAAAATGCCACGGTCTACGGGTTCCAGTACGGATATAAACGCGTAGCCCTGTTCCGGACCGGCGCGAAAGTGAGATAACAGCTTTGTACAGAGGACGCCATGAGCTACCGTCATTTCTCATTCTCTTGCCGCTGCGGGCAGCAGCCCTCCCGAATCGATGAGGTCGGCGTGACCGCCGAACACGAGTTGGTGGTCCACTGGTGGTGCGAAGATTGCCGTAAGCTGGTGTGGGCTGCGAAGCCACTCAGCGACTGCTGGCGCGAATGCCCGAAAGTGGGCGACGGCCCGAATTTCGACGCCGAATTCCTGCACAGCATCGGCGTGCGCCTGGCGGAGTAGCGGCCGACGGCCTTTCCGCGCGCTGGTTGGCCGATCAGTACGCCTTGGCGATTACCGCGCGCCGTTCCACCGGCACGCCGGTTACGATGCACTTGCCCGGCCCATCGAAATCGTCCGCCAGCGGGTGGTTGCGGACGCTGGCTTTGAATTCCTTCACGTGCGCGTCGCAGGCGGGGTCGTCTGCCAGGTGCGCCATCACGAACTTGCCGCCGCCCTTCTCCGCGCTGGCATCCTTTAAGATACTCTCCACCTCTTCGATGGAATTGGCGGTCACCGTATTGGACTTCAGGCGGTCGCGGGCGGCCGCGAAGAGGCTCTTCTGCATGGCATCGAGCGTGGCCGAAACCGTGCCGGCCAGAGCCTCCTGCGAGACGGGCTGTTTCGTGCCGGTATCGCGGCGCTTGACCACGGCTTTGCCGGCCGCCAGGTCGCGTGGCCCCAGTTCCAAAACCACCGGAACGCCCAGCCGTTCCCAGTGGAAGAACTTGGCGCCCGGCGATTGGCCGTCCCGATCGTCGACTTTGGCGCCGATATCGGTGGCGATCTTGTGGCTGGCCTCAAGCACCGCGCCCTTCTCTTCGTCCTTGCGATAGATGGGCACCAGCACGGTCTTCACCGGCGCCAGGCGAGGCGGCAATACCAGGCCCTTATCGTCGGAATGGGTCATGATCAGGCCGCCGATCAGCCGCGTGGAAACGCCCCAACTGGTCTGCCAGACGTACTCGAGCTGGCCTTCCTTATTCTGAAACTGGACGTCGAAGGCCTTGCCGAAATTCTGTCCCAGATCGTGGCTGGTGCCAGCCTGCAGCGC
>JBEKZL010000185.1:0-15510 GCA_049509915.1 Bryobacteraceae bacterium | reverse complement strand
GTGCCCTGGGCGATTTCGGCCTGGTAGGGCGTGTACGAGGTCAGAAATTCGCCGCGCGACACTACCGTATCCACCAGCACCGGCCGATAGTGAGCATAGACGCCCGCTCCCAGAAAGGAGGCATACCCCACCGCGGTGCGGCCGGCGCGCTCGCGGAAATAATCGACAATCTCATATTCGGAAATACCCGGCGGGAGGGCCAGGGGACGATTCAGCCGTACCGCCTCCGGCAAGTGTGAAAACAGTTCTTCGGCTGAACCGACGCCGCAGGCTTCGAGCATTTCGCGGCGCTCGGAATCCGACTTAGGAAGGTAGCGCAACTATTTTTCTGCTCCGATATAAGTTTGATAGTCGGCGGCCGAAAGCAGATTCAGCGCTTCGGCGGGCGCGTCCAGGCGGATCTTCACCAGCCAGGCGGTGCCATGGGGATCCTGGTTCAACTTCTCCGGCGCGTCGGCCAGCAGGGAGTTGATCTCCAGCACTTCGCCCGCGAGCGGCGCGTAAATATCGGAAACGGCCTTGACCGACTCGACCGAGCCGAGCGATTTGCCGGTTTCGAGCCGCGTCCCCACACGGGGCAGGTCGACATAGACGATGTCGCCGAGTTCCTCCTGCGCGTGGTCGGTGATTCCGATCGTGCCAGTATCCCCTTCCACAAGGACCCATTCGTGTTCTTTGGTGTATCGGAAGTTTTCCGGGTACATGGTTATTTGGCTCGCTTATAAAAAGGAGTTTCGACGGTTACCGCTTCCACGGGCTGGTTGCGGATGAGTACCTCAATGCCGGCGCCCGCGGCGGCCCGTGCCGCCGGCAGATAACAAAGACCGATGTTCTTGTTCAAGGTGGGAGAGGGACCGCCGCTGGTGACCCAGCCGGCAGCCGCGCCATCGAGGCGCACTTCGTAGCCGTCGCGGCCAATCCCCCGCCCCCGCATTTCAAAGCCAACGAGCTTGCGCGAGACGCCTTTTTCGCGTTGCTTGACCAGCGCTTCACGCCCGATGAAATCGCCTTTGTCGAACTTGACGATCCAGCCAAGGTCGGCTTCCAGCGGCGAAATCGAGGCATCGATCTCGTGCCCGTAGAGCGCCATCTTGGCTTCCAGACGCAGCGTATTGCGCGCCCCCAGCCCGCAGGGCTTGATGCCGAACGCGACGCCCGCTTCCATGACCCGGTTCCAGATGCGCTCGGACTCGGCCGGAGGAATGTAGATTTCGAAACCGTCTTCGCCAGTGTAGCCGGTATGCGCGATGCGCGCCGCGGTTCCGGCCACCTCGCCATCCGCAAACCAGTAATATTTGATGGCCGCCAGGTCTACGGGCGTCAACTTCTGCAAAGTGGCGCGCGCTTGCGGACCCTGGATGGCGAGTTGGGTATAGCGATCGCTGGCCAGTTCCACCTCGGCATCGAAGCGATTCAGTTGCCGGATGTGGTCGAAATCCTTCTCCTGGTTGGACGCGTTCACGCAGAGGAAGTAGTGGTCGTCGGCCACCTTATGTACCAGGATGTCGTCCACGAACCCGCCGTGATCGTAGAGCAGACCGGAATAGTGCGCCTGACCCTGTTTGAGCTTGGCCACCTGGTTGGTGGTGACGAAATCGGCCAGGCGTAGCGCCTCGGGCCCGCGGATTTCGATCTCGCCCATATGGCTGACGTCGAACAACCCGACGCCGGAGCGGACCGTATGGTGCTCGTCGATGATGCCGGAATACTGGACCGGCATGTCCCACCCGCCGAAATCCACCATTTTGGCCCCCAGCGCCCGGTGGACAGAATTCAAGGGCGTGGCGCGCAGCGACGACGCATTTGGCATGAAGTCACAGCCTAGCAGCAGCGAAATCGGGGTGTCAATCTTAGTACCCGGTTTCGCAATTACGGTTACACATCCTGCAACCGCTCCCTCACGGTCGCGGCTCGGACTGCGGCATTCCGGGCCGCGACCGTGAGAGAGCGGTTGCCATCGAATACGTTACCGAACTTCCGAAACTATGTACTTGCCCGCGGCACGCTTCAGGGAACCGAAACCGCGAAATCCGGCAGCGGCTGGCGAATGGCTCGCGATCCCGTCACACTTTCCAGCAGATCAGCTTCATCTCCGTCATCTCTTCGATGGCGTAGCGCGGACCTTCCCTGCCGGTCCCGCTTTGCTTCACTCCGCCGTAGGGCATGTGGTCGGCGCGGTACATGGGAATGTCGTTGATCATCACTCCGCCCACCTCCAGCCGCCGCGCGGCACGAAACGCGCGCTGGATATCGTTGGTGAAGATTCCCGCCTGCAGGCCATAAGGCGTGGCGTTGGCGCGCTCGATGGCGTCGTCCAGGTTTTCGTAGTCGTACACTGCCACCACCGGGCCGAACGCCTCCTGGCAGGAGATGTGGCAAGCGGCCGGAACGTCGACCAGCACCGCCGGCCGGACGGTAGCGAATTCACGCGTCCCGCCGGTGACGACCTTGGCTCCGCCCGCCCGCGCTTCGGCAATCCACTGTTCGATGCGGATGGCTTCGCCTTCGTCGATGAGCGACGAAACCTGGGTGGTTTCCTCGTAGGGGTGGCCGATCTTCAGCGCCTCGGCCGCCGCCTTCAGCCGTGCCACCAATTCGCCGGCGATGGAGCGGTGCGCGAAGACGCGCTGCACCGAGATGCAGACCTGGCCGCTGTTGGCGAAAGCGCCTTGAGTAGTGCGCGCGGCGACAGCGGCCAGATCGGCTTCCGGCTCGACGATCACGGCGGAGTTGTTGCCGAGCTCGAGCGTCACCTTCTTGAATCCGGCGCGGCGCCTGATGGTGCGGCCTACCTCCGCGCTGCCGGTGAAGGTCAGCATGGCGATGCCCGGATGCTCCGCCATGGCCGCACCGAGGCGGGCGCCGCTGCCGGTAATCAGGTTGTAGGCGCCCTTGGGCGCGCCGGCCTCTTCCATGGTGCGTGCCAGGCGCGCCGCGCTGAGCGGCGTCTTGGTGGCGGGCTTGTGTACCACCGCGTTGCCCGCGGCCAGAGCCGGCGCCACTTTGTGCAGGGCCAGGTTCAGCGGGAAGTTGAACGGGGTGATGCATCCGATCACGCCCAGAGGCTCGCGCACAGTGAGAGCCATGCGCCCCTTGCCCATGGCGGCGAAGTCCATCGGAACCACTTCCCCGTGCAACTGCCGCGCCTCGTGCGCCGCGGCGAGCAAGGTCGCGATCGAGCGTTCCGCCTCGACGCGCGCCTCCCTGGCGGGTTTGCCCGTCTCGGCGCAGACGAGCTGCGCGTATTCGGCGACGTCGCGTTTCATCAGATCGGCGATGCGCAGCAGCAGGTCGGCGCGGTCGCAATTGCCCATCTCGCGCATCTGGGCCAGCGCCCGGCGCGCGGCGGCCACGGCTTTGTCCACGGCGCCCGCATCGGCCTGTGGAACCACGCCCACCGGCGTGCCGTCGTAGGGCAGTTTCACCACCTCGTGGTCGGCGGCGTCCACCCACTCGCCGCCTATGTAGTTCAGGGACGTTTCTTGCAGTTTCAAGGAAGTCACTAGGATGGAACCTCGACGATCCACTCTCATGGTACCGTGGCGCACGGATTCCGCGTGCCGCAGTTTCGGCGTGTGGAAGTTCGGTAACCTATTCGAGGGCAACCTGTGGGCAGGCGGAACCGGCTTGCCCAACCTCAAATCCGAACCTCCCGGTGAAGGACCACTGTCAGCTCCGGGACCGCTCGCTTCAGTTCCGCCGTGGTGCGTCCGTTGAGAGTCATGCGGAAGTGTACGTCGCCCGCGCCGGGAACCGTCACGTCGAACTCCAGAACGGCGTCGTGCAACCGCACGTGCTCCATGACAACGCGGGTGGCGCCGCCGATTCGTCTTCCCTCGCCTTCGTCTTTGATCACGTAAAAGGTTGCGCTGCCACCGACCATGGCACCCTCGTCTTGGATTTCCAACGTCACTGCTTTGACGCCTTCGAGCTGGCCTTCCCAGGTTCCGGCGAACGAAGAACCCTCCGCCGGGGAAGCCGCGGCGGCTAGCGCCACGGCGGCGAGACACACTTCGACCATACGTTTCATGGCTACACTCCTTTTGTATCGGTTATCGGATTGGTTATTGCGGTTTGGCGCCCGCCAGCGAGGCGGTGGCGAGGCTGCCTCCGAAGCCCATGGTTTCTACCGCGGAGGACGGGACGATCACCATCGAGCCGCGCTCCTTGATGGCCTCGTACAGCATGTTCATGGCGCGCAAGTGCAACGCCGTCGGGTTGTTCTGGTACACCCGCGCGGCTTCGGAGAACTTGTCGGCGACTTCGACTTCGGCCTGGCCCAGGATATTGCGGGCCTGCCGTTCCCGCTCCGCCTGGGCCTGGCGCGACATCATATCTTCGAGCGCTTGCGGAATGCGCACGTCGCGGATCTCCACCGATTGCACGGTAATGCCCCAGGGATTGGTCTTCTCGTCGAGAATGCGCTGCAGCTCTTTGCCCAGCAGCTCGCGTTCGGTGATCATCTGGGCCAGTTCGTGGCGGCCGATCGATTCGCGCAAGGCGGTCTGCGCGCCCAGGCGAATGGCCTCCACGAAATCTTCCACTTCGAGAATCGATTTTTCGGCGTTCCAGACCATCCAGTAGAAGATGGCGTCCACGTTGACCGGCACTGTATCGCGGGTGAGCGTGGATTCGGCGGTCACGCTGGCCACGCGGATGCGCTGATCCACGTAACGGCTTAGCGAATCCACCACCGGAATCATATGGAACAGGCCCGGACCGCGCAGCCCTTTGTACCGGCCCAGACGCAGTACGGCCACTTTCTCCCATTGATCCGCCACGCGAATGGCGAACAGCAGATAGACTCCCACCACGGCCCCGGCAATCCCCGGCCATCGCGCATCGAGAAGAGCGCTCCCGCCCGCGCCGGCCAGTACCGAGATTACGAACAACGCAACTCCAACCTGACTCACCTTGATCTGGTCCTTCCTCATGGCATCTTCTCCTATTCTTCGCAGTACCGTTTTAGCGATCGAGTAACTCATGGAGCTGCTCCAACAACTCGGGGACGCTGAAACCGGCCGCGCCGGCGCGCGCCACAAACTCACCCACCATCTGATGGAGCTGCCGACGGCGCTCCACTTCGTCCCGCCGCACCTTTTGCCGGCCGATGAACGTTCCCATGCCTTGCTGGGTATCGAGCACGCCGCGGATTTCCAGCTCGCGGTAGGCGCGCGCCACCGTATTGGGGTTGATGGACAAATCCACCGCCACCTGGCGCACCGTAGGAAGCTGATCGCCGGGCGCCAGCGCGCCTGCCGCCATACCGCCCAGCACCTGGTCGATCAACTGGCGATACACGGGAACCCCGCTCCCCGCGTCCAGGCGAAAGGCGAAGCCGTTTCTTGGGTCCGTTGGCTTGCTCATCCAAAATCATAATGTACTAGTTTACTAGTACATGTCAAGAAGTAAATCAGCGAGCTTCGCAGCCGGGGCGAGTTGGCGACAAGCCGCGAGCTATTACCGCGATGAGTACGATAGAGTACTAAACTCTCGGAAGTGATAGACTAATCGGCTTATGCTGCGTCTTTTTTCGAGGCATTTACTCCCGGCAAACCGCCGGCGACCTGCCACCGGTCGGGCGCTTTATGCAGCCGTGGCAGCGTGCTTGCTTCCGGGCTTCGCCACCTACGCGTCGGCAGCCGCTCCGGACAGGATCGTGCAGCCCGTCGACGCCGGCCAGGTTCGCACCATCCCCTCCGGCATCCATCACCTGGCGCAGCCGCAATACGACCGCGGGTTGGCCGATCCCGCCACGGCGATGCATTACATGGTCCTGATGGTGAAACCCTCGGCGGCGCAGCAGGCCGACCTGGCGCAGTTGCTCGTGGACCAGCAGGACGGTGCCTCCCCCCGCTACCATCAGTGGCTCACTCCCGAACAATTCGGCGACCGGTTCGGGTTGAGCGCGGACGACGCCGCCAAAGTGACCGCCTGGCTCCAGTCCGCCGGGTTTTCGATTGGGCACCAGGCCCGCGGGCGCAACTGGATCGCCTTCAGTGGAACCACCGGTCAGGTTACCCGCGCGCTCCACACCCCCGTTCACCGCTTCGAAGTAAATGGTGAAACCCACTTCGCCAATACCGCCGACCCGGCCGTGCCTGTGGCGCTGGCGGACGTGGTGGGCGGGTTTCAGGGCCTGAACGATTTTCACCCGCAGCCGGCCATCACCAAGCCCCAGCCCGTTTATACCAGCTCCACTTCCGGCAACCACTACCTGGCGCCGGCCGATTTCTCCACCATTTACGATCTGGCGCCGCTGGCGCAGGCGGGTTACGACGGCACCGGCCAGAGCATCGCCGTGGTCGGCGAGTCGGATGTCTTGACCAGCGACCTCGCGGCCTTTCGCACCAAATTCGGTCTGCCCGCCAACAGCCCGAAACTCGTCGTGTACGATACCGACCCGGGTTACAACGATGCCCAGATCGAAGGCAATCTCGATTTGGAATGGGCCGGCGCCATCGCTCCTAAATCTACCGTCTATTACGTCTACGGGACCGACGCCTTCGACGCCATGGTGTATGCCATCGACGAAGACATCGCGCCAATCCTCAGCGTGAGCTACAGCGGCTGCGAGGTGGATTTCGGGCTCAACTGGGAGACGCTGGCGCAGCAGGCCAATGCCCAAGGCATCACTATTCTGGCCGCCTCCGGCGATACCGGGGCCGCCGGATGCGACCCCAACGATTCCGAATCCCTTGCCGAACTCGGCCGAAGCGTGCAGTTGCCCGCGGTGCTGCCGGAGGTGACCGGCATGGGCGGCTCCCAATTCGTGGAAGGCACCGGCAGGTATTGGGGCGCGACCAATTCATCCGGCACCCTGGGTTCCGCGCTGTCTTACATTCCCGAAGCCGCGTGGAACGAATCGAGCAGCGCAGGAATAGGAGCGACGGGCGGAGGCGCCAGCCGCCTGTATTCCAAACCGGCCTGGCAAACCGGGCTTGGCGTGCCCGACGACAGCGCTCGCGACGTACCCGATCTGGCCCTCAGCGCGGCCCTACACGACGCCTATCTGATCTATTACCTTGGTGGCCTTTACTCAGTCGGCGGCACATCCTGCGCTACTCCCAGCATGGCCGGGATTATGGCGCTGCTCAACCAGTATCAGATCAAGCAGGGCCGCCAATCTTCGCCCGGCCTGGGGAATATCAATCCGCAGCTCTACCGGCTAGCGCAAAGCTCGCCCACTGTGTTCCACGATATCGTCACCGGCAATAACATTGTGCCCTGCGCGCAGGGCTCGCCCGATTGCGGCACCGGCTCGTTCGGCTACAGCGCCGGGCCGGGATACAACCAGACTACCGGGTTGGGATCGATCGACGCCAATAATCTTTTCACCCTCTGGAATCAGGCTGCCAGCGGCGTCACGGTCAGGCTAACCGCCAGCCCGACAAGAGCCACGCTGAACCAGACCGTTCAGCTCACCGCCACGGTGACCGCGGTCGCGCAGGCGAGTTCCTTCCTTCCTGGCTCTGCCAATCCCACCGGGACCGTGAGTTTCAGCATCTTCGGCGGCGCGGGTCTTGGTTCGGTGGCCCTCTCGTCGAACGGAACCGCCAGCCTTTCGGCCCCCGCCTACCGGTTCGTTCAGGCCGGCACGTTCTATGTGACGGCGCAGTATTCCGGCGACGCGTATTTCAGCCCCGGCGGCGTGTTCCTGAAAATTCAGATCGCTACGCCCGTGGGCGCGGCGGCGGTGGTGGTTGGCGCTCCCAATACCGTTTGGCCCGTGCTCGATACCGACGCGCAGGGCGTGAGCTGGCCGTTGCCGCTGTCCCTGATGGACATGGCCGGAGTGGGCGCCATGCTCACCGGCTTCACCATGGACGGCCAGGCGCTGAGCCTGTCGCAATACTTTCCTTCTCCCGATATCCCGGCGGTCGGTGTGCTCAGCGCCAATGTCGTGCTGCGCAATCAGAGCACGCCCCTGGTCCACACCTTTGTCTTCGCCGGCGTGGACGCAGCCGGCCTGAGCTGGTCCCGGCAAATCGCGGTCAACTACTATTCGATCCCCCCTTACAATCAATACTCGTTCACCGCGACACCACTTACCGTGACTCAAAACGCGGTCAATGCCACCTGCCCGTTTGCGGTGCAGTTGAACCTGGACAATACCGGCGGTTACTGGGGCCTGATCGAAAACCTATACGCCGGCACCGTCGATATATCCAACCGGATCGCGCCCATCTTCGGCACGACCCGAATCCAAGCCTGGACATCGCTCCAGGGCACGTTTTGCCAAAGCGGCATCACCCCTCCGGCAACCGAATACATCTACGCCGTCCGTAACGACGGCCTCAATCAGCAGGTGCAGGTGAACCTGGTGGCCGCGCCCGCCAAACCGACCACAATTACACCGTCGCCCACCGCCGTCACCATGGTGGCGCTGAGTGCCGGCCAGACCGCGCAGGCAAACCTCGCGGTCGGCATCGGCGACAGTACCCAGACCTGGACGGCTACCGTCCATCCCACCAACCCCACGGCGGGATGGCTCGGCGTCTCGCAGCTTTCCGGCACCGGCCCCGGGCAAATCGCATTGACTGCGTCGGGCTTCGGATACGAACCCGGCGTGTACCGCGCCATCGTCACGATTCAATCTCCCAACGCGGTACCGCAATTCGTCAATGTGCCGGTCATGTTCGTGCTGGGGCCGGCAGTGGCAAATCTGCCTGCCGGTCCCACCTCCACGCCCACGGTAATTGCCAATCCCGCATCCGGCCAGGCCACCGCCGCGCCCGGCGCGCTGCTCTCGATCTTCGGCAACAACCTGGCGCCGGCGGCGCCTCAGACCCTGTCCGGCAATCCGCTCCCGTTTGCCGCCGGCGGCGTTACCGCGGCCGTCAATGGCCAGGCCGCGCCCCTGCTCTACCTCTCGCCCAACCAGGTCAATATCCAAGTCCCCTATGAAGTGGGAGCGGGACCGGCCGTGCTGGGCATCGTCGCGAACGGGCAGGTAACAGCCGCGCTCCAGTTCCAGGTGACGCCCTCGGCGCCGGCCATCTATACCGATGGAAACGGCAATCTGGCGGGCAACCCGTCGGTCCCGCCAGGCGGCGTCGCTACACTGTATCTGAACGGCGCCGGCGATGTTACTCCCGCGCTCGCAACCGGGGCTTTGATGCCTTCTCCTACCCCGGGCATAAATGAAAACTACATGCCAGTCTTGCCCCTCTCGGTGACGGTCGGCGGCGTCCCGGCGATCGTCCAATCCGATGGGTTGGCTGTGTTGACCGCCGGCACCACGCAGGTGAATTTCTACGTGCCGGCATCGCTGTCCGCCGGTTCCCAGCCGGTCGTGGTCACGGTTGGAGGCGTGGCAAGCCCGGCGGTGAATGTGACGGTGACGGGTCTCCCGCCAATCCCTACGGCGCCGCTACAGTCTCGGTGACCAATTTTGCCACCGGTTCCTCAGCCGCCGTCAAGAAATGGCCGCGCCAGACCCCGAGGCCAATTTGGCACGCGCACGAGTGCCGCGCCAAGGGTTGGGAGCTACTGGGCTATTCTCTCTTTCTACCGCTTCTTGTGGTGGGCCCGGTGCGGCTTCGGCTCGGCCGACTCTTCGGATTGAACGGCGGCGCCGGGGGTGAGTTTGCTCAGAATGCGGTCCTTGATCCAGTGCTCGTCCCACCACTCGCGCGGATTGATCTGCACGCCATCGATCTGCATGCCGAAGTGAACGTGCACGCCGCCGGCCAGGCCGGTCGAGCCGGCCACGCCCATTTTCTGACCCTTCTTCACCATGTCGCCCACTTTCACATCGATGCGGCTCATGTGGCCGTAGAGGGATTGGAGCGCGTAGCCGTGATCGAGCACGATGCAGTTACCAAAGATGCCGAGGTCGCTGGCCCATGCCACGCGGCCGTCGTTGGCGGCTTCCACCGGTCCGTTGACCACGTCGGAGAGGTCGAAGCCCAGGTGCACCTGCTGGTCGATTTTCTTATCGTGGTAGATGTAATTGCGCACGTCCGCGAAGTTGGCTTCTTCCTTGCCCCAATGCGTGAAGGGGCCGTTCCATAGGATCTTCTCTTCGGTCTTGAAACGCAGATCGTAAAGCTGCTGGTTGTTCTTGCGGCGCAGATCGCCGTTGATGTAAAGGAAGCGGGTAACCAGATCCTTGCCGGGCAGGATCTGACCGTTCGGGTCCACCGAATCCACCAGCTTCCGCATGAGCGCGTCATCCACGGGGAAATCGCGCACGCGAAACTTCTTGGGGAAGAGCTTGAACCAGAAATGGGCGTCGGCCTCGGTGCCGGTGGCGTTGCGGGCGAAGACCATCGGCGTGACGTCCGGCGGCAGGTCCCACGGATAGGCGAACATGGCGAAGCGCTGGTTGGGGTCCTTGCCGGGCAGGGGGAAGCTGCGAAACGTGTAGCGGCCCACCTTCACGCCGGACTCGGACCACCCTCCCGACGCGGTGAATGTGACCAACTCCATGCCACCCTGGTTGATGTAGTGCTGAAGTCCATCGGCTGCCACGCGGGGCGGAGCGAGCACGATGGCGAGGTCGCGGGAGGCGGTATCGGAGGCGCCGCGAAAGTCGTTGGAAACGGCCTCCACCACCAGGCGCGCTTTCCCTTCCGTGAGCCCGGCCGCTTTGTTCTTACCGGCTTCGAAGGTGACCGTGCGCGGCGGCTGGTGCCGGCTCCAGAACAATCGCGTCGAGGGGTTCCTCTGTTCGAACAGCGGATAGCTCGCGCCGGCCTGTTCGATCCACGCCCGCACGTCGCGCACTCCATGCGGGTTCGAGATCCCGACAGTGACCGGGGTGCTGACGCCGATGGCATCGAGCGGTCCGATGGTCACGTCCGTGTGTCCGGATATCACTAGCAACGAGCCCACCAGCAACAGCAACACAACCAGGGCAGCGGCCAACAGGATTCTCATTTTCCCACCCAAGTAGCTTTCATTTTTTCACCCATAGATCGAGCCAGTCGAGCACGGTTCGATACCAAAGCAGGCTGTTCCCCGGCTTTAGGATCCAGTGCCCCTCATCCGGAAAAATCACCAGCTTGGAAGGAACTTTCTGCATCTGCAGGGCCGTAAACAACTCCAGGTCCTGGTTATAAGGCACGCGGAAGTCCAATTCTCCGCCGCTGACCAGGGTGGGCGTATGAAAGTCCTTGACGAAGTTCGAGGGCGACCACTTAGCGTAGTCGTCGGGCTTGTCCCAGGGCGTGCCGCCGAACTCCCACAGCGGGAACCATAATTCCTCGGTGGCGCCGAATTCGCTGGTAAGGTCGTAGACGCCCGCGTGCGACACCAGCGCCTTGAAGCGCTGAGTATGGCCCAGCATCCAGTCGATCATGTAGCCGCCGTAGGAGGCGCCGGCCGCGGCCATGCGGCTGGTGTCCGCATAGGGCAGGTCGACGACGATGTGATCGGCCACCGCCATGATGTCTTCGAAGGGCTTGCCGCCCCAATCGCCATTGATCTCGTCGATGAACTTCTGTCCATAGCCGGTCGAGCCGCGCGGATTCGGCATCACCACTACGTAGCCGGCGGCCGCGAACACCTGCTGGTTCCAGCGATAGCTCCAACTGTAACCCCAGTTGCTTTGCGGTCCACCGTGGATCAACATCACCACGGGGTATTTCTTACCTGCCTGAAACCCGTAGGGCTTCACCACGAAATACTGCACCTTCGAGCCATCGGCGGCGTCCACCCAGAACTCCTCCATCGGAGTCAGCTCATGGGCCGCCAGGGCATCGTCGTTCAAATGCGTCAAGGCGGCGGGCGCGCCACCGCTCGACGCGCCGCGATAGATCTCGAGCGGCGCCGCGCCGGTCTGCTGGGTGTACACCATCGTTTTGCCGTCGGCCGACAACTGCATGTCGTCCAGTTCGCTATCTCCGGAAACGGCCACCCGCACCGCGCCTCCGGTTACGGGAATAAGCTGAATGGCTTGCCGGCCACGGTCGGCGGTGGTAAAGAAAAGCGTGCGCGAATCCGGCGACCAGATGAAGCTGTTCACCCAGCGATCCAGGTTTTCGGTAAGGTCGGTGGTCTTTCCGGTAGCGCGCTCCAGCACCATCAACCGGTACCGGTCGCTTTCGTATCCGGCGCGAGGCTGCGCGCGCCAGGCCAGGTACTTGCCGTCGCGCGAGTACTGCGGGCTGGAATCGTTGCCCGTGGCCGCGGTGATTCTCCGCGGCGCCCCTCCCTGAATCGAAACCGCGTATAGGTCGGAATTGGTGCTGACGGCCAGGACCGGATCGGCATTCATGGAATAGCAGATCTCCTGGCCGTCGGGAGCAATATCGTAATCGTCCGGTCCGCCGAGCGAAAACGGCGGCACGTCGCGTGTCCCGGGGGTGAGATCGTGCGCGTCGCCGCCGGAAACCGGAACCACTAGCAGATGACTGCGCCGCCTGGTGGACCACGCGGTCCAGTGCCGGTAGAGCAATTCGGTGTAAATCCGCGCCTTCACCTTGTCGGCCTCGTCGGCGGCCAGATCCTTCCGGTTGCAGGCGTCGTCGGCGGCGCATTCCGGATAGACCGAACTGGTGAAGACCAGGTTCTTCCCGTCGGGAGAGAACAGCTCGCCGTCGGCTTCGGTGGCAAGATTGGTGACCGCCTTGGCGTTGCCGCCATCGGGATCCATCAACCAGATCTGGGACGAGCCGGAACGGTTGGAGATGTAGGCGATGCGCCTGGAATCGGGCGACCAGCGGGGCCGCTGGTTGGCGGTGCCGTCGTGGGTGATCTGGCGCGGCGCGCCGCCCGAGAGCGGTACGATCCAGACTTGCGATGGCTTGCTATTGGCGGCTACGTCCACGCTTTCGACAGTGAAGGCCACCCATTTCGCGTCCGGTGAAATCTGCGGATCGGAAATCCGCTTCAACTCCATCATGGCATTCGCGTCGAAGGGGCGCTTTTGAGCGAACAGCATCGCCACAGCGGCGATCAGGAGCATAGTCCCGCGACAGATCGGACGGCACATAACATCAAGATTGTAGCGTGAAGGTGGGGAAAGGGGCCGTTAAAGCGCCGGGGAGCGCCTAACCGGGTTGGGGAGTTAGTTCCCGGCAACCGCTCCCTCGCGGTCGCGGCTCGGTAAGTGACTGAAAGCGCTAGGCGCTCGTAACCGAGCCGCGACCGCGAGGGAGCGGTTGCCGCGCCTAAACCATGAAACCCCCAGATCGGTTAAGCACCCGGCGCCGGGGAGCGTGTGGCACGTTGTAGAATTCTTCTTAATTAGTCTATGAAACTCGCAATCACGCTGGCGGCACTGGCGGGCTTGTGCTGGTCGGCTTTGGCGCAGACCCCCGCCAAGGAGCGCATGGTGGTGGTGATCAGCCTGGATGGCTTTCCCGCTTATGACCTGGACGAGCCGAAGCTTCCGATTCCCACCCTCCGCGGCCTGATCGAGAACGGCGTTAGCGCGCGAATGTCTACCGTAAATCCGACCGTGACGTGGCCCAATCACACGACCATGGTGACCGGCGTCCGTGCCGACCAGCACGGCCTGCTGGCGAATGGAACCATCGCGCGGACCGGCGCATGGCCGCCGGTGAAGGTGGACCCGGCGATCGCGAAAGTGAAAATGGTCCACGTTCCCACGGTCTACGACGCGGCCTACCAAGCCGGGCTCACGACCGCGCAGGTGGATTGGGTGGCCATCAACCAGGCGCCAACGATCACCTGGGCATTCAGCGAAGGGGCGTCGGCGCAAGGGCCGCTGGAGCGCGAAATGATCGGCAAGGGAGCGATTGCCGCCTCCGATGTCGAAAGCTTCACCAAGTCGAACATCCTGTTCCGCGACCAGATCTGGACTAAAGCCGCGGTGTACCTGATTCGCGAGCACCGGCCCAACCTGCTGCTGTTCCACCTGCTTTCGCTCGATTCGGTGCACCACCAGTTCGGGCCGAAGACCCTGGCGGGAACTGCCGCGATCGCGTTTCTGGATAGCTGCGTGGAACATGTGGTGGAAGCGGTTCGCGCGGCCGGAATGGGCGAACGCACCACCTTCATCGTGGTTTCGGACCACGGCTTCAAACCGTACACGAAGGAGATTCACCCTGCGGCGGCGCTAGAGGCCGCGGGCCTTTCCGGCAAGGTGTACGTGCTGGCGGAAGGCGGCACGGCGTTCGTCTACTTCGACAAATCCCAGGCGGCGGATTTGGCCCCTAGAGCGATTGAGGCGCTCAAAGGCGCCGAAGGGATCGACAGGATCGTCGGCCCGGATGGGTTTGCGGCCCTGGGCCTGCCGCAACCCGACCTGGACCCGCAGATGTCCCAACTCCTGCTCACCGCCAGGGACGGCTACTCCTTCTCCGGAGCCACCGGAGGCCCGGTGACGGCCGCCCTTCCCCAGCAAGGCGGCAGCCACGGATACCTGGCCAGCGACCCGGACATGGACGCCATCTTCATCGCCAGCGGCTACGGAGTGCGCCGCGGCGCGAAACTGGACAAGGTTGCCAATATAGACATCGCCCCAACCATCGCGAAACTGCTCGGTGTCGCGCTGCCGACCGCCAAAGGGAAGGCGATTCCGCTGGAGTGAGTGCCGGGCGTGAAGGCGTGTAGGGTGGCGGCTTGACGTTGGTACGCCAGAGGCGTAGTATTAATTCGTGTTCGTATTTATCGAGTCTGCGATCTTTGATCGCCTGCGAGCCCATTACCTCGATGACGACGAATACGCCGAGCTGCAGCAATTCATGATGCGGAACCCGGAAGCCGGGGCAATTGTTCCCGGCTCTGGCGGCGTCAGGAAACTCCGCTGGCGGCGGCAGGGTGCGGGCAAGCGCGGTGGGTTGCGCTTAATCTATTTCGTGAGCTATCAGCCGAACGAGTTCTGGATGCTGACACATATTCCAAGGCGAAGCAGGGTAACGTGCCGGCCCATATCCTGAAGCGACTGAAGGAGCTGTTTGAACATGGCTAAGAAACCGACAGAAAGTGCGCTCGCCCGGATGGAGGCCAAGCGCGATATCTGGCAGGAGGTTCTGGACGGTGCCTGCGAAATCAAAGCTGGCCGAGGCAAGCGGACTTCCGTTGAGCCTCGTTCACCCATCGCGCGAGCGCGCCTGGCGGCTGGACTCACACAAGCGCAGTTCGCCCGGACGCTTGGGGTCTCGCAACGCACGCTGGAGCAGTGGGAGCAAGGGCGCCGTACGCCGAGCGGAGCGGCGAAGACGCTGATTCGAGTGGCTATGCTGCATCCCGAAATTCTCCGTGAAATCGCGGCGTAAGTCTCGTGTGGTCTCGCCAGCCGGGTCCCGCCAACCAGTCCGGCACGTCTCGGATTATAAGATATTCTTGCCGAAGTGGGTTAAATTAGTACCTTCAATCGGCGGGCGGTGTTCCGAGGCAGTGGTTGGATCGGACCGTGAAGTGGTTGACGGAGAGTTCAGGGCAACGCATATGATAACGGCTAGCGGAGAGGTAATTCCACGGTTGCGCTGGCGCATCGGCGCCCTGTTGGGAGCCGGAGTGCTGGTCAACTTCTTCGACCGGATCTGCTTGTCGGTGGCCGGCCCACAACTGCAGCATACGCTGGGACTGAGCGCG
>JBEKZL010000184.1:0-15526 GCA_049509915.1 Bryobacteraceae bacterium | reverse complement strand
GTGGACGGCTGCAGATGTGGATTTTGAGGCTTGCGGGCATATTGATTCTGGCCGCGGCTGGGCCGCTTTTCGCCCAGGACCCTCCGCCGGACACTCCCGAAAAGTGGAATCTCTACTGGCAGGCCACCTCCATCGGACAGTATCATCCGGGGTTTTCGTCGCCTTATTCGGGACCGCTCAGCCTGGCGGGCCATCCCGAGGCTGAAGCTTCCCTCACGACGACTTTTTTTTTGGGCTACCTGCTGGCGCCCAACACGCAATTCTATTTCGATCCCGAAATCGCCGGAGGGCGGGGTTTCAGCGGCACCAACGGCATCGCCAATTTTCCCAACGGGGAAATGCCCCGGGTGGAGACGGCTACGCCGAAGCCGTATCTGGCGCGTCTTTTTGTCACTCAGGATTTCGCCATCGGCAGCCAGCGGGAAGCCGTCGAAAGCGACGAAAACCAGCTTGGCGGGAGCCGGCCGGCAACGCGTTATTCGATCACGGTGGGCCGCTTCACGGTGACGGATTTCTTCGACAACAACCGCTACACGCACGACCCGCGGACGCAGTTCATGGGTTGGGCCGTGATGTACAACGGAGCTTGGGATTACCCCGCCGATACGCGCGGCTATACGTGGGGATGGGTTCACGAGCTGCATACCAAACGCTGGTCGCTGCGCTACGCCAGCGTGGGCGAAGCCCTGGTGGCCAATGGCGAGCAGTTCGACCGGCGTATTTTCCGCGATCGCGGCGACGTGGTGGAAGGGGAAGTCGACTCCAATCTCCATGGCCACCAGGGAGCCGTGCGCGCGCTGAGCTATTTCAATCACACCGATTCGGGCCACTACGCCGACGCCATTCGCCTCGCGGAGGAGACCCAAACCACCCCGGATATTACCGCCGTGCGTCATACCGGCACACTCAAGTACGGTTTCGGAGTGAGTGCGGACCAGGAGATTGCGAAAGGCGTCGGCGTGTTCGGGAGGCTGGGCTGGAACGATGGCAAGACCACCAGCTTTGCGTTCACGGCCATCGACCGGCTGGCCACGTTGGGCATATCGATGAACGGGGCGCGCTGGCGGCGGCCGGAAGACACCGTGGCCACCGAGGTCACCGTTGCCGGACTCTCCGCGGTTCACGCGGAGTACCTTGCGCTGGGCGGCGAGGATTTTCTGATCGGGGACGGTGCTCTGCGCTACGGGCCGGAGACCGCGAGCGAGACCTACTATTGCGCCAAGATCGCCCGCGGCCTGTTCACCACCCTGGATCTGCAGCACATTACCAACCCCGCGTACAATCGCGCCCGGGGGCCGGTTTGGGTAGGCACGCTCCGGCTACACGTGGAGTGGGGCAAGAAGTAAGCTGAAAACGACTGTGCCGGGAGGCGAAAGCCGGAGGTTGGGATGAAACGCGCCGGGTCCTCCCGGAACGGAGTGCAGGCTCAAATCCGGCGCTTCGCAATGGCGTGGGCTTTGGGGGGGCGGTACCCGACTGGCGCGCGGAACTTCGCGCGCTCGGAATTGCGCAGGTAGGCGGCGGCCATGCGGTCGGCTACGGCGATGTGATCGGGCAGCCAGCGGCCGAGAAAAAGGGTCAGATCAGTGAGCGCGTGGCGATCGCCGGACTTAAAGCCGCGAACCGCGGACTGGATGCGTCTGCGGCTTACGTCGTGCTGCCGCTTGTGCCACTCCAGGGAAGGGTAACGGGCCAACCGCAAGGTGCGTTCCTCGTGGGCGAAGTGATCTTGCCCGTGCTCCAACATGCCCTGCAGCATTTCGGCGAGTCGATCGTCGGAGACGCCCAGTGCCAAGGCGTGGAGTAGCTCGGTAAGGTGGCGAAATATAACCCGGTGCTCGGCGTCGAAGGCAGGAACGCCTATCTCCGCTGAAAGCGGGTAACCGAGAGGGCCCATGAACTTCTCAGTATAGTCTATTTAAGACATTAAAATCTGTTATTGAAGCGCTGCTGCACTTGCGCGGCCGC
The DNA here is from genome assembly GCA_049509915.1 of Bryobacteraceae bacterium. Classification (GTDB taxonomy): domain Bacteria; phylum Acidobacteriota; class Terriglobia; order Bryobacterales; family Bryobacteraceae; genus JBEKYD01. Next base: position 13,558 of record JBEKZL010000184.1, on the reverse strand, counting down.
CCGGAAACGCCGGCGGTCCCGCGCGCGCTATCATGAAGGGCAATTCCTATGTCCAGTTCCGTGTCTTGCCTGAGGGGCAAATCCGTTTTTCTTCTGGCGATGGCGCTGCCGGTGGTTGGAGCCGCCGGAGCGTACGACGCCGCGCTGTGGTCGGGGTTGCGGTACCGCATGGCCGGTCCGGTTCGCGGCGGGCGAGTGACGGCGGTCGCGGGGGTCGCTTCCGAACCGCGCACGTTCTATATGGGCTCGACCGGCGGCGGAGTCTGGAAGACCACGGATGCCGGCTACACGTGGGTGAACGTCTCCGATCCATACATCCCGCTGGGGTCGATAGGCGCGATGGAAGTGGCGCCGTCGGACGCGCGGGTGGTGTATGTGGGGACGGGATCGTCCAAGATTCGCAGCAATGTGTCGATCGGGCGGGGCATTTACAAGTCGACGGACGCGGGCAAGACGTGGGCCTTCGCAGGGTTGCGCGACACGGGACAGATAGCCACGGTGCGGGTCGATCCCGCTAACCCGGACCTGGTGTACGTGGCCGCGCTGGGTAATCCTTTCGCGCCCAATAAAGAGCGCGGGGTCTACCGTTCCAACGACGGCGGCAAGACGTGGAAGAACGTGCTGTTTGTCTCGGATTCGGTGGGTGCGGCGGACCTGGAGATCCAGCCGGGCAATTCCAAAGTGCTGTTCGCCTGCATGTGGCACGGGGAGCGCAAGCCGTGGACGATTATCAGCGGGGGGATGGAAGGCGGCATCTACAAGAGCGCGGATGGGGGCGAGACCTGGAACAAGCTGGGCGGAGGGCTGCCGCACGAACTGTTCGGGCGCGCCAACGTGGCCATTTCGGCCGCCATGCCGAATCGCATTTACGCCCTGATTGAGGCCAAGCCCGGTTCGGGATTGTACCGCTCCGAAGACGCGGGCCAGAGCTGGAACCTGGTGAACGCGTCGGGAGCGATCGTCACCCGGCCGTTCTACTACTGCACCCTGGGGGTGGACCCGAACCATGCGGACGTGGTATTTATCGGCGACGAAGGCTGGTTCAAGAGCACCGATGGCGGCAAGAGTTTCCGCCGCGCCAGGGCGCCCCACGGCGATCATCACGATTTGTGGATCAATCCGCGCAACTCCGATTACATGATTCAATCCAACGACGGCGGGGCCAACGTGTCGCTCGATGGCGGCGAGACCTGGAGCACGCAGATGAATCAACCCACCGCCGAGATTTACCAGGTCGCGGTGGACAACCAATACCCGTATCTCATCTACGGGGCGCAACAGGATAACACCACCGTGATCGTGCCGAGCCGGCCGCTGAGCGACGGGCAGGAATTCCGCGCGGGCCCGGGTTGCGAGACCGGGCCGATCATGCCGGACTGGGCCCATCCGCGGATTGTCTATGGCGGCTGCAAGGGACAATTCAGCCGGCAGAACCTGGACACGAACAACGAGGAGCGCTACTGGATTGGCGCCGAATCGCTCTACGGGAACGGCGGGGATACGCTGATCTACCGCTTTCAGCGGGTTTCGCCGATGGAGGTTTCGCCGCACGATTCGAAGGTGGTTTACTACGGTTCGCAGTACCTGCACCGCACCCGCGACGGCGGCGTGACGTGGGAGAAGATCAGCCCTGACCTGACGGCCCATCCGCCGGGGACGCAGGGGCCAAGCGGCGAGCCGATCACGCGCGATGCCACCGGCGAAGAAGTGTACAGTACGCTGTATGCGATTCGCGAGTCGCCTGTCGAGAAGGGTCTCATCTGGACAGGGTCGAACGATGGGCCGGTTTATGTGACGCGGGACGACGGCAAGACCTGGACGAATGTGACGCCGAAGGACCTGCCTCCGGGCGGACGAGTGCAGAATATCGAGCCCAGCCCACACCGCGCCGGCACGGCGTACGTGGCCATCTACCGGTACCTGTTGGGCGACTTCGCGCCGTACATTTACCGCACCGACGATTACGGCAAGAGTTGGGTGCGGCTGACCGATGGCCACAACGGCATCGCGGCGGATGAGCCCACGCGGGTGGTGCGCGAGGATCCGGACCGCCCGGGTCTGCTGTTCGCCGGCACGGAGTTCGGCATGTACATCTCGTTCGACAACGGCGCCGCTTGGCAGCCGTTTCAGTTGAACCTGCCGCACACGCCGGTGACGGACATCAGGATCGCCCACAAAGATTTGATTCTGTCGACGCAGGGACGGTCGTTCTGGATTCTGGATAACCTCACCCCGATCGAGCAATTGAGCCAGAAAGTGACGGCGGCGCCGGCCTGGCTGTACGCTCCACGGGAAGCCGTGCGGTCCACCGGGCGGATAGACGGGGGCCCGAGCGGGCGCGGCGGCGGCGTCCAATATCCGCCGGCGGGGGCGGCTATCGACTACTATTTGGCCACCGCCCAGAGCGGTGAGATCAGCCTGGAACTGCTCGACGCCAGCGGCACGCCGGTGCGTAAGTATTCGAGCGCCGGCGGGGCCGCGGCGGCGGAACCTGCCGGCGGCGGCGAGGGCGATGACGAAGAGGGCGGCGGCTTCCGCGCACCTGGCGGCCCTGCGCACCTGGATAAGACCGCGGGATTGCACCGTTTCACCTGGGATCTGCGCTATCCGGGCCCCTGGATGAGCGCGGCGCGCGCGGAAGGGCCAAACGGGCCGACCGCTGTGCCCGGCAAGTATTCCGTCCGGCTGACGGTCGGTTCCTGGAGCGTCACCCAGCCGTTGAGTGTGACCGAAGATCCGCGCGTGACGGCGGACGGTGTCACCTTGGCCGATCTGCGGGAGCAGTTCGACCACAACATGAAAGTGCGCGATCTGGTGAGCGATGCCAATCGGACCGTGGCGCGGCTGCGGGCGGCGCTGCCCGGTACCACCGGAGATAAGGCCGATGCGTTAAAGACTTTAGCCGCGAAACTGATCGCTCTCTCCATCCGCTACAGCCAGCCGGAACTGCAGACCCACATCGCCTACCTCTATACAGTGACGAACTCGACCGATCAGAAGATCGGCCGGGACGTGATCGAGCGGTACGGCGTGCTGCGGAAAGAGCTGGACCTGCGCATCAAAGAGCTTGACGCGATTCTGGGCGGAGGGAAATAAGGCCGCGTTTCCGTTTTGAGCAGTCATTGATGACGCCTTGGCAGCCCCCGACGCCTTTATTCATGCGGGCATCGGCGCCGAAGCCAAAGACGGGCGCGTGCTTTATAACCTTCACTAGGCGTTTACCGGATCGGGGGCTGCCGGCAGTGCTAGGCTGAATGGCATGGATCTTTTTCCTAGCCTGTTCCTTCCAGCCTTGCTGGTTTGCTCGCCAGTTGTTGCCCTGGCGGACGAGGGCATGTGGACCTTCGACAATCCGCCGGTCAAGCAACTCCAGGAGAAGTACGGGTTTACGCCGACCAAAGAATGGCTGGACCATGTGCGCCTGTCCTCGGTGCGGCTCAACGACGGAGGCTCGGGGTCGTTCGTCAGCCCGCATGGGCTGGTGCTGACCAACCATCACGTGGCGCGCGGGCAACTGCAAAAAAATTCTTCGGCCGGGCACGACTACATTCGGGACGGGTTCTACGCGGCGACCCCGGCTGAGGAGATGAAGTCGCCGGACCTGGAGGTCAACGTCCTGGTTTCGATGGAGGACGTGACCGCGCGGGTCGAGGCCGCGGTGCGGAAAGCGGGCAAGGCGGCCGGCGAGTTTGCCGCGCGCAAAGCGGAGATCGCGGCCATCGAAAGCGAAAGTCTGAAGGTGACCGGGCTCCGCTCCGACGTGGTGACGTTGTACCAGGGTGGGGAATACTGGCTCTATCGCTATAAGAAGTACACCGACGTGCGGATCGTATTCGCGCCGGAACAACAGACGGCGTTTTTCGGCGGCGATCCGGACAACTTCACCTACCCGCGCTACGACCTGGATATGGCGCTGTTCCGCGTCTACGAGAACGGCCAGCCGATCGAAAGTAAGAATTATCTGCACTGGAACAAGGAAGGCGTGAAGGAAAACGAGCTGGTATTTACCAGCGGCAATCCGGGATCGACCTCGCGCCTCGATACCATGGCGCAGCTCGAAGCCCAGCGCGATCTGTTTTTCCCGCTCATCCTGAAGCTGGTCGGGAGCCGGATCGATGCCTTGCGGAAGTACTCTGCTGAGGGAAGCGAGCAGGCGCGCCAGGCAGCCTCGCAGATCTTCAACCTGGAAAACAGCCTGAAGGCTGAACGGGGCGTGCTGCAGGGGTTGCAGGACAAGAACGTGATGGCGGCCAAGCAGAAAGACGAAAGCGCGTTTCATGCCACCGTAATGGCCAATCCGCAATTGGCCGCGGCTTACGGCGGCGCATGGAGCTCCCTGGCGGAGGCAGAGCGGAAGTTCGGCACTCGCATTAAGGAGCGTTACTTCCATAGCACCGATTCGCAGCTCTCAACGCTGGCCATGGGTATCGTACAGTTGGTGGCGGAAGAGAAGAAGCCGGACGGCCAGCGCCTGCCAGGCTACCACGAAGCGCAGCTCGACTCGCTCAGGTTCAGTTTGTTTTCGCCGGCGCCGATCTACCCGGGAATGGAAATCGCCCGCATGACCGCGGCGCTGGAGCTGGACCTGTCCCAGATGGGCCCGAACGATCCGTTTCTGAAGACGATCCTGCGCGGGCGAACTCCGCGACAGGCCGCCGAAGAGCTGATACGGGGAACCAAGCTGGCGGACCCGGCCGTGCGAGAGAAGCTGGTGGAAGGCGGCGAGAAAGCCGTGGCGGCGTCCGACGATCCCATGATCGTGCTGGCGCGCGAGCTCGATCCTGCGCGGCGCGAACTGATTAAATGGCTCGAGGACAACGTCGAGAGCGTGGAGCAGCGCGCCGGCGAGCAGATGGGCAAGGCCCGCTTCGCGGCTTACGGCAAGTCGACTTATCCCGACGCCACTTTTACCCTGCGGCTTTCCTACGGCACGGCTTCCGGCTACCCCATGAACGGTACCAAGGCCCCGTACAAAACCACGTTTTTTGGACTTTACGACCGCGCCAACAGCTTCGATTTCGAAGGCCCCTTTTATCTGCCGACGCGCTGGGTGCAGGGCCGCGAGAAGCTGAACCTGGCCACCCCGCTCGATTTTGTGACCACCAACGACGTGGTGGGCGGCAACTCCGGCTCGCCGGTGATCAATCGCAACGCCGAGCTGGTCGGCCTGGTCTTCGACGGTAATATCGAATCGCTGGTAGGCGATTTCGTTTACGATGGCGCCGCCAACCGTACCGTGGCCGTACATACCGCCGGTATGACCGAAGCGCTTGGGAAGCTGTATCACGCCGACGTGGTGTTGAAGGAGCTGCTGGGGCAGTAGGGGGATGTTCGACGAGGACGCCGCCCTGGGATCGCGGGCGTGGCGCAGACTCAGGCGGGAAATCTCGTCGGACCCGCTCGCCCGCGCGCAGGCCGTGACCCAGCAGGATCTGGACAACGCCACGCAGACCAACAGTCCCGCCGTCACCACCGTATCGACTCTCGACCCCATCAAGGCCACCTTTACCGCGAGCGCGCAGGAGTACATCGGCTTCACCCGCCGCAACGGCTCCATGCAGAATCTCCAGCTCGAACTGATTCTCGCCGACGGCAGCACTTACTGGCACAAGGGCAAATTCTCGTTCGCCGACCGCGAGGTGAACCGATCATGACCTCTTTCGGGCCGAACTCACGCCTTCGGGATCAAGCTCAACGAGCTGGTTTCCGTTGTTCAGCTATATAAGGCTCTCGGTGGAGGCTGGCGGCAGTGACCATCCGCGCGCTACTTGCTGGCCAATCCGTTTCGAGTCAGGAATTCGCGTATCGCCAGATAGATTTTGGTCCTCTCCTCCGGCGTGAAGTTTCCGTGTTTCCCTCCGGGGATGGTCACCAACTGGTGCGCCACTCCGGCCTTCTGAGCGCCTCTTGCAGCCGCACGGAGTGGCTGTAGGGGACGGTCGGGTCGGCGTCGCCTTGGATGGAGAGAATGGGTGGCAGCCCGGACCGCACATAGGTCAGCGGCGACACGGTGCGGGCTATCTCCATGCGGTTCGGCTGGCTGCCGAGCCACGCTACCGCATACGACTTGAGATTGGGCCCGTCCAGGAGGTCCCCCACGTCGGTGATGCCGTACCTGTCGATGATTGCGGCCACTTTGGGCAAAGGCACTCCGGGACACTCGCGGTCGAGACCCGCGGATTCGGGAATCATCCCGGTGGTTAGCGCCAGGTGGCCTCCAGCCGAATCGCCGCTCACCACCAGCCTCGTGGCGTCGATATCGTACGTCTTGGCCTGGGCCGCCACGAAGCGCAGGGCGCAGAGACAATCCTCCACGGCGGCGGGCGCCAGCGAGACACGCGCCAGCCGGTATTCGACGTTGACGACGTTCCACCCCATTTCCAGCCACGGCATCAGCGACATAACAGAGGCTTCCTTCGAGCCCCCGGTCCAGCCGCCGCCGTGAATCCAGATGAGGGTCGGTTGCGGACCGGTGGTGTCGCGCCGCTTGTAGATATCCAGCTTGGATTCGTAATTGTTGTTTACCGAATAGGTGATGTTGGGGAAAATCTGGTACTCATTGGCTGCGTGGGTAGCCCAGGTCGCCTGCGGAGACAATTGGGCGAAAGCCATCGGCGGGACCAGAACCAGTGCTGTGAGCCAAGACTTGCGCATGACAACTCTCGTAACCGGGCCGCGACCGCGAGGGAGCGGTTTCCGCGCCTAACCCGTGAAATCCCCAGATCGATTAAGCACCCGCCCCGGGGGCGCGAAACTGACTACTGAAGAAAGCCCGGCTGCTTTTCAGGCCGCCGCCAAACCGCGGACGACGCGTCCCGGCGGCCTGCCTCCCTTTTCGCTATAGTCGAAAGGAACCTTTCGCATGCGGACTATCCGAAAGATCGCACTGTGGGGATGCCTGGCGTTGGTGAGTCTCACGGCCTTGATCTATGTCGCGGACGACCTCTGGGCGCGCTTCCGGGGGCGGCCTGTCGAACATATCAAAGTCGGTCGTTTATACGCCGCGGTGAACCACTGGGATGAGGTAGAGTACTCGGTCGGCACACCGGCCATCGAGACGTGCGTCGATGCGCTTGCGCCGCATTTCGGCTACACTCCTTGCTGGTACCTGCGGCGGCGCACCATCCAACAGATCGGTCCGTAGACGGCGTCGGCGTTCAACCATCCAATTCCGCCCGCAACCGTCCCAAAAAGCCCGATCACCCCTATTTCTTGTTGAACAGCTAAGGGCTTCCCCTGAGTATCGCTCTGGTGGCGGGCCTCGGCAGTCGGACATTTCCGGCCTCCCAATAATGCACAAAAACGCACAGCGCGGCAGCCATTGGCTTCCTCAACACCTGGAAAACTCCCGGCGAAACCGCAAGTTATGGGGCTCGATCCGTGCCCAAAATTGCACAAAGTGGCCGCGCCAGCCGACAACCGGGGACGCTTACCGACCGAGGCCATCCTGGGCGTAACCCATTGCAAACGCGGCGGGAACCACGCCAGCCTAACCCTGGCTACAACAGGCCGAAGACGGCTTAATCCTGTTCCACGGCTTACGGGGATCGGTATTGCGGCTAATCCTGGTGCAGCGCCTCCAGCGGATCGATACGGGTGGCGCGCCGCGCCGGAACGTAGTTGGCGACGAGTGCCACAGCGAGTAGCAAGGCTGCGACCTCGGCCATCACCGCGGGATCGAGCGGGGCTACGCCGTAGAGCAGGGAGCGCATGGCCAGAGCCAGCGCGGCGGCGCCGGCCATTCCGGCCCCGAGGCCGATGAACGCGATCGTGAGGCCGTGGCGGATCACCATCGAGGTCAGTTGGCCGGGCGTGGAGCCGAGCGCCATGCGCAGTCCGAATTCTCGCGTCCGCTGGGCGACGCCGAAGGAAACTACCCCGTGAATCCCGAGCGCGGCCAACAGCATCGAGATGCCCGCAAAAACTCCTAGCAGAATGGTCGAAATGCGGGGTGCCGTATTGGCCAGCGACAAATACTCGTCCATACTGCGGATTTGAAACACGGGTTGACCTCGGTCCACGGACCACACCGCTTCCTTGACGGCTTTCACAACGGCTCCGGTCTCGATAGTGGTGCGAACGGCCAGTACCATTGCCTTGTCCGGCATTTGCTTAAAGGGCGCGTAGATGGTCGGCTCCGGCTCTTTCTCCAGTCCATAATGATGCACTTGGCTGACGATGCCGGCGATTTGCCGGAATTCGCCCCACAATCGCATGCGGCGGCCGAGCGGATTCTGGTTGGGAAAATACCGGCGCGCCAGGGTTTCGTCGATCAGGATCACTGGCGGAGCGTCGGGACCGTCGCGATCCGAAAGCAGGCGGCCATTGACGAGCGAGATCCCCATGGTGTGGAAATACCGCGCGCTGACACGCCGAAAGTCGGCAGTGAACGTCTGGCCCGGCGGCATGGGGCGGTTTTCGATGGTGAAGTACTCCCGGTCGTTTTGTTGTCCGAGAGGAAGCACATCGGTAAGGCCGGCGGATTGAATGCCGGGTATCCGGTCCACTTTGTCGATTACACGGCGATAGAATTCGGCCTGTTCGCGGTCGCTCTTATAGAGGTTGTCGCTGGGCAGGCGCATACGAAACGTCAGGACATGGTCAGGCCGTATGCCCGGATTCACGGCTTGGAGATTCACGAAACTCTTCATGGCGAGGCCGGCACCGATCAGCAGCATGCCGGCGAGGGCGATTTCGCCGGCCACGAGGAAACTCCAGACTCCGTTGCGGCCAGGCGACGGGGAAGATGTGCGGCCACCCGCCTTCAGTGCGTCGTTCACGTCGGCGCCGGCCACGTACAAGGCAGGAATCAATCCGAAGACGAGCGCGGCGGCGGTTGAGATGGCGAGGGCGAAGACCAGGGCCCTGCCGTCCACGGCGATGGCCGGCCGCACGATTTCGGCTCCGGCCTCCGCCATCGGCAGCGTGGCCGGCAGCGCCGCAGTCAGAAGCTCGACCCCCCAGGAGGCGAAAAGGACTCCCAGCGCGCCTCCCATCAGGCTCAGTACGAGGCTCTCGCTCAAGACCTGCGCAACCAGGCGGCCGCGCCGCGCGCCCAATGCGGCGCGAATCGCCATCTCCTTGTACCGGCTGGTGACGCGCGCGAGCAATAGACTGGCCACATTCACGCAGGCCAGCAGCAAAAGTAGCCCCACCGCCCCGAGGAGCAACAGCAACGCCGGCCGGATGTATGCGAAAAGCGCCTGTTTCATCCCCACCACGGACACATCCCAGCCTGCCAGCCGGGGCGTTTGGGCATCGATGCGGCGCGCGATGGCGCTCAGCTCCGTCTGGGCCTGGGCGATAGTGACACCGGGCTTGAGGCGGGCGACGACGCCGAAATCGTGAGCCTCGCGGGGCTTGGCGCGCAGTTCCGAGACCGGCCATGGCACGTACATGTCGGTGGGCAGAAGGTGATAGAAGTCCGGCGCGAGCACGCCGATCACGGTATACGCTTCGCTATTCAGGGTAAATGTCTTTCCGATGACGCTCGGGTCGGCTCCGAAGCGGCGCTTCCAATAGCCGTTGGCGAGGACTGCGACCGGGTAGCGCGCCTGGCCCGCACCCTCAGCCGCCGTGAAGCTGCGTCCGAGAACGGTTCGCGCCCCAAGCATCGACAGGAAGTTGGTGGTCACGCGCAGACCGGTGACCTGCTCGGGCTCTCCCTCCCCGGTTACCGTGCCAGTGCCAACCTCCAGTATCGCCATATCCTCGAAAGACCGGCTCCGTTCCTTCCAGTCGAGGAAATTCGGCCCGGAGGCCCCTTCGCGCTGGACGCCGTCCTTCAAATCCGTCTCAAAGATCAGAGCCAGCCGATCCGAGCCGGGATACGGCAACGGACGCAGCACCACCGAATTGACCACGCTGAAGATAGCCGTGTTGGCTCCGATGCCGGCCGCGAGCACAAGGAGAGCCACCGTAGTGAAACCCGGCATTTTGCGCAAGGTGCGCAGGGCGTGGCGCAAATCCCTGAGGAGGGTGAACATGCTCGCCTAGGGGCAAGTGAAGGACCATTTCGAGGGCTGGGGTAAGTGAATGATAACATTGGCTGGCGCTAGAATCGCTTCGAGCCGGAGTGTTCGTTTTCGGGAATCCTCACGGGGTTCCGCGCGGGCTCCATACACATACGGTCGTCCGAGGAAACTCCAGTCTTGACGGCGCTGGAATCGATGTGCCCTACGGATTCCCAGTATTTCGCCGCAGCCGGCTATCCGAGCACCTTTTGCAATACGTTCACTAATTGCTCGGGGCGGCTTCGACCGCCGCATTCAGTGCCAACAGATCCGTCTTGCGGGCGATTTCCTCGATGATGCCAATCTTTTCGGCAACCTGTTTCATGGCGCCGACCGTGCGTACCACCGCTTCTCCGCCCGAGCGCGCGTCTTCCGCCGTCTTGGAGGCGATCTTGTCCGTCTGGCGCGCGTTGTCGGCATTCTGGTGAACGCTGGCTGCCATCTCTTCCATGGCGGAAGTAGTCTCTTCAGCGGAAGCTGCCTGCTCCGTGGAGCCCTGCGAGAGTTGCTCCGCCGTCGAGCTCATTTCTTCGCTCCCGGAGGCGACGTTGGCGGCCGCCATGGTTACCTCGGAAACCGTCTTCCGCAGGTTCTTCACCATGCGGTTCAAAGCCGTCAACATGCGACCGAACTCGTCGGTGGAAGCCACCTCCGCGGTGTGGGCAAGGTCCCCTTCCGCAACCTGGTTCACCAGCCCGACGGCGGTCGCCAGCGGCCGGGTGATGCTCCGCACCACGAAGACGGCAATACAAACGGCGATAATGACGACAATCCCGAGGACGATGAGGATGCCGGTACGGGTACTGCCGGTCGCTGCCTGGATCGATTCCCCGGCCTCGTCGGCGCGCGACTTATTAAACGACACGATGTTATCCGCCGCTTCCGCATATTTCTTCTGTAAGGGCGCCACCTGTGTTCTCATGATTTCTTGGGCCCGGCGGTTCGCCTCCGTGGTTCCGATCCGGCTGGTTTTCAACATTTCGTCCAACGACTCCCAAAATGCCGCGCGCGCCGATTTGAAAACCTCGTGCAACTAGCGTCCTTTTTCGGTGTTAATCAGCTTTTCATATTCGGTGACGACCCCGCTATTGGTAGCGCGGATCGTCTGGATCTCCGCGTCGAGTGCCGCCTTCTCCTGCTTGTCCGAGGTGGTGGCGTGTTGCAACGCGAGAGAGTTGGTGGTCTGCACGTTCTTTTCTATCTGGCCGACGAAGTAAACCTTCGGCAGCGACCCGAGGGTGATTTCCTTGGCCTTCGCGTCAATGTCTCCCATCTAGGTATAGGCGAAAATACCCAGCGTTATAGCGATCACAATCACCGCGGCGAAGCCGGCGGCAATGCGTGTTCCGATCTTCCAATTCTTCATTCCATCCCTTTCAATTTCAATTGTTTTCCTCCGGGCAAAACGGCGTGCCCTCAGACGCTCACGTGCTCTGCGTCTAACCGAGCTCCGGCGGCTCGTTCCCGGCATTGGCGGTCCGCAAACCGCACGACGGCGGCAATGTCCATCACCAGGGCTACACGTCCGTCGCCCATGATCGTGGCACCTGAGACCACTTCGATATTTCTGAAAAACCTACCCAACGATTGAATGACGGTCTGATGCGTTCCGAGCACGCGATCCACCACCAGACCAACCCGGTCGTCCTCCCGCTGCACGATGACGACCTTCTCGATGGCCGGAGCGTCGCCGTCCATGTGAAACGCCTGCCGCAAGTCCACGTACGGGACGAGTTCGCCGCGCACCGCGATCACGTTGCGCCCGTTGCGGCGGGCTCTTTCGGCACCGGCCAATTCCACGTTTTCGGTGACGGATGCCATGGGAACAATGAACTGATCCTTGCCGATCTCCACCAGCTGGCCGTCGATGATGGCCAGCGTCAAAGGCAGGCGGATCGAGACCCGCGTGCCCATGCCGTCCGCGCTGGCTAAGGAGAGCGAACCCCGCAAAGCATCGATCTGGCGCTTGACTGCGTCCATGCCGACGCCGCGGCCGGACACGCTGGTTACCTGTTTGGCCGTCGAAAACCCAGGCAGGAGGATGAGGTTGAGAATGTCTTTGTCGTTGAGGTTCGCATCCGGCTGAATGAGCTGTCTTTCAACCGCCTTGGCCCGGACCGCGGCGCGGTCAATCCCGCGCCCGTCATCCTGAATGCCGACCACCACATCCGACCCGGTATGCAGCGCGGAGAGGCGGATCGTGGCGCGGCGCGGCTTTCCCTTCTCGATACGTTCCGCGGGGGGCTCGATTCCGTGGTCGAGGCAATTACGCAGGCAGTGCACCAGCGGCTCGCCGAGTTGGTCCAGAATGCTTTTGTCCAGCTCGGTTTCGGCGCCCTCGGGGACCAGGTCGGCTTCTTTTCCAAGTTCGGCTGCAAGGTCGTGCACCAGACGTCGAAAGCGGCCAAACAGAGTGCCGATCGGCACATGCGGATGCCGAGAACGTTGTCGCGCAATGCGGCCACCAGCCGGTCGAGTTCCTGAACCGGGTTGGCGAACTCCGGCGCGCCGTTTTGAGAAGCCGCCTGGGCCAGACGGGACTGGTTCATCACCAGTTCCCCGACCAGATTGACCAGACGGTCGAGTCTCTCCGACGGCACCCTCACCGTCGCCTCTTTCGTCAATGCCTTGCGGCGCGCGGTGGTGGAGGGCGCCACGTCGCCGATGGGAGCGACGACGACCGCTGCCGGCGTGTCCGGGACTGCTTCACTGGCAGGCTTGCTTTCGGGCGGCGCGCTTTCGAGCGGATCGATTTCGATCTGGCTCTCATCCTCCACGAAAATGAACACGTCGCGGATGGCGTTCAGGTCCGCCGCAGTGGAGAGCGCGATAGTCCACCAGAGGTAACAGACGTCGGGCTGGATAGCGTCCAGCGCAGGCACTGCTCGGTGTGTGCGGTCACCTGGCATGTTCCAAGCTTGCGAAGCTGGTTCAGAAGAGCGATCGGGTTGGCGCCGCGGGCCAACAGCGCGGGATTCGGACGAAAGTGAATTTCGCCAGGTCCGCGCCGCTGCTTCGATGCCGTCGGGCGGCGGACCGGCTTTCACGGGCTCGCCGGTTTTCGCAAACTCTTCGATGGCGGCGACCAGAGTGCCGCCAGCGCCGGCCGGCCGCCCTGTTCGGCCTCGAGCAGGCCCCTGATGTGATCTCTGGCCTTTAGAACCAGTTCCGCCAGTTTTGGCGACACCGGTACGGCGCCCTCGCGCACGCCGTCGAGCAGGCTTTCCACATGGTGGGTGAAACCGGCGACGGCGTCCAGACCGCACATCGCTCCCGACCCCTTGATGGTGTGGAATGCGCGGAAGAGCTGGTTGACGATCTCTACGGTCCCGCCTTCGGCCCCAAGCGACAGAGCCGATTGCTCAATGCCAGCCAGGAGCTCATCGGCTTCCTGGAAAAATGTCTCAACCGGGTTATATCCCTCTAGCAGCAATACTGTTCACTTAACAATCCTGATACGCTTGGATATGTCGATGCGATGGGTGCGCATCGGCTTGCGTGGGCGTAGAGGGTAGTTACTCGTCTTGCGCTTCACGCCGCGCGGG
>JBEKZL010000183.1:0-33143 GCA_049509915.1 Bryobacteraceae bacterium | reverse complement strand
CGCAGGCCGAGGGCCCGCCCCACAAATATCGGATCTACCCGCCGACCAAAACGTCGTCGCTGCCTTCGACCATTTGTCCAGGGCCGCCGCAGTGCTGGTCCCGGTCGCCCAACCGGTGTGCTTCCAGGTTGTTGATGAAGACCGTTGCGCTTCCCTCGGTGGCGATCCAGGTATTGGGTCCGCAGCACCGGGAGTGAACGCCGGTATCGCTGACGCGCAACGCGGGCCGGCCGTTCACTTCCACGTCCGGAGAGCCGGTTTCCGCCGGTCCAATCGCGTTGTGGCTGCAGCACGGCCTGCCGTGGGAGTCTTTAGGCACCTGGGAGCGGTCGCCGAGGCGGGACTGTTTTGCCATCTTTTGGTCAGTAATATATCACATTGTTACCGGGGGCATGAACCGTGGCGGTAAAGCGAACCAGTCTGCAGGAGCGCTACGAGCTCAAAGACGTCCTGGGCCGTGGAGGCATGGGGGTGGTGTACAAGGCCTACGACACGCTTATGAAGCGTGAGGTGGCGCTCAAGACCATCCTCGACGTCGATAATCCGGCGACGGTGCAGTTGTTCTATAAGGAGTGGAGCCTGCTGGCCACCATGGTCCACCCCAACGTGGTCAATATTTACGATATTGGCGAATTCGAGCAGGGTGGCGTGAAGCAGCCCTTCTTCGTGATGCCGCTGCTGCCGGGGGTGACGCTGGACCGGTTGATCAAGGAGGGCAATCCGCGCCTCAGCGTGCCGGGAACGCTGGAGATTATCGGACAGGCGTGCCGCGGATTGCACGCCGCCCACGAGCTCGGGCTGGTGCACCGCGACGTGAAGCCGAGCAACATCTTCGTGATGGACGACAACTCGGTCAAGATCATCGATTTCGGAATTGCGCGGCAAGCGGCCGCGGACGCCAACGAGGCCGAGGTGGTGGAGGCGATCCGGCACTACAGTCCCCCGCCGGTTTCCGAGATCAACCACGAAGTCTCCTACCTGATCAGCCAGGTGATTCACAAGGGCATGGCCAAACAGCCCTGGCACCGGTTCTTCAATATGCGCGAGTTTGGCGACTCGCTGGAAAAGGCGTTGCGCAACCAGCCGCTGGAGTGCTTCGACAGCTCGAAGATCAAGCCCCGCCTGCAGCGCGCCGCCACCAGTTTCGAAGAAGGCGACTACGGCTTCGCCAGCGAGGTGCTTTCCGAGCTGGAGGCGGAGGGCCACCTGGACCAGGAGATCGCCATGCTGCGGCGGCAGGTGGACCAGGCCGTCCGCCAGACCCGCATCCGCCAAATTCTGACAAGCGCGCGGCGTTTTTTCGAAGCGTCGGAATATCCGCTGGCGCTGCGCAAAATCCAGGAGGCTCTCGAGCTGGACGCCGAAGACCTGGACGCGCTTTCGCTCAAGGAGCAGGTGGAGAAAGAGCGCCGCGCGCGCAAGATTTCCGAGTGGATCGCGCTCGGCCGGCAGCACCTGGATAACCAGGCGTTCCGGCAGGCGCGCGAAGCCCTGGAAAACGTAGTGAACCTTAAGCCGAACGACACCGAGGCGCTGGGTTTGCTGGCGGAAGTGGGGCGCCGGGAGCAGGAAGTATCGCGCGTGCGCGACGAAAAATCGCGCCTCTATCAGGCCGCCATGGCCGCTTGGGAAAAGGGCGAAGTCACGGCGGCCTTCAGCCGGATGGAAGTGCTGATCTCCATGGACCGGGACCTGCCGGAGCCCGATTCCGGCCGCAGCAGCACGTATCAGAATTTCTATAACCAGGTACACTCCGAGCACAACGCGCTGAAGAATTCCTATGAGGAAGCGCGCCGCAACCTCTCCAAAGACAACTTCGAAGCCGCTTCCGCCACCTGCCGCCAGTACCTGGCCAAATACCCGAACCACGCCCTGTTTCAGGCCTTGCAGTTCGACGTGGAGGAGCGCCAGCGGCAAAAGCTGTCGGCCGTGATCGCGGAAACCGACCGGCGCGTCGAAGCCGAGCCCGACCTGGACAAGCGGGCGGCCATTCTGGAGGAGGCGCTGAAGCTCTATCCCGGCGAATCGCACTTCGGGCGGGCCATGCGCCTGGTGCGCGACAAGCGGGACCTGGTGAACTCGATCGTCGCCAAGGCGCGTTTTTTCGAAGATCGCGGCCAGTTCAACGAAGCCCTGGACCAGTGGCAAATCCTGAAATCGATCCACGACCAGCAGCCGGGCCTGGTGTTCGAGATTCAGCGGCTGATGCAGCGGCGCGACCAGCAGGCTCACGAGAACACCAAGGCCCGCTGGGTGGAGCAGGCGGATAAGTACCTGGAGGGCGGCGATTACGAGCGCGCCATGCAAACGGTGGAGAGCGCGCTGGCCGAATTCCCGGGCGAGGCGGAACTGCTGGAGCTCGAAAAGCTGGTGCGCAAGAACCGGGAACGGGGGTTTCAGGCCCTGGCGTGCCTGGACCGCGCCCGCGAACTCGGCGAAAAGCACGCTCCCGAACAGGCACTCGATGCGCTCCGCGAGGGGTACCAACTGGATCCCCGCAATGTCGTGATCCGAACCGTGCTCATGAATTCTCTTCTGGACCGGGCGCGGCGGCTGGTGGATTCCGAATGGGAGGCCGCCGACGGAGCCGTGCGGGAAGTGTTGGAGCTGGAGCCGAAGCACGCGCTGGCGCAAAGCCTGGCCAGCCGAATCGCCGACCGCAAGCGGGACGACTTCATTGCCTGGTGCCTGTCGCAGTCCCGCCGGTTGCAGACCGAGGGCGACATCGATGGAGCGCTGGCGGTGGCCGGACAGGGGCTCGGCGCCTATCCCAACGAGCCGCGGCTGCAGCAGCTGCAGGCGACCTTGCAGAGAGCCAAAGTGGAAGCGGATCGCCAGCTCACCCGTCCGCGCGACCCGCTGGAAGCTGCCCAATTGCTGAAGCAGGACGCGGTGGAAAAAGCTCCCCCACCCGTGGCGCCGCCCGCGGGGTTGCCCACACCGCCGCCCGAGCCGGCGGCGCCGGCGCCTCCACGAGTCGCCACCGAGAAGCCCGGCCCGGCAGTGGCGCCACCGTTCAGCTTCCCGTTGCCCGCGGGCGAGGAGACGATTCCGTTTCCGGCTCCGCCGGCGCCGCCGCCGGCAGGGCCACCGCCTTCTCCACAAGCGCCCGTCCCGCCATGGCGAAGAGTCTTGGCGGCTGGGTGGACGCCGGCTTATCGGAAGAGCGTTTTGCAGGGTGCGGTGGCGTTCATGGGAGTTCTGTTGGTGGTGATTGCCGGTGTCGCCATCGCCCGCCGCCACAAGCCGGAAGCCTCGGCGATCGCCGGCAAGTTCAAGGTCCGGGTGATGGCATCGCCCGCCGCGGCCGAGATCGAAGTGAACGGAAAACCGTGCGGCGCGTCGGCGTGCGAAGTGGAATTGGGCGCGGGCAGCTATCTGGCGGAGGCCCGCCTGGACGGCTATCGGCCAGCGAGCGCGAACTTCACCGTCGGGACGGACCAGAGCCCGTCGTCCTCCTCGCCCGTCGTTTTGACACTGCAGCCGCTGATGCCGCGCCTGGCCATCTCGACCGATCTTGCCGAAGGTTCGATCCAGGTGGATGGGGCGGCGGCGCGTCCCATCCAGGGCGGGGCGGCCGAGACCAGCGACCTGACCGCGGGCACGCACGAGATCGCGGTGAAGGGCGGCAACTCGGCGGCGTCCTTCACGCTCCAGATCGCAGCCGGCCAGATACCCAGCCTGGCCGGCCCGATTCAAGCCACCAACCTGCGCGCATTCGTGCTGGCGGCGGCCGGGTCCGAGGCGCACTTATACGGCAGCATGGCCGGGTTTCAGGCTAAACTGGATGGAAAATCGGCCGGCAATCCCGGCGCCGGCAGCCTCGAGTTTAGGGACCTGGCAGCGGGCTCGCACGAATTGATCCTCGACGGGCCGACCGGGCAACACGACAAGATGGTTTTCGAGTCCCAGCCCACCGGCGCGGTCTACGCATCGCTGCTGACCGGCGCGAATATGGGTGTGCTGAACATCGCCGCCAGCGAAGACCATGCCGATGTCTTCATCAATGGCAACTACCAGCGCGGCACCGAACACGGACACCTGCTGGTTTATCTGCCGCCGCGGAAGTATACCGTCCGGGTGCAGAAGGACGGCTTCACGCCCATTGAGCGGGTGGTGGAATTGCACGCGTTTCAGGAAATCAAGGCGGAGTTCGTGCTGGCGGCGCAGAAGGCGGTTCTGGTGGTTCAGCATACCCCGCCGGGCAGCGAGGTGCTGCTGGACGGGAACCGCATCGGGAGCACCGGCGCCGATGGCGAGTTTTCGGCCACCGGTCTTGAAGCCGGCAAACATTCGGTCGAGGTGCGGCACGACCAATTCAAGCCGCTCGAGAGCGAGCAGACGTTCGCTCCCGGAAAGACGGTGGCGATCGAAGGCGCGCTCGAGAGCCTTCTAGGTACGCTGCGGATCGATGTCAATCCCGCCGACGCTCACGTGCGCATCCGGCGCGAGGGAGAAGCCAGGGATCGCGAAGTCGACGGAGGCAGCGCGAGTGTGATAGAAGGCAACTACACGGTCACCGGATCGGCGCCGCGCTATCAGGATGGCACGGCCACCGTGCGGGTAGCCGCTAATCGTACCGTGACCGCGACTCTGGCGCTCAAACCGGTGGCCAACGTTTCCGCGCCGGCTCCGCGCGCGTTCACTTTGGAAGACTGGCGGAAGACCGCCGGCTGGACCCTGGACCAAGGCGTGTTGCGGCGGCGGGGTGGAGATATTGTGCCGGCTCCGACAGTCGGTGAAGGGAAAGCGCACCGAATGGGTGCTCGGGTTCCGCGATCCGAGCCACTACTGGCTGTTCCAACTGGACAATAAGAACTTCATCCGCACGATGGTGGCCGGCGGCTCTCGTAGCGACCAGGTGAAGAAGCCACACGGTCTCGACCGGAAAGGCGACATCGGCATCAATATCGATATCACCCCGTCCGGCATCGTACACAGCGTGCTGCGCGAGCGCGAATGGGTGGCGATCGACAAGTGGGATTTCCCCGAGGGAGCGGTGCGCGGGAAGTTCGGCTTTAGCGTTCCAAGCAATGACGAGATTGCCTTGAAAGCCTTCAATTTGACCTACTGATGCGGAGTTTCCGCCCGGGCGACCGCTGTCAGCCGGTTGAAAGGGCCAGCCGCGGTGTCACTCGGACTGGTCGAGGAAAGGAACCGGCTCGATGGCCGTCACCGCCTCCAGCAGGTTGTCGTCGATTTCCGCCTGGCCATCCAATACCCGTTTCATGCGGTCCGCGTCGAGTTCCTTCTCCCACCGGGCGACCACGATCGTTGCCACGCCGTTGCCCACCAGATTGGTCAGCGCGCGCATTTCCGACATGAACCGGTCCACCCCCAGCAGCAAGGTAAGCCCGGCCATGGGGACGGTTCCAACCGCTTGCAAGGTCGCCGCCAGAGTGATGAACCCTCCTCCGGTCACCGCCGCCGCCCCTTTGGAGCTGAGCATCAGGATCAGCAGCAGGAAGGCCTCCTCGGCGCCGGTCAAATGCGTGTTGGTGGCCTGTGCCACAAAAATGGCCGCAATTGTCAGGTAAATCGAAGTGCCGTCCAGGTTGAAGGAATAACCGGAGGGGATCACCAGGCCGACCACCGATTTCGAGCAGCCCAGCGCCTCCATCTTGACCATGATCCGCGGCAGCACCGATTCCGAGGACGAGGTGCCCAGCACGATGAGAAGCTCCTCCTTGATATACTTGACGAACTTCCAAACGCTGAAGCCGTGCATCCGGGCGATCGCTCCGAGCACGACGAATACAAACGCGACGCTGGTGATATACACGCAAGCCATCAGCTTGGCGAGCGGGATCAGTGTCTTCAGGCCGTAGTGGCCCACCGTAAACGCCATGGCTCCAAACGCCCCGATGGGCGCGGCCTGCATAATCAGTCCGATCACGCCGAACATCAGGTGGGCAATCCGGTCGCAGCCCGCCACCAGCGCCTTCGCTTGTCCGAGTGCGGCCAGCGCCAGCCCGACCAGGATGGCGAGCAACAATACCTGCAGGATTTCACCGTCCGCAAAAGCCCCGATGAACGTCTTGGGGATGATGTTCATCAGGAAATCGACCGAGCTCAGGTGCTGTCCCTGTGCGGCGTAGGACTGGATTGCCCTGGCGTCCAGTTTGCTGGCGTCCACGTTCATCCCGGCGCCCGGTTGAATCACATTGACCACCGCCAGTCCGATCGCGAGCGCCACCGAAGTGACCACTTCAAAGTAGAGCAGGGCCTTCACCCCGACGCGGCCCAGTTTGCGCATATCGCCGATGCTGGCGATCCCCACCACCACCGTAAAAAAGATGACCGGACCAATCATCATACGGATCAATTTGATAAAGCCGGTGCCGAGCGGTTCCATCTTGCCGGCCGTCGCTGGGGACACCACGCCCAGTACGACGCCCAGAAAAATTCCGGCAATTACACGAAAATAAAGGGTGCGATAAAACCTTCGCGGTGTCGGCTGGGGCGGCGTTGGCATGGCGCTGGCTCTTCTATCGGCGGCGGCGAGGAATAACAATGGTAAGGCAAAACGCCCGCGTCTGCGTCCCGCCTCTTCGCAGCCTCTTTCCCCCTGCCAGGCACCGGGCGTGTTACGATTCGGTCGATGAGAACGGCGAACATCGGATTCTTATTGCTGGCCGGAGCCATAACTCTAGCGGCGGCCAGGAACCTGGAGATTTATTCGATCGACGTGGAGGGCGGGCAGGCGACCTTATTTGTGACTCCGAGTGGCGATTCCATGTTGGTGGATACCGGGTTCCCCGACAACAACCACCGCGATTCGGAGCGCATCGCGGCCGCCGCCAAGGCCGCCGGCGTCAAGAGAATCGACTACCTGGTCGTCACCCATTACCACCTCGACCACGTGGGCGGCATCTTTCAGCTTTCCCAGGCGCTGCCCATCCTTCATTTCGTCGACCACGGTCCGCAGTCGGAAAAGGGCAAAGACGCGGAAATCCTGTTTCAGGAATATCTCAGCGCTGCTCGCAAAGGCGAGCGCATCACCGTCAAGCCGGGCGATACCATCCCGGTAAAGGGCCTCGATGTAAAGGTGCTGTCGGCCAATGGCGACGTCATCGGGTCGCCCCTGGCCGGCGCCGGCCAACCCACGCCCGAGTGCCAGGGCTTCGCCCGCCCCGCCGCCGACACCACCGAAAACGGCCGTTCGATCGGCATACTCATCGCCTACGGCGACTTCCGCGCGATCGACATGGGCGACCTCACCAAAGACCATGAATACGACCTCGTCTGCCCCGACAATCGCATCGGCCCGGTGGATTTGTTCCTGGTCTCCCACCACGGCACCGATCCCTCCAATTCGCTGCCTTTCGTGCATGCCATTTCTCCCCGCGTGGCGCTCATGAACAACGGGCCGCACAAAGGCGGAAATCCCGAGGTCTGGCAAATTGTGCGCGATACCCGCGGCCTGATCGATTTCTGGCAACTGCACTACGCCATCGATACCGACAAGCAGCACAACTCGCCCGACACCTTCATCGCCAACTTGGACGCCAACTGCGAAGGTAAATGGATCCGCGTGACTGCCCAGAAAGACGGCACCTTCACGGTCTACAACAGCCGCAACAAATTCGAGAAGACCTACACCAAGCGTTGAGGGGCCGGGGGTCCTGATCGGCTTTCAGCTCCCGGCCAAGCCACCGGCCGGGCGCCGCGGGTTCGGTCTCCGGGCCTGCAATAGGCTTAGTTTCAACTAATTACGTCCGAGACTGGGTTCGCTCGGTAAATGCTTGTTTCGCGATCGGCCGGGACGGGCGCCGCGATGAAGCACAAGTTTCGGGGGTCGGTGACCGAAAAAGCGCAGCCACGCTATATTTCCCACCCGCAGCAGCCGATAGTAAGGGTAAGACAAGGGCCGCGCCATTCATCGTGGAACGGTGACCCCGACGTGGATAGGACGGTTAGAACCGGTGCTCATCAAACTGCGTGGAAACCGCGAGCTCAAACCTGCGGCGGGAAGTCCCCCGCCTTCAGCGGAAACCGCCTTGGTTGCACACCCGGGTGATGTGGCGGAAGAAGTCGTCTATTGGTTGACGCGTTACAGCGCGAACCCGACTATGGCGGGGCGAAACATTCGCGAATTGGCTGCCAAAGCGCCGCAGCAGGTGGTGGAGACGGTGCTACCACTGTGCGGGGCGGGACGCTGGGGGGAGGCCACCCGTCTTCTAGCGGGCCTGTTGAGCAGATGCGACGAGACGATCGCGAAGCTCTGTGATCCGGCCACCTCTCTGGGCGCTTCAGTCTGCGTCGCCGATACGCTGTCGCGGCATGAACCCGGGTTCGATGTGCGTTTCGCGAGGACTCTGCTCACCGACGATCAGATGACCGAGCAAGTGCGCCAGCGTGGCATGGCGGTTTTGGAGAAGCTTAGCAGCGGCGGGCGGGTAATCCCCGTGCTGATTCAGTTCCTGCGGGACCCCGACAGCCGCATTCGGTCGAAAGCGGCGATTATGTTCGGGCGGATGATGCCCGCACAACGCATCATGGGCCGACTGATGGGGGATGAAGATGCCCGCGTCCGGGCCAACTTCTTGGAGGGCCTTTGGAACTCCACAACCAGCGACTATCGCCCGCTGTACCGGCGGGCTTTGGGGGATACGAATCCCCGTGTGATAGGTAATGCGCTTCTCGGTTTATATTTCTTGGGAGAGACACGAGACGTCATCGACTACGTGAGCGAAATGGCCCGCGGTCCGGAGGCGCTCCATCGAGCCGCTGCCGCGTGGGTTATGGGGCGAACGGGCGAAACGCTCTTCACCGGCGTTCTGCGCGAATTAGTGCAAGACCCGAATCCGCTGGTCCGGCGAAACGCGCTTCGCTCCTTACGGCGGATCAATGAGGCTCCCAAAGACAATCCCAACAGCCCGTCACGCTAATCGGGACTGCTCTGTCGAACCCTCCAACCAATTCCGAGCAGCACGTCCACTTGTTCCTGAGTGCCGTAATACGATGGTCCGTCGCCGAAGGTCCCGCCGATTGGCGCACTGGTCCAGTGCGTATAGCGAACCTCGGGCGACAGCCGCAAACGGCCCACCCCGAACTGGACGCCGCCGCCCGTCACGATTCCAAAGCTGCCGTTCCAGTTGGTTCTTACAACCCTGCTGAAAGGCGTCCGCTGGTCGGTCATGATGTCGACAGCAAAGCCGGATTCCGAAATCGTCCCGGAGATGGTGCGCGGCGCCAGTCCCACCTCGACGAAGGGCTTGACCTTGGGCACCGCGAGTTTGTACTTGAACAGCATCGGGAACTCCCAGGAGTTTGCGCGCTCGCTTTCGACGATGGAGCCCGCGAAGTTGCTGTTTCCGGTCAGAAAGCCGTTCCGATGGTAGAGCGCGTCCACCTCGACGGCAAGATTCCAGGGCAGACGCAGCTCCACCATGGGCCCGACGACGTACCGTCTCGATTCAGGCGTAGCGCCGATCACGTTATCGGTGGGGCGCCCCCCGCCAGTGACGCCGATGGAGAGCGACTGTCCACGGCAAACACAGGCGCTTATGATACCGGTTGCCACCCAATAGCTGAAACGCACGAATCGAAGGCCTCCATGCTCTAAGACCCGCGGCCACCGTTTTCCACTACAGGCGCCGCTTTTTCTTGCCGCCCTATATGTTATACGACAATCGTAATTTCGGCGCTAATTATCCAAATCCGCATTAGTGCGGCTGAGAGCGAATGGCACACACCGTGGCTGATGAGTCACTCGCAGCCTAAGTACTCATGTTCGGAATTACGGTGACATATTCCCGTGCCGGCCGCGCCCTGACGGCCGCGGCTCTGAAAGGGTATCAAACCGGGCCACGACCGTGAGCGGAGCGGTTGCCGTCCGGATCGAGATTACGCGATTCGTAATTGCAAAAGCACGCCCTAAGGCTTCTTCACCGGTGCCGTGCCCGCGTCTTTGCTCTCTTTGGTCTTATCGTCTGACAGCGGTGCGATAGGCTGGGTATCGAAGGTGATGTCGGAATCGGTCGAGTACTTGCGATAGATCCGGAATTCTTCGTCCAGCCGCTGCAAGCTATCAGAGGCCGTCATGAGGATCTGAGCCTTGAGCGGCAGCAAGAACTGGCGGCCCGACAACTCGGTATAGTCGTAATCCAGCACGTCGGCCGCTTTGCGCACCGGGAAACTCGGAGGCAGGGAATCGGCTTCGGTGGTGACGCGCAGAATGACGTGGCTCGACGGGTCGATTTCGACCAGGCCGTGATAGGCCGCGATCACGTGGGCCTCGTTGCCCTCTACGGTGATCGCGAACTTCGACCGGTCCTGCCGCACCTGGTAACGAAACGCCATCACCCGCTTGCCGCGCAGCGTGCCCCAGTGGTCCCATTCGAAAAAGGTCTCGGTGGAAGGCTCGAAGATCTCTTTCAGCATAGAACCAAATTCGCCGAACGACTTACTGCCGCCCATCTTGGAATAATCCTTGTTCACCACCGCATTATTGGCCAGCACCACCAGGTATTGCTCTCTCTGGTTGAAGTAGCTGAGACGAATCTGTAGCGTGTCTTGCGCGTACCAGTGCGGGTCGCTGCCGGGCGGGCCGCCATTCTTGGTTCCGGGCAGGGGAGCGACCATGCGGCGCTGCACTTCCGTGCAAATGAAATCCGGCAGGGTGCCGCTGTAGTTCAGAGCATAATCCCGCACTTCGCTCATGATAGCGGCCTGTTCCTCCGCCGATGGCGGTGGAATCGGCGTCGGCTTGGACGGCGGCTCCAGCCGTCCGACGGCCGCCAGTTCCTGCGAGCGGTCGCGCAGGGCCTTCAGCGCGGCCATGGTCCGCGGACCGAGTTCGGTCTGGCTCTGAATGTCCTCGATGATGGCGTCTGTCAGCCGCTCTCTCATCTTCACCTTGGCCAGGTAGCCGGCCACCTGCGCGTCGGTGGCCTGCCGCTTCTGGATGAACTCGGACGACGACCTCAGGAATTCTGCCAACTGCTTTATCGTCAAAGTCTGAGTCTGGCTTACCCCCAATAGCGAGGCGAATACGAACGCGGCCAGAATCCGAAAGCTCATTCCCCCATTTTCCCATGCTGGCTGGAAGGGCGCGTCGGCAGCGCCGGCGATTCGCCCGCGCCCTACTCTCTTTCCCGCGTCCTTTTGAGACGATCGATCAATGCCGCGGAAAGCCCGCATTCGATCTCCGGCGTGATCAGGCCGGCTTCGTCCAGATCCTTTATGTGCGCTTCGTCCCTGGCACGGAAGCTGGTGAGTTTCATGCGGACCAGGTCCGCCAGCGGGATCAACCTGACTCCACGCAACCTGACATACGGCCCAAGATCGGGGACCGCTTCGGCGTATTTGCGCCGGACCTTTTCGCCCGCGAAAATCAAGTGGACGGCTCGCCGGGCGGAGGGCTCCAACGCGCTGACGAGCATATCCACGCCGCCACGTGGCGATGCTCCAATCCGAAGGGCTCCGCGGCCAGCGCGATCTTCTCCAGGTCTTCGCGCCGCACCGCGATGTCGATGTTTTTGGTCAATCGGCCTGAATCCGCTTCCCCCTGCTCGACGTAAAGGTAGGTTGCCAGGCCGCCGACTACGCGATACTCGAGTCCGGCGGAAGCGAAAATCCTCTCTACCAACTCCGCCAGATCAAAAAGACGTTCCACGCGCTCCTCGAAAAACGAATTGACGAAAGCAGTCACGTCGAATCGCACCCGACTCTTTATGTTAGTACGCAGGTTTCAAGCGGCAATCCCTAAGGCTGCGGCTGTGCTGCCCGCGTCGCCGCAAGTTGGATCCCTTCGCCCAACGCGGCCTGGCCGGGGATAGTTACCGGCAGGCGACCGCTCACCGCGATTTCGCCCCACAGCGCTTTCACCGCAGCAATCTCCGACGGCGGCACCGTACTGAACGTCGCGAGGTACGTATTCACGCTGGGAAATTCGCGCAGCAGGTAAGGATTCCCCAACGCGACCAGCACTAGCGGACGTCCGGAGCCGGCCAGGGTCTCCATGGCCCGCTCGAGCTCGCCCGCCATCCCGACCGATCCGCGGTAGGCGCTGACCGTGGAAAATGCGGCCACGGCGTAGGCCTGGCACGAGCTAAGACGGTCGATCGCGGCGTCCACGTCCGCGCGCGACATACTGGGATCGAGCGGGGCGATTCGTGCCTGCGGCAAGCGTTTGCGAACCTCCGCGGCAAAAGCCTGCCCCTCCATTCCATAGCGGCTCTCCGCCATGGTCACAAAGCAGCTTTGGGCGGGATCGGCCAGCGGCACCAGGTTGTCGCGGTTGCGTACCAGCGTCACCGCCCTATCCGCGATCTGCTGTGCCCGCTCGGCCGACTCGGGCGAGTTGACGATGTCGCCCAGCCCTTCCAGGTCCACCAGGCGTTTCCGATCGAGCCCCAGTTTTTCTTTGGCGGAGAGAATCTTCACCACGCTCTCCCGAATCCGCTGGCGCTTCAGCCGGCCGCTGGCTACGGCCGCCACCACGGCGCGGATGGCCGCCTCGGGATCCGACGGCATTAAGAGCGTATCCGCGCCGGCTTCGAGGGCGCGTACGGCGGCTTCCGCGGTACTGAAGCCCTTGGCAATGCCACCCATTTCGAGCGCGTCGGTAATCACCAGGCCGTGAAACCCGAGCTCGTCGCGCAGCAGGCCCGTCAGGATAGCTGGCGAGAGGGTCGCGGGCAGTTCAGGCGGTGCCAACGCCGGCACCGCGATGTGCGCCGTCATCACCGCATCCACGCCGGCGTCGATGGCGGCCCGGAACGGCACCAGTTCTACGCTCTCGAGGCGCGCCCGGTCGGCCGCGATCGAGGGCAGATTCAGGTGCGAATCCACCGCCGTATCGCCGTGGCCGGGGAAATGTTTGGCCGTCACCAGTACGTAATTGCGCCGGTCGGAATGCGCGCCCTCGATGAAGGCGCGTACCTGGGCCGCAACCGCTTGCGGGTCCTCGCCAAACGAGCGGATGTTGATGATCGGGTTGTCCGGATTGTTATTGACATCGGCGACTGGATAGTAGACCCAATCCACGCCCAGGGCGCGCGCCTCCCGAGCGGTCACTTCTCCTTCGAAGCGCGAAAGCTCCGGATCGCCCGCCGCGCCGAAGGCCATGGCATGCGGGAACACAGTTACGCCTTCCACCCGCATGGAAGCGCCGCGTTCGAAATCGCCGCCCACCATTAGCGGTATCCTGGCCAGGCGCTGCATGCGGTTCAGGAAAGCCGCCAATGCATAGGGCTCCGCTTTCTGGATGGTGTGGCCATTGGAGACGTTAGTCAGGATCAGGCCGCCGACTCTGACGTCGCGGATCAGGCGCAGGAACCTGAGATATTCGCGCGAACCCGAGTTAGGAGATTCGCCATGAAATGCGATCAGTACTAACTGGGCTATTTCGTCACGTAACGTCATGTTACGCATCCAGCGGCGAACCTGGCCCGAAGCCGTTATCGGCGCCAGCTTTTCCGCCGGCCTCGGCGCCTTGCGGGCCGGGCTGGCCAGCAATTGCCCGGGGAGGGCCGCAAGGATGCACAACGACGCCCAGACCGCAATCACGGCCGGCGGCGCCGACCGCCGCGCGTAAAAGTCACCCATTATTGCTAGATTGCCACCGCGCGGGCATTCCTGACCGCCTTTTGCGAGCGCGCCGGCTTGCGCGGTGCCGTGCGGTTCAGCAAGCGCTTGACCCATCGCATCAGGTGCGCGGGTTCGTTCGCCGTCTTGGCGATGACGGCATTCGCCCCCGTGTTCTCTTCCGTCAGACCAAGCGGTTCCACGACGCCCGACAACAAAATGATGCGTGCCTGCGGATCGCGCTCGCGGACCGCGCGAATCAATTCGATCCCATTCAAGCGGGGCATGCGATAGTCCGTTACGACCACGTCGAACAAGCTGGGTTGATAAAGTTCCAAAGCCTCCGCGCCATCTGTCGCGGTCACTACGTGATATCCCTGCTCTTCCAGCAGTAGCTTTCGAACGATCAAACCGTTGCGATTGTCGTCGATCAGCAGAATATTTGGGGTGGCTTGAGTAGGAGATGCTTTCATGAGTGACGTTGCGGAGAGTAACAGAGCGCTAATCAAACTGTCAACGAATTTTGCATCGTATACATAACCGGGCGGATTCAGTTCTTGACATGCGGCCGCGTTTTGGTCCTCCTTGCCGTCGTCGCCAATGGCGCGCGCGCTGTTAGGATGTTGGGTGGACCATTCATGAAACTTCGCGAACTTGCCGACCGCCTCGGCTGCCGACTGGAAGGCGATGCCGCCATTGAAATCACCGGTGTTGCCGGGATGGAGCACGCCGGGCCGGGCGAACTTACCTTTCTGGCAAATCCTAAGTACGCGCCCAAAGTCAAGCAAACCCGAGCCGCGGCCATCCTGGTGACGGAACCTGTCGCCAGTGTGGATATTTCTTGTGTCGTTTCGGACAATCCCTACTTGGATTTTGCACGCGCGCTCTCATTTTTCTACACTCCGCCTTGTCCTCCTCCGGGGATTCACCGATTGGCCTCGGTGGCGGCGACCGCCGTCGTCGGCGAAGGTTGCTCCATCGGGCCGTTTGCCGTGGTCGGGGAACACGTCCGGATGGGGCGCAACGCCGTACTACACCCCCATGCGGTGATTTACGAAGGCGCTGAAATTGGCGACGATTTCCTGGCACATTCGCATTCCGCGGTGCGGGAATTCTGCCGCATCGGCAGTCGCGTAACCCTGCAGAACGGCGTGGTGGTCGGAGGCGATGGGTTTGGCTTCGCCAAGCGCGCCGACGGCACGCATTTCAAAATCGTACAGTCCGGAATCACGGTTTTGGAAGACGACGTCGAGGTGCAGAGCCTGACCTCTGTCGACCGCGCCACTGTGGGAGAAACTCGCGTCCGCCGCGGCGCGAAAATCGACAGCCTGGTCCAGATAGGCCAC
Source organism: Bryobacteraceae bacterium (assembly GCA_049509915.1). Taxonomy (GTDB): domain Bacteria; phylum Acidobacteriota; class Terriglobia; order Bryobacterales; family Bryobacteraceae; genus JBEKYD01. The sequence continues at coordinate 18,264 of JBEKZL010000183.1, read as the reverse complement.
GCCTGCACCGTGGGGGAGGACAACATCATTTGCGCTCAGACCGGCTTGGCTGGCAGCACGGTTCTGGAAAAGAATGTGCTTCTGGCTGGACAGGTGGGCTCTAGCGGCCATCTGACCATACACGAAGGCGCGGTAGTCTATGCCCAAAGCGGCATTGGCGGCGACGTTGCGCCGGGATCCCGCATTTCGGGATCGCCCGCCTTTGCCGCCTCCGAGTGGCTGCGCGCGATCACGGCTTTCCCCAAGTTACCCGACATCGTCAAGAGCCTGCGTGATATCAAAAAGCGGTTGGAACAATTGGAGAAGAAATGAGTGAGCTGACGCTTCCGCACGGCGACCGCCGTCCGGTTGCCTATCTGAACGAGAAGTTTCTCAACAGTCCCGATGCGAGGGCGATACGAATCCTGTCGGAGTTTCTCGAACCGCTGGCTCACTTCCGCCGCGAAAACATCCGCGACACGGTGGTATTTTTCGGCTCCGCGCGCATTCGCGAAACCGGCCCTATGGCCAACTACTATCAGGATGCCCGCTCGCTGGCCCGCGTGCTCACCGAATGGGCAGAGCAGTTCACCGACAGCACGCACCGCTTTGTGGTGTGCTCCGGCGGCGGTCCGGGAATCATGGAAGCCGCCAACCGCGGCGCCTCGGAGGCCGGTGGCAAAACGGTGGGGCTCAACATCGGCTTGCCCTTCGAGCAGTTTCCCAACCCTTATATAACTCCCGAGCTCAGCTTTGAATTTCACTACTTCTTCATGCGCAAGTTCTGGTTTGCCTATCTGTCGAAAGCCCTGGTCGTGTTCCCCGGCGGCTTCGGCACGCTGGATGAAATGATGGAGATCCTCACCCTCACCCAAACCCAGAAACTCGCCAAGAAGATCACCATCGTACTTTACGGCTCGGCCTATTGGAAGGAAATTGTCAACTTCGACGCGTTGATCCGTCACGGCATGATTTCCCCCCAGGACCTCGAGCTGTTTCGCTACGCCGATACGCCCCAGGCCGCTTTCGATCTGCTGAAAGCCGGCCTGGAAATGTACGCGCAGCAGGCGGAAACACCCGAAATGCCCGCTATCGCTCATTCCCGCAACCCGCACAAACCGGGCGGCGCAGACTGAGTGGTTTGGCGGTCGCTGCGGGCACGCACTCCGGGGAGAGAGTCACCTCACGGTGAGCGTGTACGGCAGGCTCGCCGCGCCATCCACCACGACCGCGATCGGTACCGGAGAGCCGGCGAAGGATTGATCCAGCACAAACAGAATCTGGCCGCCCGCGACCGATACCAACGGCATGCCAATGCCGGAAACGGTGACCTGCGCGGTGGAATCGAGTAGACCATTCACCTGCACTGCCAGAATATCTCCCGGGCCCGGCGCCGATAAGGTCTGGGTCGTGTCTACGATGCTCACAATGGTGGGTGGCGGGTTGGCGACGGTTACGCCGTAATTGACGCTGGTGGACCCGATAGTCAGCGTGAGGATTGCCGGGCCGGTCGGTAGATTGGCCGGTACCTGAAAGTTGATTTGCCCGGAACCCGAATAGTACAGCGGAGCCGTCGTGCCGCCCACCGTCACTGCCGGGCTGCCGGATGCCGGTAGCAGGTTGGTGCCGTAAATCGTACCTACGGAGCCGGGCGCCAGCGCCGTCGTCGTAGCGGTGCTCACTACCGCTGCGATGGAAGGCGACCCGGTATTGGAACCTGCTGCGCTGCCATTCGATGTACCATTTGCCGGCAGCACCTGGAAGCCGCCGGGCTGGGTAATGACCTGGTAACCGGAAATGACGCTGATCTCGGTGGTGCCGATCGCCGCGCCCGCGGCCACCGAAACATTCACCCAAAGCTGGGTCGGGCTCACCACCAACATGTTACTGACCGTGATGTCGCTCGACCCGAATCCTACCGTCACCTGTCCACTCACAAAGTGCGTGAAAGTCCCATTGATGGTCAGCATCCCCGAGCTACCCGCTGCAAGCGCGGCGCTCGGGCTCACGAACATCGCCGGTGTACCGGAAGCCGGAAGACTATAAGCCGGCGGGTTTCCACCGGATTCAGAATAGAATGAGGAGTTCTGCCCGTCGCTGTCAAACACCGTAACCGTGGCGACCTGCCCGCCCGAACTTGCTGGTGGGGTCGCCGTTATCGACCCCGATTCGTAGTTGTTCACCTCGGACACGGCTGGAAGCCCATCGAAAAACACCCGGCTGTCGGGACCGAAATTCCCGCCCGTCACGGTTACCGATCCGTCCCCGTTGCCCGTTACGGCATTGACATACGGCGGACCGTTGTTCACCAGCACCACCGCGTCCGGCAGCACGAACATGTCGTTGGCGAAGGTGTACACCAGGTGGCGCGGTCCGGTGCCCGCCGATGGCGGAGGAATGAAGTAACTGAACAAGCCCGCCGTGTTCTGGTAGGGGATGAAGCACGGCGCGACGCTATTGTCGGCCGCGCACGGCCCCGCCGGACTGAAGCCTCCGAGCAGCGTTACCGACTGTGGAACCGCGGTGCTGCCGCCGCCCGATGGCGCCCCTTCCGAGTACACCAGCATCTCCGCCTGTGAGACAGTCTCATACGCAGGTGTGACCGAGACATAATTCGCCGGCGGCGAAGAGCTGTACGTGTGCCCAATCGGATCGAGGTAGCTGAGGGTGATGAGATCGTAAGCCGTCACCGCCATCAGCGGCTGCACCACGAAGCTCAAGTAGTAGGGTACCGATTGACCGGCCGAAAGCGCCCAGGGGGCCGAGCCCACCGGGCTCGGGAACCCGCCGTAAAAACTAGCCGCGAACGGCGCTGAAGCACTGAAGGGAACGCCGTTCAGATCCGTCGGCAGCAAGAGTCCTTCGGTGCTGGCCAGTGCATCCGGCGGCAATGGATGTACATAGACTTGATAAGTGTTGTTGGGGGGAAGCCCCTGGATAGTGAACGTGCCATCCGGGTTGGTCAGCGTGCTGACCGCCGGCCCTTCCGCCGGAATCGCCACCACCGACGCCATGCTGACCCCGGTGCCATTGGCCAACAGCACCTTCCCGGTGATCGACGCATAGCTCAGGTGCCAGTCCGTAGTGGTAGCCGTGGCCGCATTCCCGTACAACACAAGCAGCGAAGCGATGTCGTCGGCGTCGATCGGCCGCGACCGGTCGGTGTTCCGAATTACACCTTGCGACATCGCCGACGCCGTCCAGGTATGCTGCAACCCCAGCGCGTGGCCGATCTCATGTACGGCCGTGGTGAAATACTGCTCGGTCGAGCTCGGGCCAGAGCCCAGGTTGGTATTGTTCGAAAGAATCACTACCCCGTGCCTGATCGCGACGAAGGTCTGGCTGCCAGCCGTCGTCACCGTTGGCGTGGCGGGTAGATTGGGCGTGCCCAACCCCAGCAGGCCCGGTGGCAACTCGCCGAATTCCACTTCGATGCCTGGCGTATTAGCCGCTTGCCCGGCCGTCTCCAACCCTCCGAAAGCCACCCGCAACGCCGAATTCGGCACCGCGTTCCACGCCGCGGCCGCGGCTTTCAGCTCCCCCAGCACCGAACCGAAAGTGTCGTTCGGATAGAAGGTGGAGGGCCCATTATCGTCGACGAAAATCGACACCGTGCTGGAGGGCAGCGCCGCTATGTTGAACTGCGCCGGAATTGGATTGAACGGCGCCACGCGGCTGGCGTAATAGGTATAGTGATAATACGCCTGCGCGGGCACCGCGACCGCAATCAGCGCAGCGATTGCCGCCCAACCCCGCAACTTCATCGATTTGCCCGCGGCGCCGCCAGTGCGGCTGCAATCTGGGAGCGCAACCGGGCGAGCGTCATGCTCAGCGCCGGCGCCGGTACGGGTCGATGCGTCCGCGCATCCAGCATGGCTTCCTGGCTGGCCGCGCGCGTCACCACCGGGTTCGCCGCCCCCGGCGTTCCCACCGCGAACAAACCCTGCGTCAGCCCGGTTAACTGCGTGCGCCCGCTTGGCCCCGTCCACAGGAAGAAGACATACTCATCGCCCGCCTGAAACTGCGGAACTCCGGCGAACCGCTGCACCACCCCGTTCGCCTTGCCGCCCTGCAGCACCACTTCCACCGTGGCCGCGCTCGTGGCCGGTCCCTTCAGTTGCTCCGATACCCGAATGGTGTAGTGGGTATAGATTACCGGTCCGCTGACCGACACCGAAGCGTCTTCGACCGTGCCCCGCACGATCGCCGTAGAATCTGTAACCAGATCTGCCAGCGACAACTGCTCCAGCGTTGCCGCCGCCGCCCCCGCCACCAGGCATATAGCCGCCAAACCACCGCGAATAGATAACTTGAAGCTCACGCCATGGCTGTCGGTTGCAACTGTCGCACCAATTGAATCCGGATGATTACAAGTGTGTTAGCTGAACCCAAATGGGCTCGGCTGTGTATCCGGGACACGGCCGTTGGGACACCCTGTCCCACACCAGCCGAGAGAGCGGCATCAGCGCCGGCCGCCCGCGCCCCCTACCGCGCCGGGAACTCTGGCGCCCTGGGCGGTTTTGAGCGTCGGTTGCCCGGGAGTGGTCCTTTGGGGGACCTCGCGCGCCATCGTGCGCTGGCGCATGGCTGCGTAATCGGATGTGGTGACAAGGTACTGCTGGCGCCCCGGCAAAATGGCTTCGATCTCTTTCTCGGTGCGTTTGATCCGGTCGGCGTCCATGGGATGGGTCGAAAACGCGCGCGAAATCGTGCCCGGTGTGCGCCGCTCCAGGGCTTCCATTTTCTCGAAAATGCTGATCGCGCCGGTGGGATCGTAGCCGGCGGCGTACAGGTATTGCACACCCAGATAGTCGGCTTCGGATTCATCCTTCCGGGCGAAACTCAAAAAGGTCATCGGAATCGCCAGCCCGGCGCCTTGCCGCGCGGCGTAACCGGTCCATCCACCCAGAAGAATGCCGGCCGGGATGGCCGCCATGTTCGCAAGCTGCGTCTTGGTAGCCTGTCTGGTCATGTGGCGCGCCGCCACGTGCGCGATTTCGTGCGCCATCGCGGCAGCCAGCTCATCCTCTTCATCGGCGATTCGGATTAGCCCGCTATAAACGAACACGTACCCTCCGGGCAGGGCAAAGGCATTCACCTCCGGCGATTCGATCACCTTGAAACGAAACGGCCCCTTCGCGTCCGAATTCCGCACCAGGTTCTGCCCCAGACGATTGATGTACTCGGCGATCAGCGGATCGCCGGCCGAAACCAGCGCGGCCGCGAGCGTCATGCTCATACCGGCGGCGAAAACGAATTGGCCGAGGCGTTGCATCTTCCCCTCCGGGAGATCCTTTTCGTATTGTAAAGGAAGTGCCTACCGATTCTCAGTTAAGTTTCCTAAACTCCGCCCCCCTTTGGGAGCGATACCAGACCAATTTCCCCATCCGGGAGAAATTAATTTACCTCAATCACGCGGCCGTGGCGCCGTTGGTGCTGCCGGCAGCCAGAGCGATGCAGGAACTGGCCGAGGACGCTCTGGTCTTTGGCAGCCTGCACTACGACCACTGGCTCGCCGCCTACGAGGGCCTGCGCGTGGCGGCGGCCCGTCTGATTCATGCCGACCGTTCCGAGATCGCCCTGGTCAAGAATACTTCCGAGGGCATCGCTACCGTCGCCATGGGGCTCGACTGGAGGCCTGGCGATCGAGTTGTAGCATTTGTCGAGGAATTTCCAGCTAATTATTACCCCTGGAAGCGCTTAGAGAATCGTGGCGTTGAGGTTACCTGGCTCCATGTGGATTCTTCGTTGGAGCAGATAGAGCAGGCCGTGCGCGGCGCCCGCCTGTTGGCGATCAGCTTCGTTCAGTTTCTCAGCGGCTATCGGGCTCCAGTTCAGGCAATTGGCGAAATTTGCCATCGTAACTCGTGCATTTATCTGCTAGATGCGATCCAGGGACTAGGCGCATTCCCGATCGATGTCGAGGATTGCCATATCGATGCGCTGGCTGCCGACGGCCACAAATGGCTGCTCGGGCCCGAGGGCTGCGGCATCCTGTACCTCCGCCGCGAGCTGCAGGACCGCGTCGAGCCGGTGGAATTCGGCTGGACCAACGTGGCCCGCTACGCCGACTACGCCTCTCGCGACATGACCCTCCGTTCGGATGCCGGCCGCTACGAATGTGGCACTCTAAATACTATTGGTTGCTTTGGTTTAAAAGCGGCAATTGAATTTCTACTTGACGTCGGCATCGAGCACATTGGGCCGCAAGTGCAGGCGCTCGGCGACCGCATTGCCGCCGGCGTCCAGGCAAAAGGTTACGAAGTGCTAGGGACCCGTACGCCCGATACCGGCGCTGGCATCGTCAGCTTTCGCAAACCAGGCGTCGAGGCGCGCGACATCGTTCGTACGCTCACCGCCGCCCGAATCTCGGCCGCGCCAAGAGCGGGCTGGGTGCGGACGTCACCCCACTTTTACATCCGCCCAGCGGAAATCGATCAGATGGTGGAGGAATTGCCGTAGGCTGTCCCTCCGAGGCGCGGACTCTCAGCCTGCAGCGCCGCCTTTCGAGCGACTCGCGGCCCGCGGGTATGAAACGCACACGCGTTCAAGGGCGGCGTGGAACTTGGGACCCATATCGTCCGTCCACACAGACGCGAGACCGGCTCATCATTGTACGCTCCATTCTCATGATCTGGATCGCGCACGGCCTGAACCCGGGTCGCATGCCGCCAGGGCTGGGCTAGATACGGATTCGACGTTATGAAAGCCACTTTGGCAGCTTTATCGATTTTGATCCTGGCGGCCGCGCCAGCGGCGGCGGCGTTAGGCGAATATGAGTCGTCGGTGAGCGTGGACCGGCAGGTTATGCGCGGTGCGGATCGCGAAGAGGTCCGTCAGGGCTATAAGCTCCACCAGATCACCGCCGCCGACGGTACTGTCGTGAGGGAATTTGTTTCGCCGGAGGGCTTGGTCTTCGGCGTCAACTGGCAGGCGTCGCGCATGCCCAATCTGCAGCAATTGCTGGGCTCCAGCATGACGGAACTCCAGGTGGCCCTGCAATCGAAGACGCGGCGTTACGGCGGTGGGCCCTTGATCGTGCGGACGGATAAGCTCGTGTTTGTCAGCGGCGGCCATATGCGGTCCTTCCACGGGTACGCCTATGTGCCAGGCCTTGTGCCTGGCAGCGTCTCCGCGGAGGTAGTGCAATGAGACACGGGAAGGGCGCGCGCGGCTGCGTTCCAGCGGTGGCGGCCGGCTTGATTGCCTTCGCGGGTTGCGGTGGCGGCGGCAAACCTAGCCCCACCCCATCCCCTACACCAACCCCGTCGGTGGTGAACACGGCGCCCGTCACAGTCGGCTTTGGGGCGCTGGGACCGGCAGGCGGGTACGTGAACGGCATCTGGACTTCGGTCACGGTTTGCGCTCCTGGCAGTACAACCAATTGTCAAACCCTCCCCAACGTTCTGGTGGATACCGGCTCGGTGGGCTTGCGAGTCCTTTCTTCGGCGCTGACCGTTTCGCTGCCCAGCGTCCAAAGTTCCAGCGGCAATGTGCTGCAGGAGTGCATCCAGTTCGCTTCGTTCGCCTACGTCTGGGGGCCGCTCGCGTCGGCCAGCATACAGATCGCCGGCACCGGAGAAATGGCCACCCAGGTTCCCGGGCAAGCCGCGGGTTCGGGAGTTCCCATCCAGATTATTGCCGCATCTCCCTCTTTCCCCGTGCCCACGAGTTGCCTTGCCGCCGCCCCGAGCCCCGGTCTGGTGGTGGACCTCAACACCCTCGAGAGCCTTGGCGCCAATGGGATTCTGGGCATTGGGACGTTTCCACAGGATTGTGGCAGCGCTTGCACCTCGGGTTCAGTTCCCCAGTATTTCACTTGCCCGAACGGGGAATGCACGGCGGCCGACGTGCCGCTGCAACAGCAGCTTCGGAATCCGGTTTCGGCGTTTTCCTCCGCGGACACCAATGGTGTGTTGATCACGCTGCCGTCCGTCGCCGCCGGCGGCGCGGCCTCCGTCGCCGGATCGCTGATCTTCGGCATCGGAACCCAGTCCGACAACGGCCTGGGCAGCTCGCAGGTTTACGAGATCGACCAGTACGGTAACTTCCCCACGGTTGTTTACAATGGCGTCTCCTATACCTCTCCCAACAACGGAAGCTTTATCGACAGTGGTTCGAACGCCTTGTTCTTTTCCGATGCTGCTAGCCTGGCCTCGACGGGGATGAAAGAGTGTAGCGGCGAACTGCTGGGCTACTACTGCCCGGCCTCCACGATCCCATTCACCGTCACCGCGCATGGAACCAATGGCGTCGAGGGTGCGGTGCAGTTTAGCATCGCCGACGCGTCTACCTTGTTTGCCAGTGGTTACGCGGCGTTCAACGACCTGGGCGGAGATAGCGGGACCGGTCCCTCCACCGACTACGTCGATCTGGGATTGCCGTTCTTCTTCGGCCGCTCCGTGTTCGTGGGGATCGCCGGGTCCAACAGCAGCTACCCGAACGGCTTCTGGGCGTTCTGAGGACTCGCGCCTCGGCGCGCCGGATCGCTCGCGCGACCTATCCGAGGCTCGAGTGACGCTTGAAGATCAGCGGAAGGTTCTGCGAAAAAGCCGAACGCGCCATCACCATATCGCAGCCGGCTTCCTGCGCCTTTAACTTCAGCTCGCCCTGCACGTGCGAAAGATAGCCGATCAGGCTGATGGGCTTCGTCTCGGAGTTACCCTTCAGCTTGGTAATCAGCTTGAGCGGCTGGACGGCATCGAAATTCAGGTCGAAAATAATCAGCGAGGGATGCCCTTTGGCCTTCTCGATCACTTCCTTGCCGTCTTTGACGAACTCCAGCACCAGTCCGTTGCGCTTGGCTGCGTCGGTCAATTTGACGGAAAAAAACAAGTCGCTTACAACCGCGAGAACTAGCTTCGGCTCCGGTTTTGGCATATAGATACGTCGATTGGTGTGCCCAAGTCTCTATACGAGGAAGAAGGAGGAACTTCGATCTTAGCACGAGCCTGAGGAAACAATCAGTCACAGACGGACACGCGCCCAAACCAGCCGCCTGGGAAAATCCGTTCCCGTCAACCGTTCGCGAGTCAGTAAGTGACTGCGGACGCGAAAATCCGGAACCGAGCCGCGCCCGCCAGGGAGCGGTTGCCTGCCTAAACTGCGAAATCCCCAGGTGGGTTAAACCACGCGTTCCCTACTGCCCCTGGGCCAGCGAATAGCCTGCCTTTCCGTCGAAAGTGCGTAGCGTCTGGGTGGAGGCAATGTCGATACCGGCCTCAGCCACTCGCCCGCACAACCCCAGGATCGGCTTCATGCCCGTGCCGCCGTCAGCCAGGAAGCGGCAGCGGAAACTCTCCGTGCAGAATGTCTCCGCCGAGCCCGCTGGCCACACCTTTACCCCGCGGTTGTCGATCATTTCCAGGCTCAACCCGTCGGCTGCCAATGGCCGCATGGCCGCAGCCAGGGCTTCCGGATTGCGTGACGGCCACGTCACGAAAAGGTCCACTCCCCGGATTTCGGAACTGACTGCGCGGGCCGCCGCGGAAGCTGGCCGCGCCGCCGGGGCAACCCCCGTCCGGTGGGCGTAGGCCACCGGCTTCAGACGGTTGGGCCGCTGTCCGATCCGCGCCACCACCGCGGCGGCGAATTCCTTGGTCCCCACTTTCGCCGTGCTGATTCCTTCCGTAAATATGTCGTAGGTGTGAATGCCATCCTCGATGGTGCGCAGCCAGGCGTTGTGTACCAGCGCCGCGGTCTCCGGCATATCGATGTGCACCAGCATCAGCACCGCGCCCAGCAGCAGGCCCGACGGATTGGCCAGGTTCTGCCCGGCGCGCCGCGGCGCCGAGCCGTGAATCGCCTCGAACATGGCGCACTTGTCGCCGATGTTGGCCGACCCCGCCAGCCCTACCGAGCCGGCAATCTGCGCCGCCACGTCCGAAAGTATGTCGCCGTAGAGATTCGGCATCACCAGCACGTCGAAAGCTTCCGGCGTATCGGCCAACTTGGCGGCGCCGATATCCACGATCCAGGCTTCCTTCTGGATATCCGGATATTCGACGGCGATCTCGTCGAAGACTTTGTGAAACAGCCCGTCGGTCATCTTCATGATGTTGTCTTTCATGAAGCAGGTAACCTTCTTGCGGTTGTGACGGCGCGCGTATTCGAACGCGTAGCGGACGATCCGCTCGCTCCCCGGCCGGGTGATGAGCTTGATGCATGAGGTTACGTCCGGGCTCAATTGGTACTCGATGCCGGCGTAGAGATCCTCTTCGTTTTCGCGCACGATCACCACGTCCATCACGGGGTGCTTGGTCTCGATGAACGGATGATAGGATACGCAGGGCCGCACATTGGCATACTGGCCCAGGGTCTTGCGCGTGGTGACATTCAAGCTCTTGAATCCGCCGCCCTGCGGGGTGGTGATCGGCGCTTTCAGAAAAACCCTGGTTCGCAGCAGGGATTCCCAGGAGCCGGGATCGATACCGGCGGTATTCCCGCGCAGGTACACCTTCTCCCCGATCTCGATGGTTTCAATTTCGAGCGCCGCCCCCGCCGCTTCCAGAATCCGCAGCGTGGCGTTCATGATTTCCGGTCCGATGCCGTCGCCGTAAGCGACCGTGATGGGTGTTTTGCTGGCCATAGACGAATACCCACGATAAGGGAATACCGGCGGCAGCGCAAGCGCGCGGGCTGGCGCCTGCCGGGCCGCGGCCAATGGAAGCGTTCCTGCCCGGCTCGTCACGGAACCCGCGGATCGCGTATCCCGATGGAACCGCTGGGGGCCGGATTCGGTTGCCGCGTAGTCAAATACTGGCCCAACCGGCGGTCGATTGTCATGACATGCCTCCTGATCCACGCCGAGAGGAACAGCGTGAACTCGATCGTCATGGTCACCTCTCCGCGATCGAAGCGTTCCCTAAACTCCCGTGCCTGGCGCCGTAACTTATCGTGCTTCTCCACGTGCGCCCGCAACTCCGGGTCGCCGACTGACGGCCATCAGCCGCTCTTCGTGGGCAAAATGAACAGAGGTATATTGGGTCGCTGCCGTGAGAAGCACCCCTAGAACTTCCGCCCCTTTCCCCTCCAACATCGCCCGGTGGAGGCGATTCACGGCTTCGAACCAACCCTGGTGCTCCCGATCGATTTCCGCGGCGTCGACCGCGTACTCCGGGGTCCACTCTACGATCTTCGCTGGGACGGCTGGCATATGCAAGACCCCTACATCCTAAAAAAACTCTACATTCTCCCCCAGTTCGTCCGCTTGTGCGGGGAGCGCCGCCTCCTCGCCCGGCCCGGCCGCCGGGGTCCCTCCGGCCGCGGCCCTGACGGCGTCATGTACGTCGCGCTCCGCCTGCATAGTGTAATGCCCCGCGAAATGGTCTAAGTCCTGTTCCGCCGCTTGGCTGCCGGGTAGCGGAGACGCCGGCTGGGTTTGCCTTGCGATCTCCCCGATCATCCGCCGTGCGCGCTCGATCGCCTCGGCAAAGACCGACCCTACCGAGAAGCTGTCGCGCGTGGCGCTTAGGTCTTCGCGGAGGCAGGTGCTGCGCGCCGTGATCTGGGCGATCTGGGCGAAACTGCGCTCGCTCGACGAGTGCAACTCGCCGACCGTCACTCGCGCCGCCTCCTCCAGTTGGTTCGAGTCCTCCATGACGCCCCCCGCGGCCAGGCGTGTACCTGCCTGGCTCATCGAGCCTAGCGACCGCAGAAGGGATTCGGAGCGGCCCCCGGAATCGAGTGCCAGTTGCTGCATCGTACCGGCGAGTACGCCGAGGGCGTCTCCCTGCCTGCCCAGGTGCGCTGCCCGGATGCTGGCGTTCAGCGCCAATCGCTCCATTTGGATCTCGACCGCCTGGATCATCTCAATCGCCTCTCGCATCCGCCCGATTGTCTCCGCCAGGACCTTGTGGGTGCTCTCGTTGGCCGTCTCCGCGTCGTCGCAGTTGACCAGTCCGGCCAGTATGGCGGAACACGCCTGTTCCATCCGCAGAAAGAACGAGTTCTGCTCGCCCTCGGAAAAGCCGGACAGGTTCCGGCTCTCCTCCGCCATCTCCAGCACGTGCGCCCCAATCTCGTCCAGGCTGCGCGCAATCGCGGCTGTCGCGGCGGCGAACTTCTCGCCGGCATCGGCGAGCTGCGAGGATTGCAGCGTCAGAACCGTCGCACCGCCGTCCTGTCCAGGGGAATGGGACGAGAGGCGCCGCAGGATCTCGATCGCGTGCTCCACCTGCTGCCGCGTAATGTCGTGGAATTGTATGGATACGGTCAGCTTCTTAAAGGCTTCCGATATGGCCTCGTAACGGGATCGCATTCGAACCGACGACTGATGCGCCCGCTGCTGCATCTCGGTGAACGAGGCAAGCTGAGCCAGCACGCCGGTAATCATCGAGGGCAGGTCGATCGCTTGCCGTTTTTCGAACGCGGCGGAGCGAACCAGGGCGCTTTCGATGGGCGGAATCAGCTGGCGTGCGGTCTCCAGAGCGTTCTCGACCCGCTCCTGCACGGTACGCGACAGCGCGTTGGCATCGTCGGCCAGGGCGCCGAAGTCGGCGCCCGCCGCGCCCAGCCGCGCAGTCTCGATCTGGATCAGCACTCCGAGCGTCGTGAAGGTGGAAACCGCCCCTTTGAATTCCGAAAGCGTCCGCTTTACCTGGCCTGCCTCCCGCAGCATCGAGTCCAGCAAGCCGTTGCTCTCTTCGGCACTCGCCCGTAGCTTTGTAAAACGGTCGAGAATCGACGCCAGAGCTTGCGATGCGCGTAGGCCTTGTTCCTCCGACATCATCTTGGCCAAGGCCTGTAAACCCGCGGAAATCAGGTTCACCGCCTCGGTAAACTCGGACAGTTTTCCTCCGATTGTCAGGAAATCCTGCTCGGTGTTGCGGTTCAAAAGGTCAAGATCCGCAATCACCCGTTCGAGCGCTTCCACCCAGTCCTTCGCCTCCACCCCTTTCACGCCCACCATCCGGCGGAACGTCCGCCGCCAGCCGAAGAGCCCCGTCCCAGGCGGTGGAGCTACAGCCTGGGACGCGAGTTGGCCGCCTACGAGCATACGGTTCGATCCAGGCTGTGACACTCCAGCGCATTCAGGACGAGTACCACTCGTCCGTCTCCCATGATGGCTGCGCCCTGAAACTCCTTGCATTGCTCCAAACCGCCGGTCAGTGGTTTCACCAGCACTTCGACCTCGCTGAGAAACTTATCGACCACAAGTCCGTATTTCACCGTGCCGGCTTCGACGATTGCCACCGAGAGTTCCGCCGTTTTGGCCGGTACCAGACCGAGCAGTTCCGCCAGGCTGAAGATCGAGTAAATGTTTCCCCGAACCTGCGCCAGGGTGAGACCGCGGTAGGCGTGCGCCTCTTCGGCCCGCACCTTCACCATGTCGCGAATGTTGCCGAGCGGCAGGATATACTCCTGGGCGCCCGCTTCGAGCAGGATGCCCTTGGAAATCATCAAACTGGTGGGCAGCCTGATCAGTAAGGTCGTGCCGCGGCCGAGCTTCGAACGAATTTCGACGGTCCCTTGCAGGTTGCGGACGTTGCTGCGGACGACATCCATCCCCACTCCCCGGCCGGAAACCTCGGTTACCTTCGCCGCCGTCGAAAACCCCGGCAGAAACACCAGTTGAAACGCGCCCTCCTCGCTCATCCCGGCCGCCGCTTCCGCCGTCACCAATCCCTTTTCCACGGCCTTCCGCTTCAACACCGCGGCGTCGAGCCCACGCCCGTCGTCGGCGATTTCAAGCGCCACGCCGCCGGCCTCGTGCACCGCCCGCAAGGTCAATTGCCCGGACCCATCCTTTCCTTTTGCGCGACGTTCCCCGGGCGATTCAATCCCATGATCGACGGCGTTGCGGATCACGTGAACCAGGGGATCGCCGATCTGCTCCAGGATGGTCTTGTCCAGCTCGATTCCCTCGCCCTCGATGACCAGCCGCACTTCTTTGCCGAGCGACCGCGCCAGGTCCCGCACCAGGCGCGGGAACTTCTGGAATACGGTCTTGACCGGCAGCATCCGGATCGACATGACGCTGGCCTGCAGCTCGTCGGCAATGCGCGAGATGTTGGCGCCCGCATCCCGCATCTCCTTCACCATCCCCGCTCCCCGGGCGCCGTCGTTCAGCTTCTGCGCCAGCAGCGGGAAAGCTCCGCGGGCGACCAGCAGCTCGCCGACGACCCTCATCAGGCGGTCCAGCTTGTTCTGTTCGATTCGAATCGTCGAGGGCGAGGCCGGAGCGCCCGCCCGATCTCCCGGCGCTTTCACCGCGGCTTGGGCGGGACCGGCGGGCTTGCCAGGTGCGGCGGCCTCGGTCCCGCCGGCGTCCGGTTGGCCGCCGTCCAGAACCGACCGGGCAACCCGGAAGGCGCTGGCCAGCGCGGCGCGCTCTTCACCGCTCAATGCCATCCCGGTCCTCACTGCGGCGTCCAGAATCAGAAGTTGTTGCGCCAACGGTTCTTCCAATTCCGGGCAGTCCCGGTACTGGGCCGCCGCCGACCACGTCTGCAGACCACGCAAATAGGTTTGGAGAACGCCTGGGTTGGGCGCTCCGCCGTCCTCCATGCGCCGCAGACAAACCGCGATCATCTCAACGCACTGCGAGGTGGTGTTGCGAAACGCCGCCTCCCGCGCGCCTTCACCGCCGCCAGCTGCGCCCTCGGTCCCGACTCCCAGCCTCTCCAACAGTTCCGGCGACACCGGGCCACCCGCGCCGTTGTGCGTGAGCCTTCCCAACAGGCAGCGAAGTGCGTCGCAAGTCTCCAGAGCGGTCTGGATGATCGCTTCCGGCACCGGTCCGGCGGCCGCTTCCCGGCACGGATCGAGAAGCGTCTCGAGCGCGTGGGCCACCCGCACCAGCAGCCGCAGCGGGTGACTGTCGCCCAGAGCGGCGCCCTCGAAGTGCCCCAACAGCAGGCCCGCATTGCCCTTAACGCTGTGTACTCCCCGAAACAGGGAGTTCAGGCCGTCGTTGGCCGCGTAGTCTTCCTCGAGCGCCAGCGCGTCCCTTTCGATTCCCTCCAGAAGGTCCTCGCACTCCGCCACGAACAGCCCGAACGCCTCCGCCGGCACCGACCCGAGCAGGGCCACCGACTCGGCCTGCTCGTCGAGCAGCCGGATGCGGATCTCGCTCTCGTCCGCCACGAAAACGAACACGTCCTGGACGGCCGCGCGGTCGCGGTCGGTGACCAGCAGGATCTCCCACCACAGATAGCAGTGCTCCGCCTCCAGCGCCGCCAGCGGCGGCACCTGGTCAGCGTGCGCCGTGACGTGCGCTTGCCCCAGTTCCCGCAAATCGTCGAGCAGCGTGACCGGGTCCGCGCCGGAATAAAACACCTCGCGGTTCGGCTTGAAAACGATCTCGAAAGCTGCTCGAACCTTTCCCGCCGGTTTGGGTTCCTCGATCCGCGCCCCGTCCCCACTCGCGGGCGCCGGCAGCAACCGCGCCACCGCGCCGCTGACCTCCGCCTCTCCCGGAACCTCCCCTTCTTCCGCCCCGTCTTCAAGCAACAGCCGGATGATGTCGCAGGCATCCAGTCCGCAATCGATCAGCTCCGGCGTCAACGCCAGCCGGCCTTCCCGCGCCAGGTCGAAGGCCTCTTCCATCTTGTGAACGAACCTGGTCAGGTGCGCGAAACCGGCCGTCGCGCCCGAACCCTTGATGGTGTGAATGGCCCGGAATACCCGGTGGACCAGGGTTGCGTCGCCCGACTGCGCTTCCAGAGCCAGGAGGGCGGAGTCGAGTTCGATCAGCAGGTCCAGAGCCTCGGCCCGGAACGCGCCCCGCATTTGCCCGATGACGTCTGTCGACATGGTTATTTTCCCGCTTCGAAGCCGGCTCCCACGCCGGCCGTCAGCGCACCACTTTCTTGACTACCGCCAAAAGCCCGTCCGGGGTGAACGGTTTCACGATCCAGGCCGTCGCCCCCGCCGCCTTGCCTTCCTGTTTCTTCTCCGGGTGCGATTCGGTGGTCAGCATCACGATGGGCACGAAGCGGTGGTCCGGCAGTGCGCGAATCCGGCGGGTGAGCTCGATTCCGTCCATCCGCGGCATGTTGATGTCCGACAGGAAGAGGCCGATATCTCCTGGCCGGCCAGCTTGGCCAACGCGTCCACGCCGTCCGCCGCCTCCACCGTCGCGTAGCCGCCGCCCCGCAGCACTGTGCACACCATCAGGCGAAGGCTCGACGAATCGTCCACCACCATCACCGTTTTCACGCGCCCTCCCGTGCATTGAGCAATTCCCGGCGCAGGCCGCAGCGGTCCACAGCGCCGAGGAAGACATCCGACGGACGATCGAACGAAACGGCCGGCGCCGCCTTGCGCAACGCGTACAGCAGTTGCAGGACGCAGGTGTCGATGTCCTCCAGGGCTTCGGTATCCACCGCCAGCGGCGCGCCGTCTTCCAGCTCTTCCCGCAGCGCGGTTGCCAGGCGTTGGGCGTCCTGGATCGTGACCTGGCCCGCTAGCTTGAGAACTTGTCCGCCCGGCGTCCCAGTGATAGTAAACGGCATTTGGTTTCCCTCTCCCCCGCGGCCTCACCTGCCGGCCAGAAGCAGGCGAATGTTCTCGATCATCGTTCCCGGAGAGCTGGGCTTGACAAGGTAAAGGTTCGCCCCCGCTTCGAATCCCTTCATCTTGTCCCGGGCTTCGCTTTCCGTGGATACGATGATGATCGGCAGGGAGTTGTACTTTCCTTCGGCGCGCACCCGCCGGATGAACTCATAGCCGTCCATGTTGCACATATTGATGTCGGTGAGCACCATGTCGCAGGCGTTGGTGTAGAGCTGCTCCAGTCCGTCGCAGCCGTCGACCGCGGTGATCACCCGAAAATGAGCCTGTTCCAATATGTAGGAGTGGTAGTTCCTGACAAATTCCGAGTCGTCGACGATTAAGATCGTTTTTCTCGTTTCCACAGCGCTATTCCTTGCCATAGACCAGGTGGTCCTCAAACCGCTTCAGCTTGAAAGCCGTCGTCACGCGTCCTATCGATTCCGAATGCCCCAGGAAGACGTAGCCTCCCCGGTTCAGGGCGTTATAAAAGTGATCGACAACCGCCTTTCGCGAAAGGTCGTCGAAATAAATCAGCACGTTCCGGCAGAAGATGAAATCGAAGCCCCGCATCGCCCGCATCGCCATCCGGTCGTGCAGGTTCAGATGAACCGTTTCGACCAGCGAGGCGGTCCGCCGCCGCACCACGTACTCGCCGCCATCCTCAATCAGATACTTCGCCCGATATTCGTCGGGTACGTCGTTGACCGACCGGCTTCCGTAGCGCGCCGCGGCCGTTTTTCGCAGCATGTTCTCGTCGATATCGGTCGCCGTGATCCCGCAGTCCCAGGACTGAGCCTGCGGGAAAACCTCTTGCACGATCATTGGCGAATGCCTGCAACTGTTCGTACTCGCGGAACATGTAAGTCTCGTTGGTGGTGACCAGGTTGGCGAGCGCCTGCATCTCCAGGCCCTGCGGGTCGGCATACCTGACCAGGAACAGATACTCCTTGGGGTCAGCCAGGCCTAATGCCGCCATGCGCTTGGCAACCCGGGTTTTCAGAAAATAGATTTTCTTGTCGTCGAAATGCAATCCCAGCTTCTGGTAGATGACCTGGCTCAGGCTCTGAAATTGTTCGACAGTGAGGTCTGGCATAGGTTTCCGGTTAGCAGCTCAGGGCCTGCAAGACCTCCTCATCGGATTCTTCGCGGGCACGCGCGGCGAGGACCGGCTCCAGCCCCGGCCGCCCGCTCTCCCGAAGGGTTTCCACCGCCCCCAGGCGAACCAACCGCTCCGTGCTGGACAGGCAGGAGAGGAGGAACTCGTATATGTCGTCGCGAGCGGCCCAGAAGCCCAACACCCGCACCGCCTGATAGCGGCACAAATCCGGATCTCCATCGTTGACCACCGCCCGTAAAGCCGGGAGCAAATCCGCGCCCGGGTCGGGTAGCGAACCACGCGAGCCGATCGCCAGCAGCGCGCTCAGAATCGCGGGGCGAAGGTGAGGGCCGCGCACAGGCAACAAGCTCGCCACTTCGGCGAACTCCCTGGCCGATCCCAACGCCGCATTCGCTTTCAGGCAAGACGCCAGCAGGAAGTCCGGCAGCGCCGCCAAATCCGGGAAACAGCGCCGGATGGCCCCTAACGAGGATTCATGGCCAATCCCAACCAGGGCTTCCAGGCAGGCGCCGATCAGCATCGGGTGCACATCGGCCTGGAGCAGATCCTCGATCCGGTTGCGGAATTCCATCGCCCGTAGCCGGCCCAGATTCTCCACCGCCGTGATCGCCACGTTGACGTCCGCGTCGGAAAGCGCGGCCGCGTAGATTTCCCCCACGCCGTCGGCCTGA